>JBBIKU010000001.1:0-72304 GCA_037445245.1 Anaerolineaceae bacterium
CGCCCGGGGCGAGCATGAGCTGCGCGGCGACGTACCGCGTGACGCAGGCGGACATTGACCGCGGCAGCTACACCAACAAGGCGACCGCGGACAGCGATCAGACGGACGAGAGCAGCGCCAGCGCGACGGTGACGTTCACCCAGAGCGCGGCGATGAGCGTGAGCAAGGCTGAGAGTTCGAGCGGTCCTTACGGGGTGGGCGACGAGATCGAGTACGAGATCGTGGTGGCGAACACCGGCAACGTGACGCTGACGGGGGTGGTGGCGAGCGATCCCGGGGCAACGCTGGGGGTGTGCACGCCGGCGCAACCGGCGAGCCTGGCGCCCGGGGCGAGCATGAGCTGCGCGGCGACGTACCGCGTGACGCAGGCGGACATTGACCGCGGCAGCTACACCAACAAGGCGACCGCGGACAGCGATCAGACGGGCGAGAGCAGCGCCAGCGAGACGGTGACGTTCACCCCGCTTATTGGTGTAGCCAAGCGGGTGGTGAGTGGTCCTGTACAGGTCAGTCCTGGCACGTGGGACGTCATTTTTGAAATCTTGGTGCTGAACTACGGCAATGTCACTCTGAACAATATTCAAGTGACCGATGACTTGACGACAACATTCCCTTCGCCGACCGTTTTTACGGTCGAGTCACTGACGAGCAGCAATTTCTCGATCAACCCGGGGTATAACGGGGGCGCAGATCCAGAGCTGTTGGATGGCTCCGATTCTCTGGAAGTGGGCGAAGACGGGACAATCCGGCTTGTTGTGCGAGTCGTTCCCGCCAGTTCCGGGCCGTTTTTGAACACGGCAATCGCCAGTACGGACGATGACTCGGCAGCGGATAATTCACAAGACGGTGATGATCCCGACCCGGATGAGGACGGCGACCCGACTGATAATAATGATCCAACATCGATCGATTTTGGGCCGAATCTGTTCGATCCGCCTTTTGGGATCAAAACAGTGGATGGGTCCGGGCGACCGGTTCTACGTTGGACAATGGTTTGGATTAACGATACCAATATTGTGGCAGTCAACGCCCGGGTGAACGATCCTATTCCAGTCGGCACGGCATTCGTTCCGATTCCCGGTGAACCTAGCGGATATGCAGTGCCAATTGGCGCCCCCGCTGGCTCGACCAATGAAGGTGTTTCGTGCACCGCACCGACTGGGTCGGTCACCACGACGAGTTTGTGTTATTACGAAGGACCGACTCTGGATTATCCGCGCGGGCGCATCATCTGGGAGGGCAGTTTAGGTCCCGACCTCGGCGTCACTGAACCGGATAATGCCAAGAACGCTATTTGGATCACTTTTCATACGCGGGCAAACTCTGGTGTTCGGCAAGTTCAGAATACCGCAACGATCGATGTCGACTTAAACGGAGACGGTGTTATAGATGATTCCGGTGAACAGATGGTTGCGACTTCGTCTGAAGCCTGGAATGCCAGTCCGTTACCAGGCGAATTGCCGACGGCATTACCGGCAACCGGCTTTGCGCCGGGTGTGTATACCGCTATTGCTGAACAGCCCCAGAGTCTACTTTATACCGGGATGGGCGATTTACGTTTAGAAATCCCCTCGCTGAGGGTCAATGCTTCTATTGTGGGAGTGCCGTTGGACAAGCAAGGCTGGCGACTGGAATGGCTGGGCGGGCAGGTTGGACATCTGGAGGGTACCGCTTTTCCCACCTGGAGTGGAAATTCCGCCCTCACTGCTCATGTCTACGATGCTAACGGCAACCCCGGTCCTTTTATTGACCTCCAAAAAATGCGTTGGGGTCAGCAGATTGTCGTCCATGGTTGGGGTGAGCGCTACATCTACGAGGTGCGCTCGGTACGAACCTGGGTACGCCCGGATGATGTGAGTGTGATCACCCCCGAACAGCGTTCCTGGCTGACGTTGATCACCTGCCGTGGTTATGATGAAGCGAACGATTCGTATCGCTGGCGGGTGGTGGTGCGGGCGGTGCTGATGCGGGTGGAAGCGGCAGACTAATCCACCATTATCAATTTTCAGATAAAAGTTCTTGTAACCGCTGTCCGTTCCCCTGGGCGGCGGTTGCGTATTTCTCTGTGGTGGTGGGTGAACGGGTGGTAAAATCAAGGGTCAGAACGATTCTGTTCAGAGTTTGTATTGTCCTGGCAGAATAATCGGGTTCTTGTAACAGGAGGCTTGCGTGGAACAGCAAGTGGCAACCTTTACGGTCAAAAAGGGGTTGGCGCAGATGCTCAAAGGGGGCGTGATCATGGATGTGGTCACACCTGAGCATGCGCGCATTGCCGAGGATGCGGGCGCCTGTGCGGTGATGGCGCTGGAGCGTGTACCGGCGGATATTCGCGCCCATGGCGGCGTGGCGCGAATGAGTGATCCGGCTTTGATTCAAAAGATCATGGAAGCGGTCAGCATCCCGGTGATGGCGAAGTGCCGCATTGGTCATTTTGTCGAAGCGCAAATTCTGGAAGCCATCGGCGTTGATTACATAGACGAATCAGAGGTGCTTACCCCGGCGGACGAATCGCATCATATTCTCAAGCATGATTTCAAGGTGCCCTTTGTTTGTGGTGCACGCAACCTGGGCGAAGCGCTGCGCCGTATTGGCGAGGGGGCAGCAATGGTGCGTACCAAGGGTGAGGCGGGTACCGGTGACGTGGTAGAAGCGGTACGCCATATACGCACTGTGCTGGGTGAGTTGCGGCGTCTGCTGAGTCTGCCGCCCGAAGAGGTGATGGCGTTTGCAAAAGAGATTGGCGCACCCTATGAGGTGGCGTTGGAAACGCGCCAGTTGGGGCGCCTGCCGGTGGTCAACTTCGCCGCCGGTGGCGTTGCCACGCCCGCGGATGCAGCTTTGATGATGCAATTGGGCGTCGATGGCGTTTTTGTCGGCTCGGGGATTTTCAAATCGGGTGATCCAGCAAAACGGGCGGCGGCAATCGTGCGAGCGGTGACCCATTTCAACGATCCGCAAATTCTGGCGGAGGTGAGCTGTAACCTGGGTGAACCAATGGTTGGACGGCAGGTGAGCGAGGTGCCTGAGCAGGAGCGTACCGCAGATAGAGGATGGTAGAAGGAATGCAGGTCGGTGTTCTGGCTTTGCAGGGAGCGTTTATCGAACACCAGGCGATACTGGAACGCCTGGGGGTGGATGTGGTTCAGGTGCGCCGCCCTCAGCACCTGGATGGTTTACAGGCGCTCATCCTCCCTGGTGGCGAGTCAACCACCATTGGCATGCTGGCATCTGAGTCAGGCTTGCTGGAGGCGCTGCGGGCGTTCTCCCGAGAAAGAGCGGTATGGGGTACCTGTGCTGGGGCAATCCTGCTAGCAAAGCACGTTCGAACCGCTCAGCCGCTCCTGGGTGTGATGGACATGCACATCGAGCGCAATGCCTTCGGTCGCCAGGTCGAGAGTTTTGAGATCGATTTGGATATCCCGGAATTGAAACAAGTTGATGGCAACGCGGCACCTTTTCGCGCGGTTTTTATCCGGGCGCCGCTCATCCAGGCGCTGGGGGGAGATGCGCTTGCGCTTGCGTTCCTCGCGGATAGGCGTATTGTGGCAGCCCGTCAGCGCCGTTGGTTGGCGACCGCCTTTCACCCCGAGCTGACCGGTGATGACCGCTTTCACCGCTACTTTTTGCAACTGGCAGACAGCGGCGAATCTGAACGATCTAACCATTGACTTTTTATTGCTTTTGCCCTATGATACTGTCCATTGGTGATGCCAGATGAAACAAACCACTCCACACTTACCGCAAATTGACATGAAAGCCACAGGATTAATGATGGTTATGGTCATGCCCGGCTTACTCCCACAGGCGGCTTGTGTGGAGGGATTAGTGGTTTAGCACATCCCAACCCATTCTTCAAAGCAACGGGCTGCCTGACAGGGCAGCCCGTTTTTTTATTTTGAACCAGAGGAGATAAAGAAATGCCTATCAAAATCCATGATCATCTTCCTGCCAGAAAGATATTGGAATCAGAAAACATTTTTGTTATGGATGAATCGCGGGCAATTCATCAAGATATTCGGCCGCTCCAGGTTTCCATTCTTAATTTGATGCCGACCAAAATCGCCACAGAAACCCAGCTCTTGCGATTGCTTGGGAATACGCCCTTGCAAGTTGAGATTACGCTGGTTCGCATCCGCACCCATCAAAGCAAGAATACCTCTGAGGAACATCTGGTCACCTTTTACCAGACTTTTGATCAAATCCAGCATCAAAAATTCGATGCCCTGATCATCACCGGCGCGCCTGTGGAGCATTTACCCTTTGAACAGGTCGACTATTGGGATGAGCTGAAAGCGATCATGGATTGGGGACTTGAAAATGTATTTTCCCTGTTCTACATTTGCTGGGGAGCACAGGCTGCCCTGTATCACCAGTTTGGCATTCCTAAATACCCCTTGTCGGCTAAGCAGTTTGGTGTCTTCCGCCATCGGCTTATCGAAAAGAATGTAAGATTGTTACGCGGCTTTGATGATGTTTTTTACGCCCCACATTCAAGGCACACCGAGGTTCGCAAGGAGGATGTAGAAAGAGTGTCACAGGTAAAAATTCTCGCTGAATCGGACGAGGCAGGCGTTTACATCGTTGCCAGCCGCGATGGCAGACAGATTTTTGTCACTGGACACTCCGAGTATGACCCAGACACTCTGAAAGGAGAGTATGAACGCGACCTGGCTGCCGATTTACCGATCGCTGTTCCGGTGAATTATTTCCCTGACAATGATCCGTTTCAACCCCCGCTGGTGCGCTGGCGTGGACACGCCCATCTCTTGTTTTCTAATTGGATCAATTATTACGTTTACCAGGAAACGCCGTACGATCTGAATCGGTTGAATCGCTTTTCATCACCGGGCTTGTAACCAGCAAAGAGAAAAGGGCGATGTGCCGTAGACTTATTTAAAGATGATTTTTTGGTCCATATTGATTGTGGATCGACTGGTGATGTGAATTGTGCTCAAATCATTTATGGGAGAGTATCATGACAACAAGCAAGAAGGAACACCAATTTGGGTTTAACACCCGTCAGCTTCATGCGGGACAGCAGCCTGACCCCACCACCGGCGCCCGGGCTGTACCTCTTTATCAGACCACTTCTTATCA
Organism: Anaerolineaceae bacterium; assembly: GCA_037445245.1. GTDB lineage: Bacteria > Chloroflexota > Anaerolineae > Anaerolineales > Anaerolineaceae > JBBIKU01. The sequence continues at coordinate 5,098 of JBBIKU010000001.1, forward strand.
ATTCCAAAGCACCGAACATGCTGCAAAACTCTTCGCTTTGAAGGAGTTCGGGAATATCTACACCCGCATCATGAACCCCACTACCGACGTCTTTGAACAACGCATCGCCAGTCTCGAGGGCGGGGTGGGAGCATTAGCCACCAGCTCAGGGCATGCGGCACAGGCTCAGGCGATTTTTACCCTGGTGGGGGCGGGCGACCACATCGTCTCAGCTTCTACGCTTTACGGCGGCACCTACAACCAGTTTGTTTACTCCTTCCCTCGCTTGGGGATCGATGTCACTCTGGTCGATCCCAAAGACCCACAAAATTTTCGCCGAGCGATTTGCTCTAACACCAAGCTTCTTTATGGGGAGACGTTGGGCAACCCGCTGATTAATATTTTCCCCTTTGAGGAAGTAGCGGAAATCAGCAGGGAGTTTGGCATTCCGCTGATGATTGACAATACCTTTGCCACACCCTACCTTTTTCGTCCCTTCGAGTGGGGCGCTAATGTTGTTGTCCATTCTGCGACCAAGTTCATCGGCGGGCATGGTACTTCGATTGGTGGGATTATCATTGATGGAGGCAACTTTGACTGGAAGGGGAACCCGCGTTTTACAAATTTCAACACCCCCGATGACAGTTATCATGGTTTGATCTACGCCGATCTGGCAGCCGCTGGTCTCCCGCCTTTCATTATCAAAGCGCGTGTCCAAATTTTGCGCGACTTTGGCGGGTGCCTTTCTCCCTTTAACGCCTTCCTGTTCCTTCAGGGTTTGGAGACGCTCAGCCTGCGAATCGAGCGCCATGTGCAGAATGCGCTAACGGTAGCCGAGTGGCTGCACAGCCACCCCAAAGTGGCTTGGGTTGCTTACCCGGGATTGAAGGATAGCTCGGAGTATATCGCCGCTCAGAAATATCTCCCCAAAGGCGCCGGCGCCATTCTTGGTTTTGGCATTAAGGGGGGAGCCGAGGCGGGCAAACGATTCATCGAAAACCTGAAACTGTTCAGCCATCTTGCCAATGTGGGCGATGCGAAGAGTTTGGCGATTCATCCAGCAACTACAACCCATAGCCAGCTCAATGAGCAACAACAGGCTAGCGCAGGGGTGTCACCTGATTTTATACGACTGAGCATCGGCATTGAAGACATTGAGGATATATTATGGGATCTCGCCCAGGCGCTTGAGCAAGCTTAAGCAACTGTGCTGAGTAGCCCATGACTCAACCCTTCGCCGAGCGCTATGAGTATCCGCTTCGCTGCCTGTTAGATAAATTTATTCTGCGCATTCATGGAAGGGATTAAAATGCTGCCGAAAAACAGAACAGCTACAACAAGCGCGGGGCATTCGGGTGTACGTGACTTGGTGGGGTTTCTTTCCTTTTCTCATGGATGGACCTGGTTCTTCTGGGCAATTGCCGCCTTTTTGGGAACAAGCATCTGGGATATGCCTGGCGTTATCTTCTTTTACATCGGCGGAGCGGGGGTCATGTTGGGCGGTTTGGTGATAAGCTGGGTGGTTCATGCCGGAAGTGGAATTACGGAGCTTGGCAGACGCATCATCGATCCTCGGTACATTACCGGTCGTTGGTGGGCGGTCATCCCCTGGTGACGTTTCCGGTGCTTGCGCTCATCGCGGCTGCCCTTGCGGTTTTGACTGGCGCTTCTGTTCAACCATTTGATCTCGGTAGTTCAGAAAACTTGGTTGCAAATCCGGCTCAACTGATTATCTTTCTCTCATTCATTCTGATCATTGGTCCGCTGCCGGAGGAGATTGGCTGGCGCGGCTACTTGCTCGATCGTCTGCAATTGCGCTGGAACGCGCTCGCCGCCAGACTTGTGACCGCCGGTTTTTGGTGGGTCTGGCATCTACCGCTTTACATACTGCCTGGATATTATGCAGCCTTTGGGCACACACCACCGGGTCCGTGGACTTTATTGTACAGCCTCGTGCCCGCCGCCATTCTATACACGTGGGTTTACAACAAGACCTGCCGAAGTATTCTGGCGGTCATTCTGTTCCACTGGATACAAAATTCGAGTGGCGAGTTACTGGAAATTACGCCAGAAGTACGCCAGATTCAACTCGCTCTGATGGTGGTGATGGCGGTTGGCGTGGTTTTGTGGAATGCACCCAAAACGCTGCGCCGTAATGGGCAAATCCCCCTGCCAGAAATGTGATATGACAAGAATAATCAACCAACGACAACTAAATATATTCGATCTGTAAGTTCGCTTACCGCGAAGAGTGTTCGCAACAGTATATAATACCAGCAAAGGTTGCTCATTATGCAAATTACGCTCGCTGTTTCCGGGATTGCTGCCGCCATCATCGGGTCGAAAGAGCTCGTACTTTCGCTTCCGGATGGCGCAACCTACAATCAAATTATCCGCCAATTAGGGGGGACCTACCCGGCGTTGAAGGGCGTGGTTATCAATCCTGAAGGAAATGCGTTGTTGAATGCCAATGTTTTAATAGTGAACGATTACGTCATCCTGGAACGTATGCTGGATGACAGCCCGCGGGACGGAGATCGTTTAATGTTGATGGCGTTCATCGTCGGGGGTTGAGTTTCTGCGGTTGGGTTGTGTTCGGTTTGTTACCCGTTAGAATTCCCTGTAATGGTCAAAAGATCAGATACAATTGCGGATACCGATTCCCCGCCAAGGAGTATTGAATGGCTGATTTATCCGTTCGTGTGTGTAATTTGCAATTAAGTCATCCGGTGATGACGGCGGCAGGCCCTCCAGTGCGCAATGGTGCAGGCGGCTTAGCCTGCGCCGCCGGTGGCGCTTCGGCGCTGGTCACCAAGACCATCTCGATCGCTGCTGCCGAAGTCCCACAGCCCAACATGGCGGATTTTAGGGCCTACTTCTTGAATACAGAGCTTTGGTCTGAGCTGTCGCCTGAACAATGGATCGAGACTGAATATTCCAAAGTGCGAAGCGCTGGCGTGCCGGTGATCGTCAGCCTGGGTTACACGGCTGCAGAAATCGCTGCCCTTGCACCGCGAGTATTGCCGTTTGCAGACGCTTTGGAATTGAGCACGCATTATATTGGTGAAGACGTAAAACCAATGCAGGATGCCATTCGTGCCGCAAAGGATGCAACCGGATTGCCGGTGTTGCTCAAACTTAGTCCATTTCGCGACATCCAAGAAGCGGCATCTGCTGCCCAGACTGCCGGAGCGGATGGAATCGTTGCCATAAATTCATTTGGTCCAACGCTGGCAATCGATATTGAGAACGGAGGGAGGTTGTGGATGGGCGGAAAAGGTTACGGCTGGCTTTCCGGTCCCGCCCTGAAGCCGATTGCAATGCGAGCTGTCTACGCCATCGCTCGCAGCGTGGATATTCCAGTTATTGCTGTCGGTGGGGTGAGCCGGGGCGTGGACGTGATCGAGTTTCTTATGGCAGGCGCAACTGCCGTTCAGGTTTGCACCGCTGCAATCACCAAGGGACTGACGGTTTTTGGAAAAATTGCCCAAGAGGTGGATGCCTGGTTAAACAACCATGGCTATCGAACGATAGCAGAAACTCGCGGCATGGCGTTGCAACGCGCCGCGCCCGTGATGGATTTACCACCGGTAGTGAATACCGAAGCCTGCACCGGCTGTGGCTTGTGCGTTACCAGTTGCGTTTACCACGCCCTGAACTTGCACAATAAAAAGATTCAGCTCACCCCGGATCTTTGCGCTGCCTGCGGCTTGTGCCTCAGCCGCTGTCCAACCAATGCGCTGCGGATGCCAGGTTGAGTTTTCATCCTAGGGTTTCTGAGAACAATCTGGTTCAGCCCTCTGTATTGCATCCTAAAAAGGTTTTTGGATGCTGTAAACCAGGTCTTGCCTGAACGTGAACCTTGGTGGATAATAAAGCAAAATAGCCCGATCGGATACCAAAGACCTCAATACAATTTAAGTTATGGAGCATGCTTGTGAAACTGCTTGTGGCAGTTTTTTGCCTTTCCAGTTTTGAATCTACTCAGAAAGAGGATTAATGTATGGCAACGGTTAAAAGCATTCTGGATATCAAAGGCGGGGTGGTGCACCGGGTCGCTCCGGGTAACACGATCCAAGCGGCATTGCAATTGATGGCGCAACACAACCTCGGTGCACTGCTGGTAATGGTGGGTGAAAGAATCGAAGGCATTGTTTCAGAGCGAGATTACGTTCTGAAGGTGGCAGATAGCGGTGATCTGTGCCTAGATCTCCCCGTTAAAGAAATCATGTCATACCCGGTCTATTTTGTCAGCCCTGAGGAAAGCCTGGATGCGTGCATGGCCCTGATGAGCGACCGACAGATCCGCCATTTGCCGGTGCTGGAAAACAACCAGTTGGTCGGGATGATCAGTATCCGCGATCTGGTTAAGTCGATCATCTCTGAGAAAGAAACCACCATCAAAGGGCTAGAAAACTATATCCTCGGTCGTCAGATTGCTCACTGAGTACAGCAGCGTAATAGGAATTCACCATGTCCAATGTTAGAAAAATTCTTGAATCCAAACCCGGCACAGTTTGGTCTGTAGCTCCCGATACGCCCCTGGTCGACGCCTTGCGATTAATGGCAGAGAAAAAGGTTGGCGCACTGCTGGTGCGAGAAAACGATCAGATCGTGGGCATCTTCACCGAACGGGACTTTGCCCGCCACATTATCCGGGTCGAGTCACCCTCGGAGCAAACGCCTGTGCGCCAGTTGATGATCGAGCGTGTTTATGTCATCAGCCCGGAAGAGCCGTTGGAGCAGTGCATTGCGCTGATGGTCGAAAAACAAATCCGGCATTTGCCAGTGTTGGAGAATGACAAGGTGATCGGGATGATCTCGATCCGCGACGTGATCAAACAGGCAATCGAAGAGAAAGACAATGTCATTCACAATCTAGAAGATCACATCTGGCGAAATCCCACCTAATATTTCTGCGGTTGTTTGTGCGGGCTTTTGGGTTCTGGCGGCTTGTATTTTAGCGCTTTTTTACTTCTGATTATTTATACTAATCGGAAGTAATGTATAATACGAGCTATGCATGACCCAGAAGAGCACCGCCTCCAGTCAACAGTGGAAAAATCTTGGCAGATGCTGCTGCCCGGAGAGCTGGCACAAGCCGGCGCCGCCGCCAACCGCGCCGCTGCCCGCCATCGCTTTGCCGATTACCACCAGCGCCGCGCCGAACACACTCTGCGTCGCCAGCAAGCAGACTTGGCGCTGTTCGCCGATTTTTTGAGCGAACTGGGCGTGGAGTGCGGCAACCTGCAGGAAGACCCTCCCGCCTGGCAAGGCATCACCTGGGGGCTGGTTGAAGCCTTTGTGCGCTGGCAACTGCAACAAGGTTACGCTGTATCTTCGGTCAACATCCGGCTTTCGACGCTGAAAACCTATGCCCGGCTGGCTATGCAAGCGGGCGCGCTCAGCCCACAGGAGTATGCCCTGATTCGGGCAGTGCGCAGCTATAGCCGTCGCGAACAGCAACGCCTCGACCAGCGCCGCCCGCGACAACGGCTGGGAAACAAGAAAGCACTGCCGGTCGCGCTCACGCCCGAGCAGGCTGCTGCCCTCAAGACACAGCCTGACACCCCTCAGGGACGTCGCGATCGTCTGATGCTGTGCCTCCTGCTGGATCATGGTCTACGGGTAGGTGAATTAGCGGCACTGACGGTTGAGGAGATCGACTTGCAGGAGGGTTTGTTGCGTTTCTATCGTCCTAAGGTTGCCAAGGAACAGATCCACCGCCTCAGCCATGACACGCTGGCGGCAGCGCGCTCTTATGCCACCGCTGGTGACATGCCAGGGAGTGGTTTTCTGTTGCGACGTAGCCTGCGTAGCCAGCGCCTGGGTGCAGCCGGCATGAGTGACCGCGCCATCACGCTGCGCGTCAATCGGCTGGGAGAACGGGTTGGGGTATCCGGGCTGAGCGCTCACGATTGCCGTCACTACTGGGCAACCTCCGCCGCCCGACACGGTACTGACCCGTTCAGTTTGCAAGAAGCCGGTGGCTGGTCATCTTTAGCGATGCCACGCCGCTATGTGGAACACAACCAGATTGCCAACCAGGGCATTCGACTGGAAGAAAACCGTTAATTGTTCAACCAGAAGGCTGCCAAACCTTTTATACCCTGCTGTTTTGGGGTTATGCCCGTGGGTGACGTTCCTCAACGGGCTCGTAGGAAATATCGAATCCAAAGTGGCGAGGACCAAAGATCTCCAAGCCGCGTTGGCTACGCCATTCCGCCGGCGCCGGCAAGCCGAGCACCGAAACCAACATCTCCTCACTAAAATAGGGGTTGAGATTGGGTTCGTTGCTGTGTTCGTCGAAAACGCAGATCAGGTCAGGCACACTCACATCTACCTGTCCGTCACGCCAGGCAATGATGTGTTCATTTTTGAACCAAAGGTGATACTGCTGACCGGCGTATTCACCCTCGCCGTCGATATAAACGTCGCCGACGGTGAAGCCCTCCACGGTGTCGTAATCAAACCGGTTCACCTTACCGCGAAAAAGAAAGAATCCGTTGGCAGTGTTGGCGATGTGTCGTGATGCCGAAATTCCCTTTTCGCGCGCTTCACGAAACAACCGCCCGATCTTCCAGGCATAGGAGATAGCGCCAAGGATCACTGCTCCGCGTAATACCTTCGCCTGAGCGGGATGGTCTGCCACACCGATGGAGTTTTTGCTCGCCACCGCCATGGCACGCACCAGCGTCTCAGCTCGTAGATCGTTCACCACCTTGGGCAGGATAATCACGTCACCGAATTGATTGGCGCACGCCAAGGGGTGGATGGGCAAGCCGTAGAGATAATAAGTAGAATGCTGCAACTCGGGTACTGAGCGCCCGGCGGGGTCGGCATCGATCATCGGTTTATCGAGCATGGCGGCAACGTAGAAAGCTTCGGCAGTATTGCCGCCGCCCAGTTCAGTGGAGAGAACACCATAGAAGGACTTGCCCAAATACTCTTCCATCGCCTTGAACGCCAGATAAGGCAGTGGTTCTTCCAGCCGGGGTAGATCGGCGTACTGCGCTTCGAGTTCGGCTGTGATGGGTGAAATGCTACCGCACATGTAGGGTGTGGCGATCCAGGCGTCGTCCGATACGTCTTTGAAGTCCGCCAACCGGAAGCGCTTGCCGAGCGCCAGCGCTTTATTTATCAGTTCCAGCCCCTTTTTAAGCGAGCCACCGCCCCCGGTGCCAAGGATGGTGCATCCGTATAAAATGTCTTCTAGGTCATGTTGGCTTAGCTCGATCATGTTGGTTGTCTCCACGTCAAAATAGAAATGCGCATCGTTGTGCCTGCTCAGGCACGCAGTAGCTTATCAGCCAACGGTTTCAGATCGGGGTGCACCACCACCCCTTTTTCCAGCAACTGGCTGCCGTCCAACCAGACGGAAGAGTTGAGACAGATGCCGTCACAGTGCGATTTGGCAGGAATACCGTTGGGAGGGGCATCCACCCAGCTCAAGTAACCCAGCCCCCATTCGGTACAGCCCCATACCCGTTCGTCTTCGAGCACGTTACCTGAAAGGCGCGCTCCGGGATTAAAGCCATAACAGCCGTGGGCAACCCGAAACATGTTAGGGTCGTCGAAGGCTTCAAGCCAGGCACTCAGTTCATCCGCCTGTCTGTCGCCGTCGATGCGCTGGACAACCCCGCCCTTGACCTCCAGCCGAACCGGTTCATTGAGAAAGCCACACGGTGGCGAGATCGTGCCGTCAAAGACCAGCGTCCCTTCAATTGAATCGAACCTGGGAATGAAGCTGATCTGTCCGGATAAAAAGTGCATCCCCGGCGTAGCGCATAAACCGTCGTCGCAAGACACCACCCGCTCATTCGGCAACAACTCACAATGCAGGTCGTTTCCGGCAGGGGTGGTGATGTGCATATGCCGCGATTTTTGAGTCAGATCGGTGACGCGATGCATGAAATCGGAGAGCAGGTCGAACGGAACACGCCCGATCAAACGCACCATCATATCCACCGTCATGCCCACTAGGCACATGTAACGCAAACGGCTGCTACCCGCCATGGCGCGTTCGTAGGGGGTGGAATATAGCAACCATTGCTCGTTAAATTCAACCCAGGCGTCAGCATGGCTCAAGGCGGCAGCCAGTGCGTCCACTGGCAACATGGGATCTGCCGCCTTGCCCACCCCTAGCGGTGCCGCCAGCATGATTACCATCGGCTTGGCGTCCAAGGAATGCACCGCGGCAGCTGCCGCTTGTACCACCCGGCTATCGGACTGGGTATCGGCGGTGATGACAACGGTTTCGCCACTTTTCAATTGCAACAGATCCCGCATCAGGATATGAGCGGCTTTGGGCAGTTCGTATTCATAAAGAGTGGTCATGAGATTGATCCTATTTGAGTTGAAATGATAGGTGACTTGAGCTTCCGATCAGCAAATGACAGGCGGCAAAGTGTTGCTCGCCCACTTTCAGCGTTTGCGGCTCCATCGCGCGGCAGATATCCATCACTTTTGGACAGCGGGTGTGGAAGCGGCAGCCGGCGGGTGGATTGATGGCGCTGGGAACGCTACCTTCCAAGGTTTCCAGGTCAGCGGTCGTGTCGATCTCGATGTTGGGAATGGCGTTGAACAATACCTGAGTATAGGGATGCTGGGGGTGGTTAAAGACCGCTTCCGCTGGTCCCTGCTCGACGATTTTACCCAGGTACATCACTACGATCCGGTCGGACATGTAGTGCACCACGCTCAGATCGTGTGAAATCAAGATATAAGTTAGATTGAATTTGCGTTTGAGCTGCAAAAGTAGATCGAGGATCTGTGCCTGCGAAAGGATGTCGATCGAAGAGGTGGGTTCATCGAGTACCACCAGACGGGGTTCGAGCGCCAGAGCGCGGGCAATGGCGATCCGCTGGCGCTGACCACCGGAGAACTCGTGCGGATACTTGTAAACACTGTCGCGCGGCAACCCGACCATCTCCAGCAAGTCACCCACCCGCTGCACCAGTTGCTCGTCTTTGAGCTTGGTGTGGACAATGAGCGGCTCGCCGACCACATCGCGCACCAACATGCGCGGGTTGAGCGACCAGAAGGGGTCCTGAAAAACGATCTGAATATTTTTGCGAATCTTACGCAGGTTTCTTTGCGAGGTGCGAGTGATGTCATCGCCGTTGAAAAAAATGCGACCCTCGGTGGGATCTTCCAAACGCAACAGCACGTTAACCAGGGTGGTCTTGCCGCAGCCCGACTCGCCCACCACTCCAACGGTTTCGCCGCGTCGGATCATCAGATCAACGCCATCAACGGCTTTGACCCAGTTTTTTTTGTGCAGAAGCGAATCACTGCGCACCGGAAAATATTTTTTTAGGTTTTCGAGTACTACCAGCGCATCCTGGCTCACAGCATCACCCCTTCCTTTGCCCGGATGCAGGCAACCTGCTGTCTCCCACCAAAATTGCGCAGCGGGGGGATGCCATCGCGGCAGTTATCAATCGCCAGTGGGCAGCGGGCGTAATAGGGACAACCAGCATCCACATCCGGACGAAAATCGGTTTTGGCAAAGCGCAGCGATTCTGACTTGCTCCGGGGGATCGCCGAAAGCAGGGTGACGGTATAAGGATGCGCTGGCTGTCGGATCACCTGAGCACTGGCGCCCATTTCGACCACTCTGCCGCGGTAGAGAATGCCGACAAAATCACAAATCACGTTCACCAACCCCATGTTGTTAGCGATGAACAGAACCGAGATGCTCAGTTCGTCCTGCAGTTCATCGATCAGTTTCATGATCCCCGCCTGGATGGTCACGTCCAGATTGCGGGTAGGTTCGTCGGCGATCAAAAACTCAGCACCACAGGAGAGAGCGATAGCGATGATCACTCGCTGCCGCTGACCGCCACTCAACTCGTGCGGATACTTGCGCAACATATCGGAGGCATCAGGCAGCTTGACCAGATCCAGCATTTCCAGCGCGCGTTTACGAGTCTGGCTGCCTTTGATGTTTTGGTGCCGCTCGATTACCCGCCCCAACTGTTCTCCGACGCTGAAAACCGGATTGAGCGTCGACATGGGGTCTTGGAAAATCATCGAGATACGTTTGCCACGAATATGATCCTGCAACTGCTTCTGACTCTTCTGCAGCAAATCTTCACCATCGAACCAGATGTGCCCATGATGAATAATGGCGGAATGTGGCGGAAGCAATCCCAAAATAGTCAGTGCAAGGACAGTCTTTCCGGCGCCACTTTCACCCACCAGTCCAAACGTCTCACCGCGGTCAATGACTATGTGTTCAATATTGAGCACCGGCTTGACGCCCTCAAAGGTGTTGAAACTGACCGCCAGGTTCTTGATCTCAAAATATTTCTCCACGGGTGGTTTCCTTATACCTTGCGCGTGCGGGGATCGAGCACCTCGCGGATACCATCCCCCATCAGATTGAAGACCAACACAGTCAGAAAAATGGCAAGACCAGGGAAAGTGCTGTACCACCAGGCGTTCAAGAAATAGGTGCGGCTGGTTGAGATCAACAGACCCCACTCCGGAGTTGGCGGCTGGGCACCCAACCCCAAAAAGCTCAGGGCTGCAATGGTGAGGATCACACCACCCAGGTCCATCGAAGCCTGCACGATCACCGGCGCCATGCAGTTGGGCAAAATGTGCTGAAAGATGATGCGCGTGGAGGAAGTGCCGATCGCCCGGGCTGCTCGCACGAATTGCCGCTCGCGGATCGAAACCGCCTGCCCTCGGATCAGACGGGTATACCAGGGCCACCACGAGATGGCAATCGCCAGCATGGCATTTTCAAGCGTAGGTCCTAGAAAGGCAGCGATCGCAATTGCCAGCAGCAATGGTGGAAAAGAGAGGAAGATATCGGTGATGCGCATAATGACCTCGTCCAGAAAGCCGCTCACTGCGCCAGCAACCGCACCCAGTGGCACGCCGATTAACAACGCCAGGGCAACTGCAATCAACGCAGTTTGCAACGAAATGCGGGTGCCATAAAGCACTCGGCTGAAGAGGTCACGCCCCAGTTCATCCGTGCCAAACCAGTAGCGGGCAGATGGCGGTTGAAGCCGATCGACCGGATTGGTCTCGCGCATGATTAAATGAGGATAAGGAGCGATAAAGGGTGCAAAAATAGCGATCAGAAATAACACAACAATAATGATCAACGAAACGCGTTGCAGACGGTTCTTGTTGAGCAGGTGAAATGAGAACCGCAATTCCTTCAGGGCGGGGCGTGATTTGTTGAAGTATGATCGCAAAACGCTCATTCCACTCCTTAAACCCTGACGCGGGGATCCAGTGCCACAACGATGTCAGCAATCAAGTTGAGCACCACATACGAGAGCGCCGAAAAAATGGTCACGCCCATGATGGCGGGATAATCCAACCCGATGACGGCAGTAGCAATATAGCTGCCGATGCCGGGCCAGGCAAAGATCGTCTCGGTCAAGAAGGTATTAACCAGGGTGTAGCCGATCGAAAGCGCCACCACAGTCGAAGTCGGACCGAGCGAATTTTTAAGAGCGTATGCCCACAACACGGTACGCTCGGCGAGACCGTAAGAACGGGCAGCGGTGATATAATCTTCGTTCAGAATCTCCAGGAGGGCAGAGCGGGTCATTCGGGCGACCAATCCGATCGGGTAGAGAGCAATCGTGATCCCCGGTAGAATCAAATGCCAGATGGCGTTGAGAAACAACACAAAATTGCCGGTGATCAGGGTGTCGAAGGTCAAAAAGCCGGTGATCTTGGGGATTTCCATTGTCAGTCTTAAGTGAGTTGAAAGCTGCCCTCCCATCGGCATAATTCCCAGAATGCGAAAAAAGACTAGCTGCAAAATCAACCCAATCCAAAAGGTAGGTAATGAGACCACTCCCACCGAAAAGAGGCGGCTGATGTGGTCAACCATCTCGTTTTTGCGCTTGGCAGAAATCACCCCCAGTGGGATGCCAATCAATACGGCTGCTAAGGTAGAAAGCAGCACCAGCTCTACCGTCGCCGGCAGGCTGGCTTTTAACTCTTGGCTGATCGGCTGTCGGGTGCGCAGCGAATGACCTAGATTGCCCTGCAGCAAATCGGTCAAGTATTTGTAGAACTGAGCAGGCAGCGGCTTGTCCAATCCCAGTTCGAGGCGGGCTTGGACGATCTGAGCCGGCGTGGCGCGCGGTCCAGCCCACTTAGCTGCCGGATCAGATGGGACCACCCGAGCGAGGAAAAAGGTAATTAATATCACCCCCAGTAGCACAACACCACCCAGAAATAATCTGCGGACGATAAACCTTATCAAAATGACACCTCAATCCCGTTCACGTCGGATGAGTCGTAAACGGGTGAAGCGAAGGTGCGCGCCAGCCAAACGGTTATATCTTCGCTGGCGCGCACTTGCAAGATTAGCGGATTACGCCTTACTACTCAAGTGTTGCCTCGTAGAAGAAGATCACGGTGGGATAAGCCGGGTTGGGCTTGAAACCGGTGAAATTCTTGGTGGTGACCCAGATGTACTCTTTGTCATAGATGAAGAGGCTGGGTGCGTCTGCGATCAGAATATTTTGGGCGTCAATGAACATGGCTTCAGCTTTTTCCCGATCCAAAGCGGTCAGCTCGTTGGCGGCATCGATCATCTCATCGAATTCAGGATTTTTGTAGTAAGCCAGATTGAAGAAGATCTCGTCTTCAGAATGGAACGGGCTGTACAGGAAGGAATAGGGGCTGGGAAGATCAGGCCACCAATAGAAGACAAAAATATCCTGGCGCTGGCGGGGGTCCGGATTTCTAGCCAGATCCCACTGACTGTCCCACGGCATGCCGCGAATTTCCAGATCGATATTCAACTTGGCAAGTTCTGCCTTGTAGAGTTCCATGGCGCCTTTTTCGGCTTCATCGCCGGAGAGGTAGGTCGCCAGCAAACTGAAACCACCTTCAGGGTAACCAGCCTCGGTCAGCAGCTCTTTGGCTTTGTCCAGGTTGTAGCTGTACTGGTAGAGATCCTCGCCGTGACCCCACATACCAACCGGCACGGCACCCTTGGACTGCGAGGCATAGCCGCCAATGGTGAAGTCGATCACGTCATCGTAAGGGAAGGCATACGAAAGTGCCTGGCGCACCAGCACGTTATCGAGTGGTTCTTTCTCGGTATTGAAGGTCGCCAGTAGATTCTGGAAGGATGGATAAACACCGACAACCACGTCTGGATTGTCCATGAGGGCATTAACATCGGAGAAAGGCAATTCGTGGGTGACACTGGCTTCGCCCGTTTCAATCAATTGGCGGCGAGTAGCCGGCTCACCGATCTTTTTGATCACCACGGTGGTGATTTGATTATCCGCCCAGCCTCCCCAGTAGTCATCAAACTTTTCGAGCACCACTTCATCACCCCACACATAGCTCTTGAGCTTGTAGGGTCCGGTGCCAGAGGCGTTGCCAGCCTGGAACCAATCATCGTTGTCGCGCAGCTCTTTGGGAGAGTAGATGAAGGCGGCGTAACCGGTGGCGGCAACCAGATCAAGGGGCGATGGGTACGTCAGTTGGAACTCTACGGTGTAATCATCGATAACATTAATCTTTTCCACCGCATCCCAGATGTATGCGGCGCCACTACCCAGCCTCATGGTGCGCTCAATTGAGAATTTCACTGCCTCGGCATTGAAGTCGCTGCCGTCGTGGAACTTCACTCCCTGGCGCAACTTAAAAGTCCAAGTAAGACCGTCCTCGCTGACATCGTACTCGGTTGCGAGCAAGGGAATGATCTCGTCACGTTCAGGGTCGTAGCGCAGTAGTTGCTCGTAGATATTGTTCATAACGTGAATGCCGTTGGAGAATTCAATGGCTGGGTCCCAATTCGTCAGCGGTTCGCTGTTGTAGGCATACAATGCATACCGGGTTTCCGCCGGTGCTTGTTCGCGGGCACATCCGCTCAGCGCCAGGCTGAGAACAATCAGGATGCCCATAAACACATACAGGGCTTTACGGGATTGACACATTTTTTCTTCCTCCTTCTTTTGGTAGATAGCTTATCGGATGTCCTATGTTCGGAATCATCCATGGGAATAAATCTGACTGCGTCATGCTCAGCAGTTACGCAATCAGCGCCTCAATAGGGGTGTAATCAAAGCCAAAACCCCAATAGCGCGGTCCAAAGAAAGCTAATCCGGCTGCACTTCTGAACAATTCATATCCAGGCGCTCCCAATACCACTACAGGCATGCCGGCTTTGACATCTGTGTTGGTGTACCCTTCGCCGGTCTGAGGGTCTGCCAGAATGATCAAATCCGGACTGCAAACATATGGTCTATCATCCAGCCAGGTGACGTGGTTCTCGTTGAAAAACCAGACTTCCATGCGCTGTCCACTGTTTTCACCAATGCCCCTGAGACGAGTCGTTCCAACCATCACGCCGTCCTTGTCAGTCCATTCTTTTTCGATCACCTCACCTTTGAAAAGCAGCCAGCCGCCCAGGGCTTCCAATGCAGCGCCAACTGCGTTATTTCTATTTTCGACTGCCCTATGAATGGCGCGCCCCAACTCGAGGCTGCGGGTCAGCGTACCTGGCACCACCAGGTCGCGGGTTTGCTGTGCGGTCAACAAGATCGAAGCGCAATACACCAAGCCATAACTGGCAACGCTCAATAGTTTACCGATCCGCTCGCCCATCTCGGCGTTGACCGTCTCTTTGAGGATGATCACATTCCCCCACCAGTCTACAATGGCAGCGGGGTAAGTTTTGACGCCCTTGAGAAAATAGGTGGTTTGCATATCCTGCGGAACCGCTCTGCCGCTGTAATCACCGTCCACAACCGGGATTCCTAAGCGCGCCCCAGTTACGAGCGGCGCCGGGGTATTTGAAGCGCCCAATTCGACCGGGACAATGGCGCCGATCTTGACCCCGGCGTAATCCCCCAGTTCCCTCACCGCCACCTCAATTGCCCGGTAACCGTGCTTGTTCTGCAATCCTAGCCGTTCTCCAAGACAGTCGATATCCTCCAGGCAGCGGGGGGTGTCTTCAGAGATAGAACCTGAAGCGAATGGCGTGCAACTGTAAGTGCCTTCAGGAATATCGGCGGCGTCCATCCAGCGCAGCGTGTGTCCCTCTTCCAGAGCTGCCGTCAGCATTTCCATTCCGGATTCGATATGTCCACCCCCACCGGTGCCGAACAGCCGTACACCGCTGAGAAAGTCCTTACAGTCTTGAAGAGTCTTTAATGTGTGGCTCGGCATCTTCGGTCTCCTAAAGTTACGCCGCGCGTTAACATTTTGGGTTGGTCTATATTATCGTCAGATAGACGCTGCTGCATCTCGATCGCCAGATCGCTCACCATGCGCTCCAAATAGGCTTGCAAACGTTGATCATCCATGCTGTCGCTGCGTTGCTGGTCAAGCTGCTGTTTCAAGCGACGCAGCGCATCATCCAATAAATCGTTCTGCTCCATGATGTCCATCAATCTGCCGGCAGCCTCCAGTAGTCGGAAAGTACCATACCCGGCTGGTTCGTTACTCAGTCCGCTTGCGCTGACCACCAGAAAGGTAATCAATGAAAACAGATCTTGGCGCAATGTTTCTGCGCTCATACTTTACTCGCACACTTTTCGTAAAACAACGTGTCGTCTAACGGGCGCTGCATCGGTGGCTGCGGAACGCTTTGCGGATAACCGAGCGCCACCAGCAACACGGGGTGCAGGTGTGCGGGCAACTCAAGCAGCGTGACGATCGCCTGGGCGTGGAACGAGGCAATCGGGCAGGCGCCCAACCCCAGGTGGTGGGCTTGCAGCAGAATATTCTGCATGGCGGCACCCATATCCAGCCAGCTTGAACAGTCCGTCGAGGCGCGCTGATGATTCAAGCAAAGTGCAATCACCGCCTGCGGCGTGCCGCTCATCCCCGGCGCGAAGGATTGCAATGTCTTCCGTCGCTGCGGCTGACGGACAACAACAAACACCCATGGTTGGGAATTACTCCCACTGGGAGCAGCCGCCCCTGCTTGCACCAGGCTAATAAGCGTCTCATCATCGATTGTCTGCTCTGTATAACTGCGCACACTGCGTCGAGTTTGAATGGCTTCGGTTACATCCATGGTGGGTGAAGTAACTCCTCTCATTATTCAGGGTGTTGCCGCCAAACGGGGATACCCGGCAACCCATTTGACCGGTGGCATGGGATAGGTAAGTTTGCTTTGCGCCAACCCTAAATCGACCAGCGCTTCGGCAAACTTCGCTGCCGCCCGCAAAGGATCGATCACCGGCACATCCAATCCTTTTTCCAACAGCCCGCGTTCCAACGCTTCAGCCACCGCAATCATACCTGTGCAACCGGGGATCAAGAGGTGGGCGCCATCCTCCAAAACCGCCTGCGCACCTTCCCGGATGGCGGCTTGCAGCAGGCGTTCGGGACGCTGTTCCACCTGGCGGGGCGAAAGACCAACAGCCCGCACCGACGCCAGCCTGTCAGTCAAACTGTATCCGGTTGCCAGGTTTTCAAAGTCATGCTGCCGTTCTACCAACGTCCCCAGGACTGAAAAGCGATGTGAAAGCGAGGCGGCGAGATACATACTGGTCTGACAGGGTCCAACTACAGGGATGGTGGTAATCTCACGCGCTGCTTCCAGAGCAGGGTCGTACATGCAATCGATGATTGCCGCGTCAGCACCTTCCTGCTGCGCCTGCTTCACCTGGCTGAGAATGGCCGGACTTGCTTGCACCACATAATAGGGCGAGAGAATCGAGGCAGGTCCTTCTTCTATGGCGGCGATGCTAACCTTGCTATCCGGACGCACCCCGGCGCGGTAAGCTGCCAGCGATTCCAGCAGCCAGTTGTCGGCGCGGTCGCCTCGCGTCACCGGCACAATCACGCGCAGATGCGGTTTCGTATTCAATTCACCCCAAGCCACCAGTGACGCGTGCGAGTGGTCAAAAGTTTCTTGCGCCACGGCTGAGCATTCCAGCAGGGGATACGTGCGTCGGCTGGGAGCCAGTCCCAGCTCTACCAACATCTCAGCCCATTTGAGCGCCGCTAGTGACGGATCAATCACGATGACATCCCAGCCCTGTTGCGCCAATCGCTCCTGAAGCGATCGTGCCATCCCTTTCATTCCGGTGCAGCCGAAAACAATCGCCTGCGCGCCATCCTCCTGTATTGCCTGGAGTGATTCTGCCACCAGCATTTCCAACATGCGCTCGCGGTCGTTAGAAAGCGCCAGCACCGGAATATCCACCCACCGCGTTGATGCATAGCGCCTAACCACATCATACTGACGAACCAGACGTTCAACAACATACACATCGCGCCGATCGGTACTAATCACCGAAAAACGTCCAGCCAGCATGGCAGCAAACAACATGGCGGACTGCGCCACCCCCACCACCGGAATGGAGACCGCTTCACGAGCTGCTTCAAGCCCAGGATCATTCATGCAGTCGATGACAACCGCATCAATGTCCTCCTGCTGCGCTTGGCGGGTCTTCCGTAGCACATCCGGTGCAGCCAAGGCGTCTTCAAACAGTGATTCGACCGAAGCCGGACCAGAATCCAGGCAGACCACGCTGATCTCGCAATCCGGGCGGGCAGCCGCGGTATAAACCGGCAGGGTTGAATCCGCAAAGGATCGGGTGACAACCGGAGCAATAACACGAACTTTCATCGGAACTCAGTTTCAATATCAGCAGGGATCTAAGACGCAACGTTTGACGAAACAGGTCGCGTCTGCACCAACAAAGAGGCAATTATGATGCAAGAACCACAAGTATACATTCTTGATATTATACAATAAAATTTATCTCATATTTTCTTGCATATGCGCATACGAACGAAGTACAATCGCGCACAATGCGAATAGATCATTTCGACCTGCTCGCTCCATTCTACAAGCGTTTCATCCAACCCAAAACACCGGAAAGGCTGCTGTCACTTCTAGCGTTGCAGGCCGGACAGCGGGTACTGGATCGCGGCGGCGGTACCGGCAGGGTAGCGCAATATTTTATCAAACACAGCGGGCAGGTAATCGTTGCGAATCTTTCTCTGCCCATGCTGCGCCAAGCCAGCCGCAAGGGCTCTCTGGAGATGGTCAACAGCTCCTCCGAACAACTTCCTTTCCTCGCAAACGCCTTCGAGCGCATTCTGCTGGTGGATTCGTTGCATCATGTCAGCGATCAACGCTTGACCTTACTAGAAGCTTGGCGGTTGCTCGCGCCCGGCGGGCGGCTGGTGATCGAAGAGCCGGATATCCGCCAATGGATGGTGAAACTGTTGGCGACAGCCGAAAAACTGGCGCTGATGCGCAGTCATTTTCTGTTGCTGGACCAAATGCGGGCGTTGTGCGCTTTTCCCAGGGCGATGCGGCAGGCGTACTGCGAATCCGGTATAGTATGGTTAATGGCGATCAAGTCCCCGTCGATCACTTAAATGCTGGTATCATTCAACGTCGTTTGTTCATTCCCCTTATTATGTTAACAAATCACCTTGCCTGAACCTGCCCCACCTCAATGGAATTAACCAGTCCCTATTTCGTCTTGTTCTTCACCGTCATTTTGATCATGTACTGGCTGCTCAGGCAGGCGCACCGTCAAAATTTCTTTCTGTTGGTTGCCAGCTACCTGTTTTATGCCTGGTTTGATGTGCTCTATACCGCTCTGCTGGCAATTTCTTCGGTAATTGATTACCATTTGGGGCGCGCTCTGGCAGGCGGGCATTCCCGACGCAAACTACTGCTGGTCATCAGCCTGACCCTCAACCTGGGCACGCTGGGGGTTTTCCGCTACTTTAATTTCTTCTCCGAGAGTGTAGCGGTTCTGCTTAACAGTCTTGGCTGGCGCGTTGATGCTGTCGTGCTCAACATTTTCGTTCCGCTAGGAATCTCCTTCTACACTTTCAAAAAAATCAGCTACATCATCGACGTCTACCGTACCGGAAAATCTCCCGCCGGAAATTTTGTCGAGTACGCTCTGTACGTGGCATTTTTTCCTCAGATTCTTGCTGGACCGATCGAGCGTGCCCGCAAACTTATTCCCCAGTTTCAACAGACCAGAGTGTGGCGCGGTGAATTTTTCTACGATGCCTGGCAATTGTTATTGATGGGATTGTTCAAAAAGATCGTCATTGCCGATAGCATTGCTCTGGTGGCGAATCGCACCTTCATGCTCAGCGAACCATCAAAGGTGCTCGCCTTCGCCGCATCACTTGGGTTCACATTACAGATTCTGGCGGATTTTTCCGCCTACACAGATTTATCGCGCGGCTTTGCCCGCTTGCTCGGCTTTGAGACCTCCGAGAACTTTCACAGCCCGTACCTGGCGCGTACCCCGACTGAGTTCTGGAATCGCTGGCACATCACCCTCTCTGAATGGCTGCGGGATTATCTCTTCTTTCCCATTCGCCGCGCCCTTTTGCAGCGCGAGCGGACGCTTCACCCGGCTTTCGCCTGGGTCATCCCGCCGCTGGCGACCATGTTGTTGAGCGGGTTGTGGCACGGGGCTGGTTGGAATTTCGTGTTGTGGGGATTGCTGCACGGCGTGCTGATTGCAGTTTATCAGGTACTTGGCTTTGGGGGTAGCTGGAGCCCGCGCGGCGCCCTGCGCCAGGTTGCTGCCTGGGCGGTCATGTTCGTCTTCATCATCTTTAGCTGGATAATCTTTCGGTCGCCCTCGCTTGATTGGTTCTCCAATGTCTTGCTGACTGCCCCATTCAGCCGCGGGCAGGCAGATTGGGTCGTCACACTTGCCAGTCTCTCCGCGGTTGCTTTCTACGCCGCTCCCTTGGTGATCAAGCTGCTCATCGATCGCTACTTTACCCGCCTCCCCCTCATTGAACCAGCGTATTACGCCCTGGCGGCGGTGATGGTCGTCGTCTTCTCCGGCACGCCCGTACAAGATTTCGTTTACTTCCGCTTTTAACTGGCAATGCGCACTTTCCTGCAATTTGTGGCACTTTTTATTTTATTGTCGCTGCTAGCGTCGACCACCCTACCAAGTGTCTATGGCACACGCTACCCGCGCAACATCGAACCGGAATTCGATAGCCGGGTACGACCCATTCACCGTAATGCTTTGATACGCCGTATCCCTGACGCTGTTTTTATCGGCGATTCGACTCTGGGGGACAATGTCGATTTTCAACAGATTCATGCGCTGCTGGGGATCAAAACATACGACATCGTCATCTACGGCTCAGCTTCGGCATTGTGGTACTTGATCATCAAAAATAACATCGCCGTCTCCCCGATAACGCCAGACTATCTGGTGCTCTTTTTCCGCGAGACAATGCTCACCACACCCGATTACCGAGTGACCGGGCAATACTTCCCGATCATTGAAGAGTTTGTTGGAAAAAATGATGACTTGCTGGCGCGTTATTCCTATCTTGATCAGATGAGCTGGCTTGAGAAGCTGGCTGAGCGTTATTTTCCGCTTTACGGCGACCGACTGAACTTCCGCAACAGTTTGGAATATCGCTTCAACCACACCTTACCTTTGCTGCTTCTGACCTGTGGCGAGTTTTGTGTTTCCGAGGCACGAGAGCTCGTTTACGCCGCAGATCTCGACATGGACCAATTAATGATGGAGCAATTCGGTGCTGAGCACAATCTGACTCGTGAACAAGATTTTTTCTTTAACTATCGTGTGAGCGTTCCTACCTGCCTGAGATGATCCGCCTAACCAAGGAGAACGGTATTCAGCTCATCCTGGTGGAAACAAAGACCTTCCCTGCCGCCCTCTCTTCCAATAAATTCTTTCTGAATCTGTGGTACCGAAAGGCATTGCAAGATTACCTGCGCGCCAACTAAGTCCCCCTGATCAGTTTTACCGATGACCCGCGCCTGCCCAGAAATCTATTTAGAGATTCCCTGCATATGACCAACGAAGGACAAGCGCTTTTCACCCGTTTGCTGGCGGAAGCGCTGCACCCGCTGAGGCGCTGACCCCCTTGCCCTGCTAGCCTGTTGGTGAAGCGTCATGCGGCGGCGGATCAATCAAGTAATCCGGCGGTGCGGGGCGCGCCCGTTTTTCGCTCCCCACCCAAACCGGAGAGTCGATCTGGTTGCCCCCCGGATGTGTGAAAAAAAATCAGTCACCGGCGAATGAGAGGGAATCTCGTCACCACCACCTTGATTCTGGCGCAATTCTTTTTCAATGAACAAAAGAAAAATAATACGGGCAGCAATGGCATACACTGCTAGTTGCAAAAACAACATCCACACAACCTGCGGGATTGCAGACATGATTCACTCGCGTTCCTCCTTTCATTGATTCACCTGCCAAAGCAGTTATCTTGAAACGAGAGTTTGATGCGGCTTTGATGAATTCGTATTGTGTAAGCCCGCTTTAGGCAGGTTCCCTCCTTGACCGAAATAATCCGAATCTGCTACCTCGATATCAGGATTATATATTGTATTTATTGGTTATTATTCATCTTTATTATACAATGATATTCTAAGAAGTCAATCACTCGCTCAGCCACTCACTCATCTTCCCAAATCGGAGACAAAACAGAACTTCATTGTGTCGCTTTTGATTCCTCGCTCGTCGCCCCCTACCAACGCGAGTACAATTAAGGCAGCCTGTTTCCATCGCGCCGCAATGTCACTGGTCGCAGCGAGCGATAAGAATTGGAGCGAGCCATGAACGAACAGAATTACCCACCCGAATCCGAAAAGGGAAGAACAGCTGAATTACCGCCCAACACGTTAAACGCTGCCACAGTCACCATTACCCGCGGCGTTGCACCCAGCGTGAACGCCAACACGGTTACTGTCCGCCAAGGGGTGGTGAAAATCATCAACGCCGATGTGCTGGTAGTGCGGCAAGGCAGCGTTCTTAAAGCCGAATCCAAGCAGCTAGAGATGTCACAGAGTGCTGTGGCGCTGGTGCGCAGCGATACCGCCGAACTGACCACTTCCAGAGCAGCAGCGGTGGTCGCTGGTGGCGATGTTCACATTGATCAGGGCAGCACTAAGGTGGTGCTGGCGCGTGGCGACGTGCACCTCGACCAGGCAGCTTCGGTGGCGGTGTTGGCGCGTAGTGTGCGCTCCGAGAACAGCGCTACCGTTTTTCTGCTGGCAAATAAAATCGAAGGTGATGTACGCACGGCTTTTGGCACCCGCGAATCGGTGATTTTTGGCGCCGTTGCCGGCGTGGTTGCCAGCATCATCATGTTGGTGGCAAACATGATCAAAGCGCGCAAAAAGAAATCCTGAACGCCGCCCCATCTTACTTGGAGATCAAGTAACTTATGAATGGTTAGTGGCTATGCGCAGTTCCTCGAGCGCCTGGTCACACGCTTCAGCCGGAATAACTCGCAGCGCTGTCGATCGCTGTCCCACCATAAACTTCAACAGCGTCTTGCCCGCCGGTAGCATCGTCGCCCCGCCGTAGACCGTAGTTGCCAGCGCGCCCAACCCTGCCGCCAGGAAAGCAATCGCCGGCAGGCTCAATCCCCTCAACCAGCCAAAAAGAAGCCCGGCACAAAAGGCATCTCCGGCACCGGTAGCATCCACGGTTTCCGCTGCCAGCGCCGGAAACCTCACCCGCTCCCCCGTCGTCGCCAGCAGACAGCCCTCGCCACCCAGTTTGAGCGCCGTCAGGCTCACCGGCTGTGCCAGCAAGCGGTCAGTTGCCCGCTCGGGATCAGCGCTACCGAGCAACACCCGGGCTTCATCCACCCCCATCGCACACAACGCCAGCCCTGGCAAGAGTTTGCGCATTTCATTAGGACAATGAAGCGCCGGGTCGAGGGCGGTATCCAAGCTGAGGGCGACCCCGCCACGACGCGCCAGAGCCACCGCCTGCCACAGCGCCTGGCGCTGCGGCGCTTCCAGTAAGGCATAACCAGAAAGATGCAGTGCCCCCGCCCCTGCAAAAACCATATCGCCAATTGCTATGGGGTCAAGTCGGGTATTTGCGCCGCGACAGGTATACATGGTGCGTTCGCCGTCAGGTGTCACCGCCACAAAAGACAAACCGGTCACCGCCTCAGCGCTGCGCTGCACACCGCCGATATCCACTCCGGCATCTGCCACTGCCGACAACACAAGCTCAGCCCAGGCATCTTGCCCGCAGCATGCCAGCAGGCGCGCTGGAACACCCAGCCGCGCCAACACAACCGCGCTGCCAGCGGCACTCCCGCCAGGGCGCAGCGCCACCTGCTGCGCAAAAGATTCTCTGCCGGGTTGAGGAAGTGCATCAATCGCCATAACCGCGTCAAGGCTGATGTCACCCAGCACCACCACCGCTTTGCTGCCCACGCAAGCAGCATGCCCGCCTCGCCCTACCCCCATTGCAGGCATCTACGGTTCTTTCGGCGGGTGCACACTCATAATGGTGGGATTAACGTGTTTGGTTTGGGGTTGTAATCGAGAAAATACATAAAGAGACAGCGTATACAACGCCACCAGCCCAATCCCCACCAGCAGGGAGAATAATTCGGGATTAACCGTGAACCAATGCATGCCCGCAAACACACCGCCCAGCAACAATATCAATGGCGCTCCGTAAAGCAGAAAGGAGGCGATCATCACGCTGCGTCCCGAGATCGATACTTGCACCCGATCACCTGGCTGAACACCGATCGGATCAGTGGCAGTAAGACTCCTTTCCTGTGCCTCGCCCGGAGCACACATCAGGCGCGCCCCGCAATGATGGCAGTCTTCACCTTGCGTCAGGCGAACAACCGCCATGCCGTTTCCGACTTTTTCTACAATGCCAATTTCAAAGAATTCTTCGCCGTTCATGGCTCACAATGGTAGCCGGTTTGCCGTCGATCAAACATCATGAATCAGGATCGCCTTGGTTGGGCATTTGTCGACCGGAATCAAATCCAGGTTGAGATTTTTATAATCGACCACCCGCGCCAAATAATCTTCAACTACGATCGTCCCTTCCGAAGGGCGGGCACAGATTCCGCAGGCGATGCACGCCGCCGCGCAAATCTTGCGCGCCGTGCGCGGCTCGTCATGATTTTGGCAATAAACCACCAACTTGCGGTCAATCGGGTGGATTTCAATGATGCCCCGTGGGCAGGCTTTGGCGCACAACTCACAGCCGGTGCACAGGTCTTCTATCACCACCGGTAGTCCATTTTCATTCATGTAAATGGCGTCAACCGGGCAAACCTTGACGCAGTCGCCACCGCCCAGACAGCCGTAGGCACACAACTTGTCGCCGCTTGCTACCTGCACCATGGCAGCGCAATCAGACGGTCCTTCATAGTGAGCGGGCTTCTTGACTGCTTCTGCCTCACCACCCTGACACAGGACATATGCCACACGAGTGATCGTCTCACCGGCATCCACTCCCAGCAGGTTGGCAACTTGTTGAGCCACTTCAGCGCCGCCCACCGGGCAACCGTTGGGTGCAACCTGCCCTGCCACCGCTTGGACCGCAAAATCATAGCATCCGGCAGTGCCGCAGGCGCCGCAGTTGACGTTGGGCAGTACCTCGTACACTCGAGCCACCAGCGGATTTTCTTCGACGCGCAGCTTCTTGTCCGCAATAGCAAGTATGACGGCAAAGAACAGTCCCAAACCGCCCATGGTGGAAATAGCCATCAGCGTCGTGTCCATATCACCGCACTCACCTTTCCTGTTGCACCAGATAACCCCTAAAACCAGAACTCATTAATATTTTACCCGATTTGTCAACAATTAACGATTCCACACCTGGCAAGCTTTCCACCAACGCTAATCCATCCGCTGCACCCAAAACAAACACTGCCGTCGACAGGGCATCGGCATCAGTGCAATCGGCGGCGATCACCGTCACACTTTGCGCGCCTTGCGCTGGCATGCCGCTGCGCGGATCAAGTATGTGATGGTACCGACGACCGCCCTGCTCAAAGTATTGCTCGTAATCACCCGAGGTTGCAACGGCGATATCCTCAAGCGCAAGCGTGCCAATTAGCTCGCCCTGGCGGCGGGGATGCTGAATGCCCACCCGCCAGCCGCCGCCCACGGCAGCAATATCGCCACCGGCGTTGATCAGCGCCTGCTGTACACCATGCCGGCGCAAGGCGTCCGCCGCCTGCTGCACGGCGTAGCCCTTCCCAATTCCGCCCAGGTCCAATTCAACTCGGTGGGGGCGCTTGAGGCGGTTTTGATCCAACAACTGCAACTGTCCCCACCCTGAGTGTTCCAGCGCATCTAATCGGTCGTGTTCCAATGGCAAGGCAGGGGAACCACCGCCGAATCCCCAAACGGTCACCAGCGCCCCCAGCGAGGCATCAAAGGCACCGTCCGATCGTTGCCACCACTCGTCGCTGCGCTGCAACAGGCGGTAAATTTCAGGTTCAACAACAATCGTGGAGGTCGGGGCGTGATTGGCACGCCACAGCGGGCTATCAGGTCGTTGAGCCGAGAGCAATGCTTCGACCCGCGCCACTTCGGTAAAAGCAGCCTGAATGGCTGCCTCGGCGCTGCCGGTTTGGGACTGGCGCACCTGAATCTCAATCAACGTCCCCATGGCGATGCGGGTGCGTTTTACAGTTGTTAAAGGTCGCTCTTCAAAAAGACCCGCCAGCGCGTATCCTGCCAGGAACAACAACATCAACCCGCCGGTGTAAATAGCAGTTTTTCTCATGTGGAGCAGCCGAACCCACCTGACAACTTGCTTCAGGTGGATACAATCTCGACCAACAAGCGGTTGGGAGCACAGGCAATCACATCCCCGACTGCAGAGATCCAGCCAGTGTGTTCGCAGATGCGATTCCTGCAACTCGCTTGCTGCGCCCGCACCATACCATCCTGAAACTGTAGCAGGGTTTTACCCAACGCCCCGGATACCTTAACTGAACGGTAAGCACGACTTAATGGAATGTGATCGACAACGCCCTTCTCATTGCGGATGACTGCCACGAGGACGTCGCTGCCCACCCGCCGCGGCAGCCAGTCAGCGGCGACATAGACAGCATTGAACAAGAAAGCCGCCCTGCGCCCGCGCAGTGCAGCGCGTAGCTCCGCCAGCGCCGATGGAAAATCCAACTCCGGGTCATAAACAGGACGGGCATCATCGCTCAGCAGCAAATCGGAGTCCACTGCCACTGGGAGTGGCTCAAATCGAAAGTTGACGTTCCCTCTGGCAGCAAACCTCTCGGCTTCTGCAACAGGATCAAACGCATCGGCAATTGCAGCCGCCCAGCGCCCTTTCGCGGTGATGCTGGCTGATGTATCGCGGCGCACAAAAGGGTTGAATGCTGCTACTGCCGATTGCAGCACTTCGGCATCGCCGGGCAAGAATCCGTACAGGCTAAGGAAACGATTTTGCCGTGGAAGGCTTTTGATCTTTCCGGCACCGTACCCCAATCCCAGCGCGGCGGTGGCGAGTGCAGACAATTTGAGAAATTCACGACGAGTAATCATAGGTTTTCCTGTTCGATTTCCAAAACTTTCAGGCGGTATTCACATCCAGCATCCCGGCACAGGTTTCTAGACCATCCCGGCGAATCCCAGAAATGCCAGCGCCAGAATGCCTGCGACGATCAATGTAATTGGCGCACCGCGAAATGCTGGCGGCACGTCCGCCAGTTCCAGTTGTTCGCGGATACTCGCCATCAAGATTAGCGCCAGGGTAAAACCGGCGCCAGCGCCCACCCCGAACACCAAGCTCTGAATAAAGTTGTATTCGCGCAGCGAGAGGAACAGTGCCAGTCCCAAGATGGCACAATTGGTGGTAATCAGTGGCAAATAGATGCCCAAGGCGCGGTAAAGCGGCTGGCTGACCTTTTTAATTACCATTTCGATAAATTGCACCAGCGAGGCGATCACCAGGATAAAGGACGGTATCTGCAGAAATTCCAGGTTGTAAGGCACCAGCACTTGATTGAAAAGCAGCCAGCTAATCATTGCTGTGATCGACATCACAAAGGTAGTTGCCATACCCATCGATATCGATGAACTAACTTTGCTCGATACACCGATGAAAGGGCAGATGCCCAAGAAATAAGTCAGGACGAAATTATTGACGACAGCCGCCGAGAAGAATAACAAAGCCAGTTCCATCTTACACCCCCGCCCGTTCCAACGGCGACCGGGCATCTGCTCGCTTGTACCCGGCGAGCACCGTCTCGCGCTGGCGGCGACGCTGGCGAGCGACGTATTCATTGGCAGCGGCAATCATCAACCCCAGCGTGACAAAGGCTCCGGGGGGGAGGATCATGATCAACCAGGGTTGAAAGGTTTCGGGCAGCACAGCAAAACCCAGGATGGTACGCGAACCAAACAGTTCGCGCACGCTGCCCAGAGCAAACAACGCCAGCAGAAACCCACTGCCATTGCCCAGCGCGTCCAACACTGCTCGTCCGGGATTGTTCTTGGAGGCAAACGCCTCCTGTCTACCCAGAATCAAGCAGTTGACCACAATCAACGGGATGAAAGGCCCCATCGCCCGGCTCAAATCGGCGAACTGCGCCTTCATTACCAGATCCACAATCGTGACGAAGGTGGCAATGATGACAATGTAAACTGCAATGCGCACCTGCGAAGGAATAAGTTTGCGGATGAACGAAATGATCAGGCTCGAAAAGAACAGGACAAAAGTAACCGCCAACCCCATGGCAATGCCGTTGATGGCGCTAACGGTCACTGCCAGGGTGGGACACATGCCAAGCATTTGCTTGAAGATAGGATTGATCTCCCACAGTCCCTTGACGTATTCTTTGCCCAGGCTCATTCTTTGGTTCATATTTGCCTCATTCAACCAATGAGCGGCGAAGCTCCGCTACACCTTCGTTGATGATATCTACCACCGCCCGGCTTGAGATGGTGGCGCCCGTGATGGCTTGCACTTCGTTGGGCATCGAAGGTGCAGCACCTTTAACCCAGGTAATCGCCGGTGAAGTCACCAATCCTTTGAACTGGTCTTTAAATTTCTCTTCGTTGATCAGCGCTCCAAGCCCCGGCGTTTCGCTGTCTTCGAGTACTTCGATGGCGACGATCTGACTCAAATCTTCGTTCAAGCCAGCCATCAGCCGGATGGTGCCCTGGTAGCCTGTGCCTTCATAAACCATGGCGTAACCGACAAACCGATCGTCAGAATCAAACACCCGGTAAACGGTGAAATCAACGCCCTCCACCTTTTCGTAACGTTCGCCCGCGGGTTGCACCATGAAAACAGCTTGTTCAGTCGTTGCGTCGAGATTGGCAGTAATGAGCGACTGTGCCCACGCGTTCACCCGTGAAAGGATACCGCCAGAAATAATCGCCACTGTACCCAGAGTCAAAACCATTACCAGCACCTGCTTCATTTCGACATCCCAAAAATGCGCGGCGTGGTGTACCGATTGATCAGCGGAACAAGTGCGTTCATCAACAGCACTGAAAACAGAACCCCTTCCGGTAAACCCCCAAACCAGCGGATGAGCATTACCAGAGACGCAATTCCCACACCAAAAATTACCTTCCCACGCGGGGTAAGCGGCGAGGTCGTCCAGTCGGTTGCCATGAAGAAGGCAGCCAGCATGAACCCACCTGCAAAGAGGTGGAACAAGGGCGAAGGCGATGTCTCGGGACTGATCAGCCAACCAATCAGACTCAGCCCACCCAATCCCAATATCATCGAGAGCGGAATGCGCCAGTTAACAATACCAATAGCGATCAGAAAGACGCCTCCGATCAAAATTGCCAGAGTTGAAGTCTCACCCAAACAACCTCCGATATTACCCAAAAACAATGGTAAAGTCGGGGAGAGAATGCCTTCAAATTTAATGGCAGCCAGGGGAGTCGCATTCGTAACGGCATCGACGGCAAGATCAGGGATCTTCCAAGCGGTCATCGCAACCGGGAATGAAACCGCTAGAAAAGCACGTCCCACCAGCGCAGGATTGAAAACATTGTAACCCAAACCGCCAAAGATCTGTTTGCCCAAACCAATCGCGACCACGCCCCCCAGCGCCGCCATACCCAGCGGAAAATCAGGCGGTAGTGTCAGCGCCAGCAGCAAGCCGGTGACGGTGGCGCTGCCGTCGCTCAAAGTTAGCGAACGTTTGCGCATCACCTGGGTTGCGCCCTCGGTTAGGTTGGTAGCGAGAATTGCTGCCGCCATCACTGCCAACTGATAAGCACCAAAAATAACCACCGCCGCTACCACACACGGCACCAGAGCCAGCACCACCAGCCACATCACCTTCTTCGTCGTCCACCGCGAATGTAAATGTGGCGAACTGGTCAAACTCAGCAGGCTCGATTCGTTGGGGTTAGAAGTGGAGAGTGTCGTCATAGATTGATTCGAGCTGGTTATTGGGCTTTGCGCTCCTGTTGAAGTTTTAGCGCTTTCTGCTTACCCAGGCGCAGCCACTGCACCAGTGGAATATTTGCCGGGCAGATGAAGGAACAACTACCACACTCCATGCACACGGTGATACCCAATCGTTCGGCATCATCAAACCGCCCCAATTGAGCATACCGCACCAGTCGGGTTGGCATCAAGTGAACAGGGCACACCTCGACACATTTACCACAGCCCAGGCAGGGTGTTTCATCGCCGCGTTCGATCTCTTCACGGGTCAACACTACAATACCCGAAGTGGCTTTCATCACCGGTGCAGACAAATCATATTGGGCTACGCCCATCATCGGGCCGCCGACGATAACTTTGGCGGCATCCTCGGTGAGTCCACCACAGTACGCCAACACGTCTTCGAGCGGTGTTCCGACCGGCACAATCAGATTCTTGGGGCTGCGAATACCCCTGCCAGTGACGGTCAGCGGCGCGGTAACCAGTGGTTCCCCTTTTACCACGGCGTCATGAATGGAAACCCCGGTCGCCACGTTTTGCATTCCGACACCTATATCGGGCGGAAATTTGCCGGGCGGCACTTCTCTTCCAGTAATTACCTTGATCAACATTTTTTCTGCGCCCTGCGGGTATTTGGTGCGAACGGCAACCACTGAGATGTCGGGGTCTTCGGCGGCTACCTCACGCAAAACGCGAATCGCTTCGGTTTTATTGTCCTCAATTCCGATGAAGCCGCTCTCGACTGCGAGCGCCTTCATCACCAGTTTCAACCCTGAAACGACCGCCTCAGGGCGTTCGATCATCAACCGGTAATCGCGGGTCAGATACGGTTCACACTCACATCCATTGAGAATCGCCACGTCCATGTGTTTGCCGCGCGGCGGCGATAGTTTGACAGCGGTAGGAAAAGCCGCCCCGCCTTGCCCCACAACACCCGCCTGTCGCACGCGCTCACGAATTTCGTCTGGCGTGACGCGTTGAAGATCGAGTTCAGGGAGCAACTCTCTTTGCGATTGGTCTTCGCCGCAGGTGATGATCATCGCTTCGACCGATGTGCCGCAGGTGTGCGGGTGCCTTCCAATCGAAGCAACTGTCCCGCAAACCGAGCTGTGGATCGGCGAGGAAACAAAGCCATCCGCCTCAGCAACCACCATCCCGGTGGCAACCGCATCGCCCTTGCCCACCCGCGCCTGAGCCGGTTTGCCCACATGTTGCAAAAACGGCAAGATAATGCGTTTAGGCAATGGCATGCGTTCAAGCGCCTGATCTTGGCTGTATTCTTTATAGTCGTGAGGATGAACTCCACCGATAAATGTTTTGGCGACCACAAGTGCGCTCCTGCAACCTATTCAGCAAATTAATGCACATCGTAGAAAGCTGATGCGCGCGTGCCAACCTTTAGATTCTCGTTCTATCCCCTGTGCTTGTCCAAACCGCTGCTTATTATACTCGAATTTCACAGCCGGAAATGTTTGTCCAGCAAAGCAGCCGCGATGCCACGGCATCGTCCATTAAACCTCGTGCTATACTCATATAGAAAACCGCAAAAACCTGAGGGGAAATAATGAGGAGGAATCAAATATGGTTAAACCGCAAGCCAGCCAGGCTGACAAAAACAAATCTCATTCCGAGCCAAGTAGCGAGCGAAGGATGATCCGACAATCCACTCAAGATGAAAAACTGCTCAAAAAGCGGAAGCCCAGGCAGCAACCTTTTACCGATACCGACGCATGGCGAGTGCTGCGAATTCTATCCGAATTCGTGGAGGGTTTTGATACGCTCGCCGATTTAGGCCCGGCGGTCACCGTTTTTGGCTCGGCACGAACGCAGGCAAACGACCCGATGTATCAGGCGGCAGTGGAGACCTGCCGTTTGCTGGCGCAAGCAGGACTGGCAATCATCACCGGCGGCGGACCGGGTATCATGGAAGCCGGCAACAAAGGAGCGAAGATGGGCGGAGGAGCCTCGGTGGGCTTGAACATCGAGCTGCCTTTTGAGGAACAATCGAACCCCTATGTCGAAATCCCGATCAACTTCCGCTATTTCTTCGTGCGCAAGACCATGTTTGTCAAGTATGCCCAGGCGTTTGTTATTTTTCCAGGCGGCTTTGGCACCTTGGACGAACTCTTCGAGGCGCTGACATTGATCCAAACCGGCAAAATCACCAATTTCCCGATCATCCTGTTTGGGTCGGATTACTGGGCAGGAATGCTATCCTGGTTGCGCAACTCTCTTCTTTTAGAGGGAAAAATATCACCCCGGGATCTTGAGTTGATGACGGTCACCGATTCGCCACAAAAAGTGTGTGACTTAATTTTGGATGCGATCAAAAAAGCGGCCGCTTGACTTTCACACCGGAATTGACTATATTGAAAGCACGAATACTTGTTCTAATATCAGGGAATCACATGGGCTTCAAAAACAAAATTTTCCTCGGCGACTGCGGCGGAGATGACATCAGATGGGTCAATTGAGTTTATTCAAGAATGAAGAAAAAAGCATTGTGACGCTCAAGGAAGCCTGCGAGTGGGCTTCTGAATACTTAAATCGTAAAGTGACAATTTCAAATATGTCTTATTTAGTTCAGTACGGAAGAGTTAAGAAGCTTGGGAATAATGGCAATCCACTAATCAGCATTTCAGAACTTAAAGATTATTACGATAACTACGATAAGGAAAAAACCTGGAAAAGCATACTGGGTGACGACCTGAATTGGCACCTGTCCTTTGTGGAATACAAAGAATCAGAGCGGACAAAACATGTTCACAGGCTGCATCCATACAAAGGGAAATTTATTCCACAATTAGTCGAGTACTTTCTTGATTCTCATACCGATGAATTCAAAAGAACGACCTTTTTTAACAAGGGCGATATCGTACTTGACCCATTTTGTGGTAGCGGCACCACATTGGTGCAAGCAAGCGAATTAGGCATGCACGCGATTGGAATTGACATCTCGGCATTTAATGCCATGATCAGCAATGTAAAAATCGAACAACATGATACTGGGCTGTTAACGGAAACAGTTCATCAAATAACAACGAAATTAAAAGATTTCCAAAAAAGCAAGAACAATATCGCCTTCGAAGAACGCCTGCTTTCTGAGCTAGCAAAATATAATTCTAGGTATTTCCCGTCACCCGAATACAAGCGGAAAGTAAGATTTGCGGAAATCGATGAAATCCAATATGCAAACGAAAAAGCCAGAGAGTTTCTGGGCATCTATCTTAAATTGGTCGATGAATACCATGTAAAGCTAATTCGAGATAGCAATAACACTTTCTTGGAAAAGTGGTTCTTGCAGCCTGTTCGAGAAGAAGTCGAGTTTGTCTTCAATGAGATAAAAAAACTAGAAAATAAGGATATAAAAAGAGTCCTGACAATCATCCTGAGCCGGACAGTTCGCTCCTGCCGGGCAACCACACATGCCGACTTGGCTACCTTAAGAGATCCTGTAACCACAACATATTACTGCAAAAAGCATGGGAAAATATGCAAGCCGATTTTCTCCATATTGAGCTGGTGGTTAACATACACCTCAGACACTGTAAAGCGCTTAACCGAATTCAATAAATTACGAACAGACACCCAACAAATATGCCTGACGGGTGATAGCAGAACCATAGACCTCTTGCGAGAAGTTCAAAAGAAAAAACCACCGTTGGCCAATATACTAGCCAAGAGGGGAATTCGAGGCGTCTTTTCGAGTCCGCCGTACGTCGGGCTCATCGACTATCACGAGCAACATGCGTATTCATATGAAATTTTTGGATTTGAGCGAAATGACGAATTGGAAATAGGGTCTTTGTTTAAAGGCCAAGGGAAAGAAGCTAGGGATTCCTATTCCCAAGGAATTGCCGAAGCGTTAATTAATTGCAAACGGTATCTTCAAGATAATTATGACCTTTTCATCGTCGCCAATGATAAATTCAACCTTTATCCTAAAATTGCTGAATTGGCAAATATGAAAATTGTGAATCGCTTCAAACGCCCAGTTCTAAATCGAGTGGAAAAAGACAGGGCAGCATATTCAGAGATAATTTTTCATATCAAGGAAAAATAATATTGTGCTTACCAGAGAGCAAAAAACAATCATTTTAGGAACAATCAAGACCAGCATCCGTAAAAAGCTTAAATTCTACAATCCTGAAACCAATCGGATGCCTTTCCACTATCACTTGCTCGGTCGGGATAGGATGGCATTATTCTCATTTATTCACTCGCTTAACACAACTTTTGGCACTTCAATTTTTGAGCCGGTTGCCGAAAGTATGGCTTATTTAAATTTCTCCCTAGCACAAAAACAATATGTCGTTGGAAGCGTTATCAGCGAGTTAGCTCAAGCAGAAATACAGCATATCTTAAACGATCTTACGATGGGTTTCGCTCCAAATAAAGCCGAGGAGATTGAACGCATACGCAGTGTATCTACCAAAGGTCGACCCAATAAAATTAGAACCCCGAAAGTAGATTTGTTCCTCCAGAGACGGGATGGAAATGTATATTTATTTGACATTAAAACCGCCAAACCTAACATCTCCAATTTTAAGGACTTCAAGAGAACCTTGTTGGAGTGGGTAGCGATATACTTGGCAAATAACCCAGATGCAAATGTACAATCCTATATCGCTATCCCGTACAATCCCTACGAGCCCAAACCTTATGAAAGATGGACAGTACGGGGAATGCTGGATCTAGGTGCTGAATTGAAGGTCGCCGACGAGTTTTGGGACTTTCTGGGGGGAGACGGCGCTTATGGAGAGTTATTGGAATGTTTCGAAAAAGCCGGATTGGAATTAAGACCCGAAATCGACATATATTTTTCCAAGTTTAGATGATTTTCCTGTATCTTTGAAACATTTATTCACCCCCTTTAAACTCGATTCAACAGCTTGATGGAGAATCGGGGATTCCGTACGGCGGTTAATTCCAGAATTGTGGGAGGTGATCGCGGTAGACTTCCAGATAATCATCGAGGATTTTTTGGGCGGTGTCTAGATCAGTAATGACCGGATCCAGCAACAGGCATTGCAATGCCGCCCGACGATCGCCTTGCACCGCTGCGGTAACCGCCAGCCGCGAAACAGCGATTTCGCGTCGCATCAACTCCGCAATCGTTTCAGGCAGCGACCCAATCGCCACACCGTTCACTCCCGCCCCACTGACGATCCCGGGCACCTCCACGATTGCTCCCTCGGGCAGGTTGGTAATATAGCCGCGATTGGGCAAATTGATCGCCGGATGATAATGATTACCGCCACCGGCAATATTTTCGATCACCTCCAAAGCACCTTCGCTATCGGCACCCAAAAGCGAATCAAGGCTTTCAGCACCCGAAGCCATGGCAGCGATCAAGGCGTGTCCATCTCGGCGCTGCTGCGCCCAACGATCCCAATCGTATAGGCTTAAGTCATATTTCTGCCAGGGCTGGGTGCGCGGGTCGCTCATCCAGGGCAGGTATTCGCACAGATGTTCGTCGCCCGAGATCGGAAATAAACCGAAGATTTCGTAAATACGGCGGGTTAACGGCTCAAAGGAGGGATCGAGCGCCTGCCAGGCTTTAGCAAAGCTCGGATAGAGGTCCTCTCCGCTGCGCCGGTCGTGCAGCGCCAGCATCCACGAGAAGTGATTCAATCCGGCTGCCCGTAAATCAACCCGCTCTAGCGTTGGACGGATGAGACGCTTGAAGCGCGGCAGAGTCTCGGGGTCGGCATGGGTGCTAAGCTTTCCCGGTGGAATAGGGATATCCAGTTCACGGGCGAGGGCGTAACCCACCATGCCATAACCGGTATAAATCTGGTGACACAATCCCACCACTTTGATCGAAGTATAACGGCTGATGGCATCGCAGATACGCACCATGGGATTGGTAAAGTTGATAAACCACGCTGCGGGGCATGCCTGCTGCATGTCATAGGCAATTTCGAGCACGGCAGGAATGTTGCGACAAGCATGAGCAAACCCGCCTGGACCGCCATTTTCAGCATAGGGTTGGCGCACGCCGTATTTGAGCGGGATTTCGTAGTCTGAACGCCACAGGACTTCGCGCGGCGGCACTTCAATGGCTGAGACGATAAATTCAGCTCCTGATAACGCCTGCCGGTGATGGGTGTGGGCGCTGATGACCATTTCCGCCTTCCATTCACGGTTCAATCGGTTAGCAAGTCGCTCGATCAATCCCAGCGCCTCAGGGTGACGATCGACCAGTGACAAGTGACTGCCCCGTAAACGCGGGCTACGCATTAGCGCACCTAGTGTATTCAAGCCAAAGATGGCGCTTCCGGCGCCGATAATCACGATTTTGGTTGGCAGCATGACTGTTTCTTTACCGGCTCTGCACTAAGGCGAAAACCGCTGTCAGCAGAAAGACCAGGATACCGATACCAATTGTAAACCAGGTTGCGGCTCTATGTCGCATATCTTTTCTATCCTATCCTACACCAAATCAAACCGTTCGGTGTGAAAATCCGCCACATGAACACCCACTTCCTCTAGTGCCGCCTCGACCGCATCCAGCATCGGCTGGGGTCCGCACAGAAAGATCTCACGTTCATCGCGATAGCGATCTTTTTCCAAATAACGTTGCAGAAAATCAGCGTTGACAAAGCCACGTTCACCCTCCCACCCAGGGGGTGGTTGCCCCAGCACATAAACTACCCTCAAATTGAGGCGCGACTTGAGCGCTTCGATCTCCTCACGGAAGGTTAAGTTCTCACAATCTCGAAGGAAAAGGGGTGTTCGGTATCGCTGAATGGTGATTTCCAGACGGTCAGCCAGGCGAACTGCCCCGGCACAAGCACACCCAGCATGCCCGAGCGGCTTCAATACGAGTGTCCAGGCACTACCACGCTCTGGAACAACCTCCACCACTTCATGGGGCGCAGCAACCACCACAGCTTGAGCACCCGCACGTACAGCAACAAAAAAATCCACATCACACTGTCCCCTAACCACAATACCTGCTTCCAGGGGGTATTGGTGTAATGCCCCACCAGCATGATATGAACCACCGCCAGCCCCACCAATATCGCCAGCAAACCATGCAAAATGCGCCAGAAAATGTATTCGATCTTGAATTTTTTTGCACCACAACGAGGTGCCGATCAAGACAATCAACGCAACCAGCGAAACCACCCCCGCCCGTGCCCGCCATGGAGCACTGAAAACATTGAGCAGGCGCAGCGTATCAGAGCATAGATGAACAACAAAATTGGATGCAGCAGCACCAGCAAAAATTCCACCAGCGAAATCTGACGATGAAAATAATACACTACATCGCTGCTGCAAGGCGCCTTGAGCGTTTTAAAGCGCGCCGTGAGCACAAATTGCAGCGTCATCATTGCCAAGCCGACAAAACCCAGTCCTGTCGAAAGCTCTCGCCAGAATTCACGACCGGGCGAGCGAAGACCGATCAGGATGATCAAGAGCGGAGCAATGCTTAGCAGCAGGTAGAGCGCAATCCAAAATATGCCCCGAAAGAAAAGCTGTCTTGTTTTCACTTCGGTATCTATGGTCTCTCGAATCTCACTGGCACCCTATTTTCGCC
The DNA here is from genome assembly GCA_037445245.1 of Anaerolineaceae bacterium. Lineage (GTDB taxonomy): Bacteria > Chloroflexota > Anaerolineae > Anaerolineales > Anaerolineaceae > JBBIKU01. Next base: position 41,785 of record JBBIKU010000001.1, read on the forward strand.
AGGAACCATATGCAGCGGTCTGCTAGCCAGACGCCTCGGCACACAATCGGATATAGCGCAGCACTTGTTCGCGGGTGAGTAAGCCGCGCAGCACACCCTGTTCCATCACCGGAAGCTGGGCAACGTTGGCGGTATCCATGGTTTGTAGTGCCTGAAGCAACTCCATGTTCGGATCGACAAAAACGACACGGTCGTATGGCACCATCACTTGATCGACGGTGGCGCTCTCCCACTGAACGCGGGGCACGGCGGTAATCTCTTTCAGAGTCACGATACCGCGCAGCCGATCAGCGTCGCCAACCAGGAAAACCCGCTGCCCGCCGCGAATGACACCTTCGGAAACCAGTTCATCAAGATTGGTTCGCTCACTGACAATGGGAGGGTCGGGATTCATCACCTCAAAAACCTTCACACCGCGCAGGGATTGTTGAATGCTCGCCTGGGAATAACTGGTAGCCGCAGCATTTTGCAGAAACCAGCCAATGAACGCCAACCACAGACCGTTGAAAAAATTGCCGGTAAAAATGATAAATACGCCTACGCCGATGAAACCAAAAGCAACCAACTGTCCGCTGTACGTAGCCACCCGTGTCGCCCTCAACATGCTACCGGTTATCTTCCAAACGATGGCGCGCAACACTCTTCCGCCGTCCAGCGGAAAACCAGGAATGAGGTTGAAGAGCGTCAAAATGAGATTGATACGTGCCAACCAAGCACTGGGTGCCGCCAGCAGGGGTACATTCCTATCGATTAGCCACAAACCACCAAAGAAGCCTGCCAGCAACAGGCTAGTGAAAGGTCCGGCAATGGCAATACGAAGCTCATCGCTCGGATTCTTAGGGTCTTGATTGATCTGCGCCAAGCCGCCGAAGATAAACAGCGTAATTTGTTTGACCCCTACCCCAGCGCGCAGTGCCATGAAGGAATGCCCCAGCTCATGCAGCATCACCGAGATGGCAAAAAACAGGCTGGTAATTGCTCCCATTCCCCAATATGAAACCACGGAGAGTTGTGGATATTCCCGCGGAAAAACCCCCACCGCCAGCGACCAGCTAACCAGGACAATAATGACAAACCAACTGAGATGCAAGTGCAGTGGTATGCCCCAGATTCGTCCTATTTTGAGTCCCGATTCCATGATGCGCTCCTGTTTCGGCGGCTTTCACGGCAAAAACCGATGCACCGCCCTTTCTTCTGGCACGCAGGGCGATCAACATCAGCAATTTTTTTAATCTTTATCTATTTTATTCATATTGCTACCTACGGTCAAGAAATATCATATGTGATATCCACATACATTATACGATTTATGTACGCTGTAAAAGCATGGCTATTACAACGAAGACTACACGCAATTAACCAGACTTCGTGATGCCTCACCAAAAGCAAGCCGTGGATATAATTAACGCAAACCCAACTGCCACAGAACATATCGCCACCGTCATGCGTAAAGTCTTTACACTGTTCCTGATCGTGATTGTCCTCATTGCCCGCCTTTTGCCGGGAGCGCTCACCATCGACGATGCCTTCATTACCTACCGCTACGCTCAAAATCTGCTCGCCAGCAATGGCTTCACCTACAATGTCGGTGAACGTGTGCTGGTCACCACCACCCCACTGTATACTCTGCTCATAGCAAGCGTAGCGGCACTGAGCGGTGGGACACAGGCGCCTTTCCCAAAGCTTGCTGTGGGAATCAACGCCACTGCCGACTCGCTCTCCTGTCTCTTGCTGTGGCAAACTGGGCGATGATTAAATGCCGAACGTACCGGCGTGGCAGCAGCGCTGGTTTGGTCAGTGTCGCCGTTTAGCGTCACCTTTGCCATCGATGGATTAGAAACCAGCTTGGTGGTGCTATTGCTGACAGCGGTAGCATACTTTTATCTCACCCGGCGATTCACTCCAATGGCGCTGTGCGCCGGTTTATCACTGCTGACACGTCCCGACACGCTTTTGCTGGTCGCACCACTAGCTTTGGGGCGATTGGTGCAAGTTGCACGCGCCCGCCAACTGCTAAAGTGGACAGAATGACTGATATTTCTCGCTCCGCCAGCGGCATGGGCAACCTTCGCCGCGTTTTACTTTGGCAGCCCTTTTCCGCAGACGGTACAGGCAAAGCTTACTGTTTACCTGCTAGATGGCAACGCTATCGCCTTGCCCTGCCTAACCCCCTGATCTTTCGCTGTTACCTGACCCCTCCCTTGCCAGCTTACTTCCTATTTCTGCTGATAGGCGCCGATCACATCTTGCAGTAAGTGTTCAAGCAGGGGACAAGAACAGCACCGACCACCTGGCGCCGGCTAGCGCCTGCCACACTAGTAGGAGTGTTGCCGCTGGCGTCCGCACTCAACGGTTGGACGCTACGCCCCGATCACGGCGCACAACGCCCTACCCCTGAAATGGCGTATATACAACTGGAATTACTCTACCGCCAGGCTGCCGCGCTGTTGCAAATTCCAGTTGCCGAAAAGCAGCCCCTTCTGGCAATCGAAAATGCCTTATTGCTTATGCAGGTAGTACGCCGACTCTACTGGCGAGAGATGGCAGTGCTGTCGCGATTACAAAAAGTTAATGAAGAACAGGCGCAGCGCGCTACCAGGCTAAATTAGTCCCCCCTCTCCTGCCGTTTCGGGTCGTCGAATTCCGGCAGATACCAGTCATCTTCGCTAATATTGAATGCTGCCTGATCTTCAGGCGTCAGGGGATCATCCATGCGTACCTGCAGGCTGATGCCGGCGGTGCGCACGCCATTTGGCGTCATCATACGCCGCACGCGGTAGCGGATGAAATATTTGCGCACCAGATCCTGATTCAATACATCTTTCACGGTTCGCAAACTGACGGCAGCCCGTCGCGCTAACTCAGACATATCCGTCTCAATCACGTTGCGCAGATCGCCTGTCAGTGGATTCCAGTAACACATCGAACGTGCCGCCAAGATAGCCGTCGCGGCAGAATGTCCCAGCAAGGGCAACCACTGATAAAAGAAATACAGCGTTACAAACATGCCGCGTTCCGGCTGGATGACGCCGGCGCGTTCACTTCCATAGGCTCGCTGCAGCATAACCTTCCGGCTGGGCTGTAGTGATTTCGAAGGAGCACGCTTTTTGTTTTCGCTGGCGGGCGATTCCGCTACCGGAAATAAATCCGTCACCGCCTCAGCCAAACCGACCCCCGAATCAAAAAAAGCGTTCGCCACCCGCAATTCCAGATTCACTGGTTGGTTGTACAAGCCCTCCAGCAACCGCGTGATACGACTGCCCAAACGGTTCTCAACCCACTCCCGGGCATAAGGGTTTGCCGCGCTCAGAACAAAGGAGCCATTTTCATATGTGAGTGGGCGCAACGGCTGCACCCACGTTTCGTATAGCGCCCGAGACATCTCCATCCGCAACTGACTGACAACCATTTCCCACGCCTCCTGGCACCCGGTTACTTTTGTTCTGGTCAGTTGCGTTTCAACAAATTGGTCCATTTCCAACTTTCTGGTCTCCGTCCAAGGCAATGCCTGTGAAGATCTTCTTACAGTTTTTACACCAATATTATTTCTTCCATTAATTCTTGTGTTATACGGAAGAAATTATTATTCTCAACCAATCATCTTTTCTACCAGATCTGCCAGGGTTGAGACGTTAGCTTTTTCACCCAAGCGGCTATGTCGCGCAGAGCAGATGCGCGTCATAATGCCAACCGTTTCGCCCAACGAGACCTTGCGGTGCATCAGGGCGGATAAACGACCCTGCCAGGCGTCCAATTCCTGAGTTTCACCCTGAGAAAGAGTCAGCCCAATTTTTCGACGGGGAATGATCGCTGGCGGACGACCCGGTGGTCGGCTTTTTACTTCCGATCCAGTCCGGCGCGCTTCATAAAGTTGAACCCAGGCGGATTTGTTCGAAACCGGCTTTGGCGTCATTGCTTTACGATCTCCTGTAGATGGGCTAAGGTGATAACAGTATCATCAGATTGCAGTAAAAAGTCGGTTGCCAGCGCACATAGGCGGATAATCTCGCGCGGCACCCCACCTGAACGTTCATAAAGCAATTCAAAAGCATCATCGTTGATAAGCGGCTCACTGCGCCCTGAAACCCGCAAGCGAAAAACGACCATCTGCAACGCACTTGCCAGGGTGAGCGGCGGCAAAGCCAGTCGCACAAAGACGCGGGCATTTACTGCTTTGTTGGGTTCAAAAAGGGCAGTCATCTCGGTCTGTCCAAACACCAAAATCTGCACCACCTTGGCATCATAATCAAAGTTGTACAGCCGGTGAATGACTTCAAGTGCCTCACTATCCATGAGTTGCGCATCGTCCAGCAGCACGACTACATTTTGCCCAGCGGTGAAAGCACCCGCCATCATGCGCTCCATTTCATCCATCTGGCGTTGGAAGCTACGTTGAGGTGGAACGCCCAAGGCAGTGGATATTTGACGGGCGGCATCCATAGCCGATTTGAAGGCAGCGGTGTGAATATAGCAGATCACCACACCTTCTTCAGAGGCATACACATCGTAAAGGCGGCGTGCAAGCGAACTTTTGCCCATGCCCATATCACCGGTGATCAACGCCAACCCGCGCCGGCGCGAGATAACGCCCTGCGCCTGGCGATACACTGCCAGGTGTTCCGGACCCAAATACAGGTAACGGGGGTCAGCAGACAGCTTGAAGGGATCTTCCTTCAAGCCGAGTTGTTCCAGGCGCGCTAGGCGCCACTCCTCGTCGCTTAATGGGTCTACCATAGCTCGTCTTCCTCCATCACCCACTTATTATGGCACTAATTGAGCGGTTTTTCAATAGATTTAGCTTAAATTAAGTCTAACACCCTATAATTTAGCGCAAATATATTGTATTGGATTAGGTTTTATGCTAAGATAGAAACTGGCCATTAAGCCTTTCGAAATTACCGGCAACAGCAGGACATGACCGCATCTCAGGGAGAGACGCATGGCTGTTACCATCACGATAGCAAACGAGAAAGGCGGGGTCGGTAAAACGACCACCGCCGTCAACTTGGCGGCCGGACTGGCGTTGCGCCTGGCAGCGCATCCCGGTGCTGAGGGGCGGATTTTACTGGTGGATCTTGACCCGCAAGGGCACGCTTTGCTGGCAATCGGATTCGGGCAGCACACAGCCCCCCCCCGAGATTCGCTCTCAGCACTGCTGGTCGAATCGCCACCGCCGGCGATACAACGGATGTTGCGCCGCAGCATTCAACACCCCAACTTGTTCTTCATCCCGACCAATCGATCTGCTATGCTGGAAGCAGCACGCCTGTTGCCAACCTTGATGGCAAACGAGAGCCGTTTGGCGCGCGCCCTGTCTCCTATCCAATCCGAGTTCGCCTATATTATCATCGACACCCCGCCCGCTGCTGGAAATCTTTTGTTCAACGCCGGGGTTCTTTCTAACTATGTCGTCGTCCCTGTTGAGACCAGCTACTTGGGTGTATCGGGGTTGATTGAGTTACAACGGACGATCGAAGATTTGCGCATGCATTTTGATAACAACCTCGAAATTTTGGGGTATCTGCCCACGCTGTGCGATGAACAGCGTAGTGAAACGCAAGAAATATTGGCTGAGCTAGAAAAGCGTTACCGCGATAAACTTCTGCCTACCATCCACAAATCGGCTGATTTAGCGTACGCTCACTCCAGTCACATGGATGTTTTCACCTATCGCCCGCCGCGCATTCGCAGTCCTCAGCAAATCGCATCTAGCTCACGCGCCACTCAGGAATACGCCCAACTGGTTGACATCGTGTTGGAGAGAACCCGATAGTCTTCACATAAAAGAGTGATTGGGAGAATTGCAATGCCCCCCAGCAAGCGCAAGCGACATAGTGCATTTGAAGATTTTTCTGTCGACGATACGGGTGCCCGTGTCTCAACCGGCGAGCCGCCTCATCCTCTACCAGGGAGGGTGAGTAGCGAGAGCGAGGAAAGCATCCAACGCATCGAGGCATTGAAACCCACTCAGATGATTCCCGATCGCTTCCAACCAAGGCGACTATTGCCTTCAGCAATTCGGGCAGCTTTCTTTTCTGGTAAACTGAACTGCTATCAGGCTGCTGCCGAATGGCTATCACTTGCCAAACAGGACGCCGGCTATCAAAGCGAGGTGGAGCGGCTACTGGCAATGGGCAACTCCTTTGAGGAGCACGGACAGATCAAACCCATCACCGGCAGCTGGGTGCCCGCCGCGGACGGACGCTATGTCTTTTTAATCGAAACTGGCGAACGTCGCTATTGGGCAGCTTGTCTGCGTTTTGTCGCCGAACAGTCTACCGAAGAGCCACTGCTGCGAATCGAGGCGGTGCAAAAGCCCACCCGCCAGCGACAGGTGATTGAAAATCGTCACGCTGAGCCGCCTTCTGCTGTTTCACAGGCGTGCGAGATATCTGCCCTGATCTTAAGCGAGATGAACGTAAATCCAGACACAACCCAACAAGATGAGTACGAGTATTTCAGACAAGCGCGTTCACAGCGTATGCCCGCCGGTTTGTGGGAGCGCATCACCCCCATCATGCAACTCACCCGCCCGCGCATGGTGCAACTGCTAAACATCTTGCAGCTTCCCTCACCACTGCTCGATCTCGCCGATCGTTATCGCCTGAGCGAACGCGTGCTGCGCGAAATCCTGTTGCTGCCACAAAATCAGTGGGAGCGCTTACTGCGATTGAGTATTCAGAACAACCTCTCGTCCGACGACATTGGAGAGGTCGCGTCTGTCCAAGTTGATGCCGAAAAAAGCTGGAGACGGATTCCGGCTTCCTCTCCTCCACAAAAAACAGCCCTGAGCGGATTGCGCCGTTTCGCCAATGCTCTGATCGAACTGGACGAAGTCAGTCAGTCGCAGGCGCTGGATGAGCTTGCGGATACATTGGTGGCAAACCACCAGGCTGAAGATTATCTTAACCTGATGGGGGAGCTTGCCCGCCTAATACGGGCTCGTCTCGCACGACGGTAAAAGTGTAACCGCGGTTACACTTTTGAGCGCTTTCCTGCATAAAATCTCGTATCTCCGATTCTTTACGTGATATCCTTTCCAAAACATGCTCTTTTCGAGAAAGTCTATTTCTATTCAAAATGATTATAGGGTGACCAATTTATTCCTATCCTGCGCTGCACAATGAAAGCAAATATCCTGGTCCAGCGCCAAGCTTTCGTGGATGATCTGTATTGGGTCACACATCAAAAACATTGTCCTGTTCTCAAACTGTCTTCAAAATTTTGCCCAACAAGATAATATAGTCCCATAGTATTCACGTCAAAACTCGGTTATTCCACCGTCAGAGATGACGTGAGTTCTATATGTGCGAAAAGAACTGGTATCGCCACGAACTGCAAAAGATTTGTCTCCTTCCCTTCAACCAATTTATAAAGATTTTGCCAAAACGAAGCTGCTGCAGTCAATCTAAATCGCGCTTCAAAGACCGGTACGATTCTTATAAGTTCATTGTGAAGGTGGGATAGGACTTTCTCTCTAAGTATCCATTATACGGTCTGTACTATGCTTGGAATCAATCTTGGTTTACTCTTTAGCTAATTGCGTAATTCGGTCCAATCGTACGCATTAAACGGTTTAAGCCGCACAGCAAAGAGAGAAAAACACTGGTCAGGTAATTGTACATCAGGTGTGCGGCATGCTACGAATGGACCGCAACTTTAGTATAAGGACAAGCAGTTTGTAGATAAAACAGTATAGTAAGAGTCGTATTAATGAATCACGTGCAATTTTTGCACGCTGACGAAAGGCAGTTTTTGCACTTCCCCGGAAGGCAAACATTGCATCCAGGCAGTCCAGGGGGCAATGATTGCACTCCGCCCAAAGTGCGAAATTCGCATTATGGCAAACCTGTGTGTTTTTATTAAGATTGAACAATCCTTGTACTAATAATTTCGAAAGAATTTTGTAACCTTTGCCATTAGTGACTTTCGCTCCGGAGGAGAGAGGCTAAAGACCTAGAAGCTGTTGCAAGGGTAGACTTTCCGCCGATGCTCTCGGCAGTCTCCTTTAACTGCGCATAGCCGTTTTCATGATCGTAGCCATAACCATTTATATTATTGAAGTTGGAATCCCGCTTTGCCCGCTCAATTGCGTTTCGAACGCAAATAAGGTATGATGAGCCTGTTTAAAGGAGAGTGGATGTGTCCATTTATTCGTGCTCAAACAGAGCCAGATTGCTCCGGCTTATTGTCATCGGCTTTGCGTTAGTGCTGGCTTCGTGCAACGGAACAGGATTCTCCTTTGAATTGCCTGCAGCTAGCGTGAGTGGGAGCGAGCACGTGGGCGCACCGATACAATCGGTAGAAACTGCCACTCCGTTTTTGCCCTTGCCAACAGAAACGCTGATGCCTGGTCCAACCCCAACCATCACCGCTTTGCCTACACCTACATCTCAGCCGACCGCTACGTGGGTATATAACCCGCCCGGAACAGTCACTGCACCGATCTTGCTTTACCATCACGTTGGTGTTGATTCCAATAACAGCCGCTACTATGTATCCCCCCCTGCCTTCGCACAGCAGATGGATTGGCTGCACCTTAACGGCTACACCGCTGTCACTATTTCAACTGTGGTGAACGCGCTCGTTGATGGCGGCGACCTACCTCCCAAACCAGTGGCGATTACTTTCGATGATGGCAACCAAAGTATTTACACCCATGCCTTTCCCGTCATGCAAAACTATGGCTTTGTTGGCACGATATATCTAGTAGCGAACCGCCTGGATCGCAGCAAGTTTTTAAACCGCGAACAGATAAGAGAAATGCTGGAAGCTGGTTGGGAAATCGGCAGCCATAGCATGACCCATGCTGACCTGACGATCGACGCCGCTATGTTGCGCAGTGAAGTCTGGGAATCGGGAGAAATCCTCTCAAAAGCGCTTGAAGCGCCGGTAAAAACTTTTGCTTATCCATTTGGTGCAATCAACCCCTTTGTGGTCGAGCGCACCAGACGTTATGGTTATCGAGCGGCGGTCGGCTTGGGAACTTCTTTCAGCCATGATCTGGGGGATCTGTTCTATCTCAACCGCATTGAGGTCCGTAACGGATACGACCTCAATCGTTTCATTGGGTTCATGCCTTGGCAGTAAGACAAAAAACAAAGCATTTCTCGCGGAGGCGAGTACAACCATATCCGCTATCATTACTGCCATTCCTGCTGGATGCATGTTGTTTATCACCAGTAGGTGGGCGAACACGCCTATCGGGAGGACTGATGTTATGTTATCTCGATCTTTGAAATGCGATTTCCAAGGCAGGATTTACTAACAGCGCCATTCGCCTTTCCCCACGGGGAACAGCGCGGCTGACTAAAACGCCAAAAGGACAATTAAGAAAACTCTTTATCCTTAAATCTCTAAGGAGACGCAGTGATCGACGATGTGATAGCAACACTGGCGACGCAGGTTGCCGCTGAAATTATCAAACGACCGGACAGATCAGTCTTGCCCGACGAGCCGCTCATCTCCAGTGGACTGATTGACTCTTTTCACTTAGTTGATCTTGCGCTCTTCGTTGAAGATACTTTCGGGGTTCGCATCGACGACACCGAATTGAACGCTGACACCTTCGACACGCTTGCCCAGCTGGCTGAAATCATCAAAGAACGGCGCTCCTGAATCATGAGCACGTTCAACCACACGTTACGCAACCTGATTGAAAATACGCCGGAAAAGGTGGCGCTGTACCTGCTGGAGAGCGGCAAACCAGATCAGACCATCACCTATGGTAGTTTGATCGAGGGCGCCACCGCTTACGAAGCTGCCTTGCGCCAGCACGGCGTCGGCGCCGGCGAGGCGGTGGTGTTAATCCTCCAGCATGGACGTGCGCATGTGGACGCCTATTTCGGTGTTATTCTGCGCGGCGCTATTCCCTCGGTGATGCCTTTTTTAACTGAAAAATTGCTCCCTGAACGCTACCGCGCTGAGCTGGCAGCATTAATCGAGATCATCCAGCCGGCTGCCATCATCACCTATGCTGAATTTGAAGCAGAAGTGCGTGCGGCGCTTAAACCGGAGGATTCGGTACGGGCAGTGATTGTGGCTGAAAATGTCCCGCCGGTATCGCCGCCGGTTTTCGATACCTTCGAGGGTCTGCGGCGGGCGCCGCAAGATATTGTTCTGCTGCAGCATTCCTCCGGCACGACCGGTTTGCAAAAGGGTGTTGCCCTTTCGCACCAGGCAGTCTTTAACCAGTTAAAAAGCTACAGTCAGGCAATCCGTCTGACGCAGCAGGACGTGATCGTCAGTTGGTTGCCGTTATATCACGACATGGGATTGATTGCGGGCTTTCTCATGCCAGTGTTACTTGGAATCCCATTGGTCTTGATGTCGCCGTTCGAGTGGGTGCGGGCTCCATATAAGTTGATGCAGGCAGTCTCACGGTACCGCGGCACGTTGGCGTGGTTGCCCAACTTTGCCTACAACTTCTGCACTCAAAAAGTGCGTGACCGTCACCTAGAAGGGGTGGATCTTTCCAGTTGGCGAGCGGTCATTAACTGTTCGGAACCAGTGCGCTGGGAAAGCCACCAACTTTTCCTCGAACGCTTCGTGCCCTACGGTTTCAAGTCCGAGGCGCTGGCAGCGAGTTATGCCATGGCAGAAAATGTCTTCGCGGTGACTCAGGGAGGCATCGATGCGCCGCTGACGGTGGACGTGATTGATCGCCAGGCGTTCGAGAGCAAGCGTCGGGCGATTCCGGCGCAAGCCGGTAAGCCCGCTATCAAAATGGTCTCTAATGGGTTGCCGATCCCCAACGTGCAGGTACGCATTGTTTCCGATGATGGCAAGGAACTCGGCGAGCGACAGGTAGGCGAGATTGCCTTACAGAGTAACTGTATGCTGACTGGTTACTATCGCCGACCGGATGAGACCCAGAAAGCCTTCCTGGATGGCTGGTACCTGACTGGCGATTACGGATATTTGCTGAATGGCGAACTGTATGTTTCAGGCAGAAAAAAGGACCTGATCATTGTTGGTGGAAAGAACATTTACCCACAGGATCTGGAACGGCTGGCGATGGCGGTTGACGGTGTTCATCCCGGGCGAGTGGTGGCGTTCGGTGTTTTCGATGAAGTCTCTGGTACTGAGGAGGTTGTGATCGTGGCGGAGGTGGACACTGACGGCGCCGCAGAACGCAGACGTATCGCTGAGAACGTGCATTGGGAAGTGCGGCGCGGTTCAGCAATAGTACCGCGCCAAGTGCATCTGGTTGGTCCCCGCTGGTTGATTAAAACCAGCAGTGGAAAAACTGCCCGAGGCGCCAATCGTGATAAATATCTAGCTGAAGTGGAGCGGACCTAGCCACTTTGTGTTCGCTGCTTTGGGGGAGGATCAATTTATTCCAAGGAGGGGGCATGTTTTTAACGAACGAAAACCTTACGGCTGTATTTGCCGGCGAATCGGAGGTATTAGGTTTTGCCCAAAAAGTCGATAAAGAGGACTTGCCAAGGCTGCCTCTCCGTTTCGAGCTTCGTTGCCTATGCTGAAACGGCGCGTGCCATTAATCACCTTCACGAAGAATGTCGTTCTGATCAGACACTCATGACGTATATGTGATTGGGATAAAGGTCAGCGATAATAGTCCGTCCCCATGATGTAGTCTTCTAAGTGGCGGAGAGAGATCTCCTGATTGGTGATGATGGCTTTTACCACGTCTCCGATCGAGATCACGCCGATCAGCTTGCCCTCAGAAACCACCGGCAAGTGGCGGATGCGCTTGTCGGTCATCAGCGCCATGCACTCGTCCAGAGTCTGCTCCGGTCCGACAAAATACACCTTGCGAGTCATCAACTCGCCGATTGGGGTATCTACGGATACACTTTTAAGGATGCTTTTTCGGGCGTAATCGCGTTCGGAGAAAAGTCCTTTGACTTTGTCCCCCTCCATCACCAGCACGGCGCCAATGTTCTTGCTCTCCATAAGCTTGAGCGCATCCAGAACGGTGGCGTCCAACGGAACTGTATAAATCTCATTCCCTTTGGTTTTCAAGATCTGACGGACTATGGTCATTTTTCATCCTCCTTCCAGTAAACGTGAAGATAAACCGACATGGCTAACAAATACCCTACAAGTATCTTATAAAAAAACGACTCGAAATGCAACTGTTTTGGGGCGTAAAAACGTTGGGGTTGGGTAATTTAGTTGGCTGCCTTTTGCATTGCTTGCCACTTCTAGAAACAACACAGCGAATGTGGGCCAAAATAGACAGTACTTGTTGTTATTACTGCTTCTTGCAAACCAAAGGTTGCCGTGCCGATTAATCTTTCTCGTTCAACATGGTCAATAGCATCTTGACTGGGGTACGGGCAAATAGGCTGTGGGGCAGGTGAGGGGGCATATGCGCCCAGGTGCCTGCCACACCGTTGATGACATCCTCGCCCAGTTTGAGGTCAGCCTCGCCTTCCAGAATGTGGATCATTGCTGGGACGGAGGCGGTGTGCTCCGATAGTTCCTGCCCGGCGGCGAAAGCGAACAGAATTACCTTGAGCGTCTCGTCTTTGTAAAGCGTGCGACTAACGATGCTTTCTACCAGAATGGTTTCTATGGCTTGATTGAGATTATTGATCAGCAGGTAGCTGGCTTTCATGCTTGTCTCCGTTTCATAAACAGGGATGGCTAACGTCCTGCTGGAGTGGTATCGTCCAGCAGGCGGCGTTCGCCTTCTAGCTGGCGCAGGCGGGTGATGTCTTGGGTAACTTCGAGGGTTCCGCGGTAGCTACCTTTTTCGTCCCGCAGCGCATAATAAGCGATGTGGACGAATTTGCTCCCTATCTGAATCCAAAAAATTGCCTCGTCCCTGACTCCGGAACGGAAGTCATCCAAGATCCGCTGAACACGATCCATGCTCTGGGGTGGGTGACAATGCTGTACCTTACGTCCGATGATCGCTGGTGAGCGCTCAAAGACCCGATCCCTGGTCTGGGAGAAGAAGCGCACCTCATCCTGTTCGTCCACGAAGGTCAAATCGACTGGCAGGGTCGAGATCATCCAGTTGATTTGTTCCAGAGTAAGAGCGCCGATATTGAGTGGAAGTGGGTGTCCGTTGGCGAGGATTGCTTCCGAAGCAGCAAGCGGGGCTGCGCTTGGTGCCGGGCTGGCTTGCACAGGCGATTGCGGTTGCCAGTCTTCGGGTTGAACGAAAAAGAAGCCGATTTCGTCCTCCTGAGCGCGAATATCAGCCCATTCTGCTTCCTGAAGGCGGTCCAGTGCAGCCTGGAAGAGGATGTTCTCCTCTTTGTAGAACATCTCGCGCATGGCGGTGTCGATGCGGGCAAAGATGGTATCGATTTCGTTGACGAATTTGGCGGCATCCTCCCCGACGCCGGCTTCTAGCAGGGTTGCCAGTGTTTTCCAGTCGGAGCGGATGTCGTTGTGGATTCCCCACATTACCGTTGATGGTCCGCTAAACCCGTGTTTTTCCAGGTAGGGAAACAACAGGTTCTCTTTGCGCAGGTAATGCTTGTCAAAGCTGCGCAGCTTGTCGAGTTGCTTGTGAGCGAGCTGCAGGGTAATGCTGTTGGGATGCTCCTTCAGATCTTCCAGTACGTGGCGCAGATTGTCAAGAACTTCCTCGGCGGCGCGGTTTTCGATACGCAGGGTATAGAGGGGGTGTCCAGGGGTCATGTCGGGGCTTTGGTTTTTATCAAGCGATTCGCGAAACACGGCAACATGAACATCGCACAGGCGCTGGATTTCCGCTGCCGGCAAACCCTCCTGAATTAATTGTTGTTCCACCTCGGCAATCTCAGTAGCATCGACCTCTGTGAGCAGCGCCGCAAACTCAGATTTGACCTCATCGATGCTTTTACCGGCGTGCAACTGCCGCAGGATATTCTTGATGATTTCTTTGCGCCGGGTAACGTTATTGATCCATTCGCTCATCTAAATGCCTCTTCTCTAGTGTATTTGCGATTCCCAAACGATTTCGAATGCACAGCGGATGGCGTGCTGCGGGCAAAGCGCTTCGCAATCGGTGCAGTACGTGCAGGCTCGGGGACGATTGAAAACTGGACCGACAGCCGCCATTGTCAACGCTTGGGTAGGACACTTTTGAACACAGACACCACAACGGTCACATTTTTCTAAACCGATCTCGGGTAAAGTCCAGTTGCTCATGGCAAACCACCTTCCTGTTGGCTGCTTTTAGCGTACCAGAAAGGCGATGGCGGGTCTACGACAAAAGTCGCACGGATTCAGGATTCTGACTCGGCTTCTAGTCCGGCACGACTGATCAGAGTGATTCGCTGACGCTCGATGCGCACCAGACCGGAATCGATAAATTCGCGCAGCACTCTACCGATCATATCGCGCACTGTGCCTAGCTGGGCAGCAATTTCGTCCTGCGTCCAGCGCAGGGTAGATCCATCGCTGTCGGCTTGCTCGAGCAAAAAGCGCGCCAAGCGGACGCGCACAGTGCACAGCGAGAGCGATTCGACTAGATTGGTGAGATGCGCCAGTCTTCCAGCAAAGTTTTCAAGGACCGCCAGTGCCAAGTCGTGATGATATTCGCATAGCCGACGAAATTCGTTTGCTGGGATTACCAGCAACCGCGCCTGGGTCAGGGCGGCGGCGTGAGCGTGGTTGCCGGCGCCGGTGAGAAAGATTGGCGCCAGGTTGAAGGCGTCTCCGGTAGAAAGACGCAGCAATACCTGTTCGCGCCCTTGCGGTGAAAGGCGGAATGTTTTTACCTCGCCTGATTCGATGAAATGCGCTCCAGTGCAAGGCTCGCCTTCTACCAGGATCGTTGATCCGGCGGGATGGGCGCGGCGGATGGCGACCCTGGCAATCTGTGCCAGGGTCTCATCGGAAATGGAAGTAAACAGCCGCAAGCGGCGAAGCGATTCGTCCACGGAAAGATCTCTGAGAAAATCTGTTTATAAAAAATAGCATGCCGTGGCAAGGAAGTCAAGCCACCAACAACCTCGCAGCCAGCCTGAACCGTTATCACCACAACCGGGTGTTCAGGAACCAGGGCAACCAATCGCGGCTTGCCTTTGCAGGACAGCGCTTGCAAATAATATTACTGCTGGTGTTGCTTGCTCACTGCTGAGGGGGATAAATATCTGCATCGGTGCTGTATAATTAGGTGGCTAGAAAGGAGTGTAGCGCATGGAACCGATACTCAAAGAAATCTACGACAGCATCATTGATGGGAATCATACCCTTGCGTCCGAAAAGGTGCAGCAGGCACTGGAGCAGAAAATTGAGCCTTCCCGCGTCCTCAATGAAGGTATGGTTAACGCCATGAACGAAGTCGGACGGCTGTTCGAGGAGGGAGAGTACTTCGTTCCCGAGATGTTGATTGCCGCCCGTGCTATGCAAGCCGGGCTGGCGGTGCTCAAGCCACAGCTAGTGCAGGCGGATATCAAATCCACCGGTAAGGTGGTCACCGGCACGGTCAAAGGCGATCTGCATGACATCGGCAAGAATCTGGTGGCAATGATGCTGGAGGGGGCGGCTTTCGAGATCGTCGACCTCGGCTCGGATGTCAGCCCTGAGACATTCGTCGCGGCGGTCAAAGACAACAAACCTAATATCGTGGCGCTCTCGGCGTTGTTGACCACCACCATGCTAAATATGAAGGTCACCATCGCCGCGCTGGAGGAGGCGGGTTTGCGCGATCAGGTCAAGGTCATTGTGGGTGGCGCACCGTTGACTTTACAATATGCCCGGGAGATTGGAGCGGACGGTTACGCTCCGGATGCCAGCCGGGCGGTGGCGCTGGCGCGCTCGCTGGTCGGGGCATAAACCTGGCAGCGACTTGTGTTTATCCCGGAATGCGGTGGTTAAGGCAGACACTCTGCTGAAACCACTCGTTTCGTTTTTGCAGGAGCGCAATCATGACCACATCCGTTTTTATCGAATGGCTGAAAGACGGGGATGTCCTGCTGGCGGACGGCGCCACCGGTAGCAACCTTCAAGCGAATGGGTTACCAATGGGGGTTGCCGGTGAAACTTGGGTGCTCGAAAATCCGGACGCCATTGTTCAATTGCATCAAAAATTCATTGAAGCCGGCTCTGATATTGTGCTCACCTGTACCTTTGGCGGCACAGCCTTACGATTGGAACAATCCGGGCTTGCTGCTCGCATGGTAGAGATCAACCGACAGGCGGTGGCGCTGGCGCGCCAGGCAGTCGGGAAGGCGACGGTGCTGGTGGCGGGGTCGATCGGTCCGCTGGGGCATCTGCTCAAGCCGCTTGGGCCAGTAGAGGAAACTGATGCAATCGCCGCCTACCGAGCCCAGGCACAAGTATTGGATGAATCCGGCGTCGATCTGTTGTTGATCGAAACCCAGTTTGATTTGGCGGAGGCAAAGGCAGCCATCCGAGGAGTGCGCTCGGTTAGCTCACTGCCACTGGTGTGCTCGTTTAGTTTCGACCGAGGCACCCGTACCATGATGGGCGTTCGCCCGCGCCAGATTGGTGAGCAACTGCCGCCCCTGGGCGTGGATGTGGTCGGCATCAATTGCGGTCGCAGCCTGGGAGAGAATCTGGAATCGCTCAGGGAACTGGTTTCCGTTGTGGATATTCCGGTGTGGTTTAAACCCAACGCCGGCTTGCCGCGTCTGGATGGCACAGGTAAACCGGTGTATGATTTGACCCCAAAGGCGATGGGGGAATCTGCTGCGGATTGGCTGGCGGCTGGGGCGAAAGTGGTGGGCGGTTGCTGCGGCACCAGCCCCGAGCACCTGTACCAGATTGCCGCAGTAGTTAAAACCCGCAAGTAATTTTCCTTATGGCAGACGCGGCAAAAAGAGAAACTCCGATCGAAAAAAAGTTCACGATACACCTTCAGCCTGCTGGACGCCGGGTTACCGTCGAATCCGGCAGCAGTCTCCTGCAAGCCGCCCAACGTGCCGGGGTTGACCTGGTAGCTGCCTGTGGGGGTGTGGGATTCTGCGGCACCTGCCAGGTGCGTCTGGTCGAAGGGGAGTTGAAATCGCCCTCGTCATCCGAAACCGCCTTGCTGGGCAGCCAGCGCATATCACAGGGTTTCCGGCTTGCCTGCCGGGCTACGCCGTTGAGCGATGTGCTTCTGGAAATCCCCCCCGCTTCATTGCCTGCCGCTCAGCGTATGCAGGTGGAGGGCGATGAGAGCTTCGTCGCGCCGCACCCGTTGGTGACCGCGCTGGATCTGGTGCTGGTGCCGCCGCAAATAACCGACCTGCGCTCTGACTTGAAACGCGTTGATCAGGCGCTGGCGGAAAGCGGGCTTCCGGCGCTGACGGGTGATCTTCGCAGTCTGGGTGAATTATCCTGCCGCCTGCGTCAGGAGGCCTGGTTGGTGCGGCTTGCCATCCGAAGAGAAGATACGCTTACCCGTTTGATTTCTGTGTTGCCGTCAGCAACGCCGCTGTTGGGACTGGCAGTCGATTTAGGCTCGACCAAGCTGGCTCTGTATCTGGTCGAATTAGAGAGCGGTGCTACGCTGGCGAGTGCGGGTACTATGAATCCCCAGATCGCATACGGCGAGGATGTGGTCAGCCGGATCGCCTTTGCCAATCAGAGCGACACCAATCGGTTGCTGCTGCAAACCCGTCTGGTGGATACATTAAACGAAGTGATTCTCGACCTGTGCAATAGGGCAGGTGCCGAACCCAACCAGATTGTGGACGGGGTGGTGGTGGGTAACACTGCCATGCACCATTTCTTTTGTGGACTGCCGGTGACGCAATTGGGTTCATCTCCCTATGTTCCTGCAGTGAGCGAGGAGCTGGATTTTTCCGCCGCTGAGGTCGGGTTAAATATGGCGCCCGGAGCGCAAGTGCACATGCCGGCGAACATCGCCGGATTTGTGGGCGCCGATCACACTGCTGCCCTGCTTTCCGCTCGCATGCGCAAAAACGGCGACGCCAAGGTGCTGGTGGATATCGGCACCAACACCGAAATCAGCTTGGCGGTTGGAGAACGGCTGTACACTTGTTCAACCGCTTCGGGACCGGCATTTGAGGGTGCGCATATCCGTGATGGGATGCGAGCTGCTCCAGGCGCTATCGAACGCGTTAACTTGGAAGGGGGCAAGGTTGTTGTTACCACCATTGACGGGCGAGCGCCGGTGGGAATCTGCGGTACGGGTATCTTGAGCGCCGTTGCCCAGATGCTGGACACAGGCATCATTGATCGACGCGGCAGCCTGCGTCGGAACGCCGAGGGGGTGCGTTTGGTGGACGGCAGAGCAGCATTCGTGCTGGTAACCACCGCTGCAAGCGGACACGGGCGTGATATTTTGATCACCCACAGAGACATAAACGAGATTCAGCTTGCCAAGGGCGCCATTCGCGCCGGGATCGAGGTTCTGTTGGAGGAAGCCGGTTTGGATGCGGAGCAGGTGGCGGAGTGGATCATTGCCGGCGCATTCGGCACCTATCTAGATATCCCCAGCGCGCTGCGTATAGGAATGTTCCCCAATCTGCCCGTAGAGCGCTTTCACCAGGTGGGCAATGCCGCCGGAGTGGGCGCCAAGCAAATGTTGATCTCGTGCCGTAAACGACAGGAGGCGCAGAGTCTGGTGGAAGGGGTTGATTACATTGAATTGACAATTTATCCCGGTTTCAACCGACGCTTCGTCGACGCGATGTATTTTTAATGCTCTCCCCTCGACGTTCATCTGATGGCTGTCGCGTGTGTGCGGCAAATTTACCAGCATTCTAATGCCCGATCAATTCGGTCCGACAGAGTCATCCAGGAGACAGGCATGTCAGCCATTTTTCGTAAACTCAACCTTAAAGGGCAAACCGAGATTGTGGTGTTGAATGCGCCAGCGAGTTTTGAACCGGAACTCAATGCGCTTGAAAACGTCGTCATTCAACGCTCGGTACTAGACGTTGTTGAAATTGGCTTTTCGCTGGCGTTTGTCACTCAGCAGGCGGAGGTGGACGCCCTTGCTGCCGCGCTCGCCGATAAAGCCAAAGGCGATGCTCTGGTTTGGTTTGCCTATCCAAAGGGCAGCTCGAGGAAATATCGCTGCGACTTCAACCGCGACACAGGCTGGGATATGCTCAACAAGTTGGGCTTCGAAGGCGTACGGCAGGTTTCGATTGATGAAGACTGATCGGCGCTGCGCTTTAGGAGGGTGGAATTTATTTCAAGACTGACGCGGGTGCAGAAAAGCGGGGACCAGAAAGCCGACGGCTTGCAACGACCACGGCAACCGATGCCAACGTTCGTTGCGCAGGCGCTGGAAGGGCGCGGCCTGATGGCGGCTTATCGTTCCCGCCCTCCGTATCAGCAGAACGACTACCTGGGTTGGATCAGCGCTGCCAAACGCAACGAAACCCGTAATAAACGATTACAACAGATGCTGGATGAGCTGGAGAGAGGCGACCGCTACATGAATATGCCGTATCAAGCCCGAAAGTCGTGAGCACAGGGCTCAATTCGCCAGCCATTGATCGAAATAAGCCGCCAGGTTTTTAAAAAGGGAAGGGTTAATGGCTTCAAACCGGCTTGATGGCTCGCTCATGCCGATCAAAAAACCCGCTAGCGCCGTTATCAGAACAGTCATTCCGAAGGTGATCTACAATACGCTTCGGAAAAAACAAGTGCCAAGTCGCAAACGACTCATGAGCCACATTCCAGTGACCGAGAGAATGACCAGAAAGGGAGTAAAATCCATCTGGAAACGCATCGCCGAAAAGGCATAAGTCAAAATGGGGGCAAGCAGGAACGTAAGCCCTCCCAGCAACCACAGCATCAGCCAGAGCATTTGTCTTGCTTCCCGATTTTGTCTCTGACGCACAAGCGCCGGCAATCCCCGTATCGCTGTCAGTGCAAACCAGGTTTCCGGTGCTGCCACAAGAAAACCGCTGAGCGGTTCGTGGTAAAGATAGTTTTCAGGCAGGCGGATGAAGAAGGGCCACATGTTTTCGCTGACAAAGGGAGCGATCAGAAACGGGAAGTGGCTTTCGACTCGCGGTGGGCGCATCAAATACCCATACAGGTTGGGAAGTAGATAGCTGAGCGAAAAGGCATCCTGATACACCCCTGTCATTGGACCGGTGAGCTGGTAGCGCATTCCAAACTCAAACACACTTCCAAAGCGAAGCAGGTTGTAGCCCGCCAGAAGGGTTGCTCCAAGCACCAAGGGAAGGCAAAAAGCAATTGTATTGGATATGATTTTTGAAAATCGGTACTTTTCCAGCCCTTGATTTCCGAAAAGGAAGAAAAGTACCCTTGCTGCCAGATAAACTACCGCTGGCGCAAGGCTGGCACGACTGCCAACCGCGCAGGTAAAGCATAATCCGGCGATCACTAGTCCGATTTGACCAGCTTTTGGTTTCTGGATGGACAGGCTGCCAGCAGGCGGCGTCCGCTGCTCCAATTGGTGTCTTTGTCAATTCCGAGCACTGTGGCGAAAATCGCTACCAGGACTAACAGTAATCCAAGCGTAAAAATCACTCCCTAGAATATCGTGTTTATGACAGATTTGCTTGAGTTCATTGACCGCCCTGGACGATAAATCCATTCAGAATACTGTGGTGAAAAGGATAGCGAATGATTTCGCATCCACCCCCTCGGATCAACTTTTACCTGCCAGATGGGGCAGGTTGCCAGGCAAAGCGCGCATTGCCTGGTATAACGGGCGCAGCCGTTCGTACATCCTCAAATATACCTGATTGTAAAGGTCATCGTAGATGCGGCACACCGCTGGGTCGGGGGCGAAGGTTCGTTCGAGGCGTGTCATCTCCTTCACTGCGTGGTGAAAATTGTGGTGTATCCCCACACCGACCGCCGCCACCATGGCTGCCCCCAGCCCTGAGGCTTCGTAAACGTGCGGGCGGGCGGCGGGCATTCCAAAAATGTCCGCTGTCATTTGCATGGCTGCATTACTCTGGCTACCGCCGCCGGCGACTCGCAATTCGGTGATCGGGACTTTGCTGCGTTTCTCAGTGCGCTCCTTGCCTTCGCGTAATGCGTAGGCAAGTCCTTCCAGAATAGCGCGGTAGAGATGAGCGCGGGTGTGCACGTCACTAAAGCCAATCACTGCTCCGCGTGCTTCGGGCCCTGGGTGGCGCAATCCCG
Source organism: Anaerolineaceae bacterium (assembly GCA_037445245.1). Taxonomy (GTDB): domain Bacteria; phylum Chloroflexota; class Anaerolineae; order Anaerolineales; family Anaerolineaceae; genus JBBIKU01. Next base: position 62,806 of record JBBIKU010000001.1, read on the forward strand.
GTGACCAGTAAGGCTGCAAAACCAACCCATGCGAGCCAGGTGGAACGGAGTTCACCAGATCGTCGAACAGCATCTCGGGTTCCACGTCACGTTCATTTGCCAGATGTTGTTCGCGCAGACCGAATTCCTGTTTGAACCAGCTCACCATCCAGTAACCACGATAAATTTGCAGCTCGAGGTTGTACAGCCCTGGTTCGGCGGCGGGGTAGGGGGGCAGCATCGGAATCACTTCGATGTATTTTTTGTGAGTGGTGTTGATGGTGGCGGCGCTGCCGTAGCTCAGGCAAGCAACGTGCGGCTGCAAGCTGCCGGTACCCAGCACCTCGCAAGCTTTGTCGGCGGCGGCGGCAATCAAAGGAAGCCCGGCGGGGATGCCGGTGGCTTGCGATGCCTGGGGAGTGATCTCTCCCAGCGGCTGTGCTTGTGGCACCAGTTCCGGCAGCATTACTGGATCGATCGGCATTGCCAGCCAGCGCCAATCGCCCTTGGTTGCCCACTTTTGGGTTTTGTAATCAAAAGGCATGTAGCCCACCTGGCAACCAACTGAGTCGACGAATCTACCAGTGAGCAGGTGCGTCAGATAACCGGAGAGGTACACGAATTTGTGGGTCTTTTTCCAAATTTCGGGTTGGTGTGCGCAAATCCAGTTGGCTTCGCATTCCGATTGTAAATATGCCACTGTTTCGCTGACACCAGCGACCTTGAAAGCAGCACCCCACAAACCACCAACGGGGCGTACGTTCTCCGTGCGGCGCTGATCAAGCCAGACGATGGCGGGGCGTAGCGGTTTGCCGTCCTTATCGAGGCTGAGGACGGTGGCGCGTTGGGTGGTGACGGTGACGGCGGCGATGGATTGTCGTTGCACGCCAGTCTGCTGCCACAACCCCTGGCACGCTTGGCACACCGCGTCCCAGAAGACAAGGGGATGTTGTTCGGCAAACCCGGGCAAGACGGAGAAATAAGGCTCGATCATGATCCGGTTTTTGGCAAGCAGCCGCCCGCGTGGATCGAAGAGCAAGGCACGCACTGACTGTGTCCCGTTGTCAATTGCCAGCAAATTTTCTGCCATTCAAGTTCTCCTCAGCCGCGGCTGGTGGGCGATCGGGCGGCACTCATCGCTTTAGGAAACCCCACTTTTTACTAGCTTGCTCTGCGGACATGTCCAGTCCCAATGTGCCACCGGGATTCATGATGTTGTGGGGGTCGAAATGTTTTTTGAGGGCACGCAGCACCCCCATCGCAGCTCGACCGATCTGTTCTTCCAGCCAGGGAGCGGTCTGTTTGCCGATACCGTGATGGTGGCTCATGGCTGCGCCTGATTTCTGGATTGCTTCCAGCACGGCGTATTGTAATTCGAGATAACGATTGATATCGGTGTTTCTGGCTATGAAGATGAAGTACAAATTGGTGCCCTGGGGGTAGGCGTGCGAGAGGTGGGTCATGCAGATGGTTTGTGGGTGGGCTTTGATGACCCGGCGTACCTGTTCGTGCACGCGAGGCATCTGCTCCCACGTGACAGCGCATTCCAGAGTATCGATCAGGATGCCGAAGTCCATCAAATCGTCGCGCATGTAAGGGTCCGTGAAGCGGCTGTGTTCCCAGCGGCGGGTGATGCCGAAGGGAGTGAGGGTGAGGGCGCCATGCTTGTGACAGACAGCGTGAACCTTGCGTTTGACCAGGCGGGTGAAGTGGCGGTCGCCGTCGGTGGAGCCCAGCAGCAGGCAGCGTTGCGCCGGCAGATAGCCGAGGGTTTTGAGGATGGAGTCGGCGGGGGAGTTGTGAACTGCGTATATGCGCATAGCCACATCAGTCTCCTCGGCATCGGATAAACGAAAGACTGACGGAAAACCAAACTCGCCCTGCATAATCTGACGGTAAGCACTATGGGCGTCTTCCCAGTTTTTGAACAGATAGCTGAAGCGGCGGGTGTTTTCAGGTTGGTGGTGGCACACGCGCAAAGTGACTTCAGTCAACACCCCGAAACAGCCTTCAGAACCGATCAGAATCTGATTCAAATCCGGTCCGGTGGCTGCCCTGGGGTAGGGGGGTGTGCGGATCAATCCTAGCGGGGTAACGTATTCCTGCGAGCGTACCATATCTTCAATTTTTCCGTAATAGGTGGAGTTTTGCCCGGCGCCGCGAGTCACAACCCAGCCACCCACGCAGGAATGCTCGAACGACTGTGGGAAGTGTCCAACGGTGTAGTTGCGGCTTGCACCCAGCATTTGGGTGGCATGGTTTAAGGTCTGCTCCAGTTCGGGTCCCCAAATGCCTGGTTGCACCGTAACGGTGTGATCAATCTCGTTCAGGGCGATCACGCGCTTCATATACACGCTCATGTCCAGGGTGACGCCACCCCTGACTGCTTCAGCGCCACGGGTCACTGAAGAACCACCGCCGTAAACGGTGATGGGGATGTATTGCTGGTGGCAGTACGCTACGATCGCCTCAACGTCGGCGCGGTGGCGTGGGCGTAAAACTAAATCGGGGAGATTCTCAACGATGTGGTGGCGCAGCCGTAGGGCGTCGATCATCCCGGCACCGTAAGAAACCCGCGTGCGCTCGTAGGGGTCGCTGCTTGCATTATCCTCGCCAACGATCTTGGCAAGACGGTGTAAATGGTGTTGTTCCAATCTGGGGGGCGCCGCAGAATCGAACGCTTCTAGAGCTAGCGAGGGCTGGGTGAAATCCTGGTCGCGCATGCCAAAAGTATCCCGCAGCAGGCGGTAGAAGCCGTAATTGGGATGCTTAAAGGCATGCGGATCATTCCATTTGAACAGAGCCCGGTAGCTTCCGGTTGGGGTGTCGCCTTCATACCAATTGGGCTTAAATTCATTTTTCGGGGTCACGAATCCGCCTCCAGGGCTGAGGGATAGTATGGCGGGGTTTTCAAGTCAGAGGCTGAGGGCTGTATGCCTTGTTCCATTTCTCGTGGTAACGATGCTCTTCCTGTTGCCAGCGTTCGTCACTCCACCCCAGTTCGGATTGCACAATGGCGCGAATGCGCGCTAGGCGGGCACGGGCGCCTTCCGGCAGCAGAACACCTAAGCGTACCCGCCGCAGTAGCAGGTCATCTAGGTGCTGCACGCCTTCCGCTCGCGCCGCCCAACGTAGCTCTGCCCACAGGTTAGGCAGGCAATCAATGCGTTCCAACTCGCCCGGTTGCGCCGCATCCAGCAACGCCTGGGTTTCGCTGCCGTACCTGCCCCGCAGATAATTCAGGGTTGCATGTTCGAGCGGTGATTGTGGTAGCGGTGGCAGACGGTCAAAAACCGCGCTTCGTTTTGAGGGTGGCTTGCCACCACCCACGGCGGTGAGAATAGCTTCCACTGTTTGGTGTGCCATGACTCGGAAGGTGGTCAGCTTACCGCCGGTGATGGTGATCAATCCGGATTCCTGCCATAGGCAGTGCGCGCGCGATTCTTTGGAGGGATTTTCTGCCCCGCCGGCGATGACCGGGCGCAGACCGGCAAAGGAGGAAATCACATCGGTATGTTGCAGCCTTAGGCCGGGTAGCAGAAAGCTGACCGCCTCCATCAGGTATTCAACCTCTTCCCGGCTGACGAACGGCTCGGCGCTGTCTCTTTCCAGCGCCGGCTCGTGGTCGGTATCTGTGGTGCCAACAATGGTTACGCCTTCCCAGGGGATCATGAACATGGCGCGGCGGTCACGGGGGTGAAAGAGGGTCAGTGCCTCTTGTAGCGGAAATTTTGCTTGCGGGAAGACCAGATGGCTGCCTCGCAGTTTGCGCAACCGCTTTTTTCCTCCCACTTGCTGACGCAGATCGTCGCTCCACGGCCCGGCGGCGTTGACGATCACCTTTGCCTGCACCTCAGCGCTTCTGTTGCCAGGTTCGGAGGTGTCCTGCACTGCTACGCCGCACACGGCGCCGGCGGCATTGCGCAACACGCGCTCCACCCGGGCATAACTCAGAGCGGTGCCGCCGGCAGCTACGGCCTCCCTTAAGATACGCAGCACCAGCCGACTGTCATCCACACTAGCGTCGTAATAGCGAAAGCCGGCGAGCACGCCCTCGCGGTTAAGAGCGGGGTACTCCCAACGCATGCGCTGTGGGCTGAGGCGATGATTTTTCAGCGTGTGCCCCATCAGGTCGTAGATCACCAAGCCGATCCCCAACATGTGGGTGGGGATGCTGTAACAGGCAAAGTTGGGCAGCATGAATGCCAGAGGGTTGACCAGATGCGGCGCAGCCTTCAGCATCCACTGACGCTCGCGTACCGATTCCTGGGTGACGTCGAATTGGCGGTTGAACAGGTAGCGAAAACCGCCGTGCACCAGTTTGGAAGAACGGCTGGAGGTACCGAAGGAAAAGTCGCCGGCTTCCAGCAGCAGTGTTTTCAAGCCGCAGGCGACAGCCAGGCGCAGCACACCCGCGCCGGTGATGCCACCGCCGACGACGATAACATCCCAGGGTTGTTTGAGATTTTGCCAGAGGTGATCACGCCAACTAATGTTCCACACTGTGTTTCCTTGAACAAGGAAGCGAATGCGCTTTGCTGTGATTCATGCGATTTTCTCATCCGGCAAAGGGGGCGAGTTGAGGCGCAGCCAGAATTCGCGACTCTCGCCCATGACACGCTGCGAGAGGGCGTAGGCGGAGGCGCTATCTCTCCGAAGGGCACAGTCGAGTAATTGGCGGTAGAAATTTCGGGAGTGGGCGCGGGTTTCGAGGTGATCGAAGTAAGGTACACCAACCAGGTCGTAAAGGCGCTGGACGCTGTTGATGAAATAAACAAAGAACGAGTTGCCCGAGGCGAGAGTGAGCTGTTTGTGTACCTGCCAGTCAAAGCGAGCGTAGGCTTGGGCGGATTCGGATAGTTCGGTATACTGTTGCAACTGGTCAATGATTCGAGCGGGCTCGTTTTCGATGGCAAGGCGGGTATAATCCGGCGCCAGCAAAATGCGCACGTACAGCAGGTCGGGAATGAAACCTTCAGGCAATCGATCTTGATAACGCGCCATGGCGATCATCACCCCTAGATTGCCGTCCTCCCAGTAGTTACGCACGCGAGTCGGGCGACCGTGGCGGATTTCAATCCAGCCGTTGCATTCTAGCCGCTGCAATGCCTCGCGTAAGGTGGGGCGGGTGACGCCAAGCATTGCCGCCAGTTCGCGTTCGGGGGGTAGACTGGTCCCAATCGCAAAGATGCCGTCGAGCATGGCTTGAATCAGGCGGCTTTCGGTGCATTGAGCCGGTTTGGGTAGGGGCTTCCAGTGCATGGTGCTTTTATTGGTCAGAGGTCATACCATTTAATTGTTTTGTAGCATAAATCTGATCCCTTTTCAAGGGGGAGCGTTCCATCTGTTTGCCCAAAGTTAAAATATCACCCAGGTTGACAAAGTAAGAATGTCTCCTTTTGAGGAGGCATTTCTACTTTGGTGTAACAAACTTTAGCACAAGTCTTGTATAATTCGAAAATTAAGCTATAATTATCGTTGGATTCAACTCGTAAGGTCAGCGGGTGGGTTAACGATTAAGACCGCGTGGACTGAACTCGCCTAAGAAAAATTATCGGAACGACAGGCTTTATAATAGGAGAGGGATATGATCAAGACAACGCTCCAGGGGTGGTGGCATTCCAGGGCAATCCGGGGTATCAAAGCCAGGAAGAACGTCTTTATTGCGCTCGCCCTCGTGCTATCGATGGTGGGCGCAATGTTGAATATCCGCCCTGCCACAGCGGCTCCTTCGCTGACAGTTGAACCTATTACCTGGAATGTGATCGGACTGGATTCCAACAATGTCAATGTCGGGCCGAACAACTTTCCGGTAGGGGCGCGGGTTTGCAACACCGACCCGGCGACAGCCGCGACCAATGTGACCGCCGTCTTTGTATGGGATGACGGGAAGGATCTGTACTCCGGTCACCCCTTCATCAACTTGCGCGCCGATTCTCTGAGTGAGATTACCCTGGCGACACTGACAGCCGGGGCGTGTAGCGACTTCTACTTTGAAGTCTCTGTCACCCGAGATTCAGGAGCCTATTTCAAGACCCGCCGTTTTCACATCGATGTTACTGCAGACGGGAGTATTGCACCCCTGTCGACGCCTCGACCACGCGAGATCTATGTGGAACGCCTGATCTCCCAGAACCGCAACTCCACGCTGGATGTGCTTTTGGACGGCGTTTCCATCCCTGCTGGCGGAACAATGACCCTGATGGTGGGGCAGACCTACACGATCAAGCTGATAGCAAAAACAGCGACCAATGGCTACGAACAGATACAGAGTTTCATTAACTTTCCCAACACCATCTTCCAGGTGCTGAACGTTGACACCACCTACACGGCAGAAACATCCCCTTACATGTCGCCTCCTTACGATATGCTCTATGGAAATGCCTGCCTGTGGGAGAACGACCCTAACAGCTCTAATTACCGTTCCTGTATCGGTTCCGGGAAAGCGGGCGGTACCGTAACCGTCGAGTACACCGTGAAGATCATCGACGGCGGCCGCACTTCGCAGACACTCAACTCGCTTATCTATGATTTCTCGGGAGCCAGTTATCATTACAACAGCGATTATTCGGTCGGTGGGCGCATTGCCGCCATCGTTGATCCATCCAACCTCACCATTGCCAAAAAGTTCAACCCTGATCCGACCAACGAGGGCGGTGTTTCGCGCTTGACTTTCACCATCACCAATCCCAACGCGGCTGCGGTCAGCGGAATCAACTTCGAGGATACCTTTCCGGCTTCACCGGGGGCGATGGTGGTGGCTAACCCGCCCAATGCGGCTACAGCCGGCTGCGGTGCGCCCATTTTTTCGCCGGCTGCCGGAGCTTCTTCCATCGCCTTCTCGGATGGAACAATTGCAGCCAACGGCACCTGCTCGGTCAGCGTCAACGTGACCGTTCCCGTTGAGGGGACGTATGCGAATGTTTCCGATAATCTGTTCGTTGATGACCTTGATACCGGGGAATTCGCTGAAGCCACGCTGAACGTGAATAACGCGCCGCCGCCACCCGCCTGCACGCCGGGATTGGTGCTGGCGCGCTGGACGATGGCTCCTGCCCAGGGGACGGGAACTCCGCCACAGTACTCATTTAAAGCCTCAAACGTTGCCACTGCCGTAGCGAGGTTTATACCGTCGGCTTTACCGGGTGTGCAGATAATTAACACATCCGAAGGCAACCCGGTCAACTCCTGGTCCGGCACCGGCTGGGGCACCGAGACGACCCCTGTAACAGCCGGGCCGGGACCCAACACTCCCTCGTACTTCGAGTTTGAACTGGACACCAGCCGTTACGCTGGCGGGCCATTGTTTATATCCATCGCTGTCAACCCCACGCCAACGGGGAACTGGGCAGCGCCACGCAATATCACCGTCAACGTCCACGCCAGCGCGGACGCTGCAGCCTTCGGGACGATCATTAACGCAAATCCGATACCGCGAAGCGCGTGGACGACCCTGACCGGTTCGGTTACGCCAGGTGCGACGACGACCCGATTCCGGGTCAACATCTCCGGCAGAAGCGTCGGAAATGCCAATGCTACATTTCTGATTGACAACATCGAGTTCACCGGTTGTGGTGTACCGGATGCCCCTGAGCTTAAAAAATCGTTTTCGCCGCGCTCCATCGCGGTTGGCGGCGTTTCTACGCTCACATTTACAGCGACCAACCCCAACAGTGTTGCCTTGAGCGGTGTTTCCTTCTCTGATAGCTTGCCCGATGGTGTACGGGTGGCTACCAATCCCGAGTTGAGCAATTCCTGCGGAGGCAGCGTCAGCGGCGCCACAGCGGGCAGCACTTCGATCAGCCTGAGTGGGGGATCGATCGCTGCCGGGAGTTTCTGCACACTCCGCGTGGATGTGACCGCCACCACCGCCGGCCCGCACCCCAACATCAGCGGTATTATCTCCTCGGCACAGACCGGCACAAACACGTCATCCACCGGCTCTGCCAGTGATACACTGACCGCGCTCTTGCCCCCGACCATCTCGAAACTTTTCGCTCCCAATCCGATTCTGGTCGGTGAGATATCCACGCTGACTTTCACCATCACCAATCCCAATCAGGATGATGCGCTGACCGGCGTGGCTTTCTCGGACACGTATCCGGGTGGATTGGTCAACGCGGCGTCCCCCGAAACATCCACATCCTGCGGCGGCGAGGTCGGTGCAGCGTCTGGCGGAACTTTTGTCAGTTTCAGCGGCGGGACGATTCCTGCCGGCAGCATCTGCACTGTAACCACTGACGTCACCGCTACCTCGACGGGCAGTTATTTAAATACCAGCAACGCCGTCACCGCCGCCGTGGTTGGTGGAACGGATACTGCCAGTGACACACTTGATGTGGCAGCGCCTGCCCCCGGGCTTTCATTCTTGAAACAAGTTGGCTTGACCTCCGATCTGGATGGCGCCTGGAGCAGCTTTGTGGCGGTCGCTCTCGACCAGGAGGTCTATTACAAATTCACGGTGGAGAACACCGGCGACGTGGCGCTCACCTCTGTGGGCTTTACGGATCCCGATCTTGATCCCTCAGCCTGCTCATGGGAAGACGGTGATGGAACGGCGCTTCCGGCGTCGTTCACGCTTCCGGTCGCAGATGAAGATGAAGGACATCTCGCTTATTGTGTGCTGGGTCCCATCAAGGCAGCTTCCGGCTGGCATCCCAACACAGCCACGGCAGACAGTGCTCAGACGGACGCCGTTCCATGGACTGCCACTTACGCTACCACCGGTTTGACCCTGGTTAAGAGCGCCAATGAGAGTTCTTTCGAAAATGTGGGCGACACGATTACCTACCAGTACGAAGTGACGAACACCGGTTTTGCCTCCCTGCGAGGCCCGGTGACGGTGACGGATGATAAGACGACCGCGACCTGCCCTGACGTGAACACGGTGGGTGATGCGGATAACTTCCTGGATGGCGACGAGAGTATTATCTGCACGGCTACGTATACTGTGGACGATGACGATCTCGCCGCCGGTTACGTGACCAACAGGGCTTACGCCACGGCGGATGGGGTCGACTCCGATCTGGAAAGCGTCACGGTTAACAGAGAAGGCTACACGCCGGCGATGAGCGTGAGCAAGGCTGAGAGTTCGAGCGGCCCTTACGGGGTGGGCGCCGAGATCCGCTACGAGATCGTGGTGGCGAACACCGGCAACGTGACGCTGACGGGGGTGGTGGCGAGCGATCCCGGGGCAACGCTGGGGGTGTGCACGCCGGCGCAACCGGCGAGCCTGGCGCCCGGGGCGAGCATGAGCTGCGCGGCGACGTACCGCGTGACGCAGGCGGACATCGACGACGGCAGTTACACCAACACGGCGACCGCGGACAGCAATCAGACGGGCGAGAGCAGCGCCAGGGCGACGGTGAAGTTCACCCAGAGCGCGGAGATGAGCGTGAGCAAGGCTGAGAGTTCGAGCGGCCCTTACGGGGTGGGCGACGAGATCAGCTACAAGATCGTGGTGGAGAACACCGGCAACGTGACGCTGACGGGGGTGGTGGCGAGCGATCCCGGGGCAACG
>JBBIKU010000001.1:72404-72509 GCA_037445245.1 Anaerolineaceae bacterium
CGCCCGGGGCGAGCATGAGCTGCGCGGCGACGTACCGCGTGACGCAGGCGGACATTGACCGCGGCAGCTACACCAACAAGGCGACCGCGGACAGCGATCAGACGG
>JBBIKU010000002.1:0-50850 GCA_037445245.1 Anaerolineaceae bacterium
TCCCCGCCGGGCTTTTATTTACCGTGCGTATGGGTGCTTATGGCAGCAAGGGTGTCGGCGGGGTGGTGGTGGATACGACCAATTCGGGCGCCGGCGGCGCCTTCGAGGCAACCTATACCATTCCCGATAGCCTCAAAGGAAGCTATCGCATTGCTATTCGGTTGGAAAGCGGCGGCGGCTACTTCGCCTATAACTGGTTCTTCAACAACACCGACGCGGCACCCGCTGCGGGTTACAGCGGCATCCCGACTTTCAGCATCGTCAGCGTGGCGCGCGACGAAACGGTCACCATTCGTACCAATAACTTCCCCGCCGGGCTTTTATTTACCGTGCGTATGGGTGCCTACGGCAGCAAAGCGGTTGGCGGCGAGGTGGTGGATACGATCAATTCAGGCGCCGGCGGCGCCTTCGAGGTGACTTATGCCATTCCGGATAGCCTCAAAGGAAGCTATCGCATCGCCATTCGGTTGGAAAGCGGCTCTGGTTATTTTGCCTACAACTGGTTTTATAACAACACTACATCCTGATCGGTCATGACAGGGGGTGGCTGTGAGCTGTTCCCCCTGCCATATTGTGACGCCGGGCTGCCTTTACAAGACAGCCCTTTTAGTTGTCAAAACAAATTTTTCTCTTTCCATTTGTTAAGGGTTGTCAAGATTTTGGTTAGCCTTTATAATGATTTTCACCTTGAGCACGCGGAGAACAGAGCAAGTATGAATCAAAACGACGCCCACACCGAGCAGGGGGGTATGCTTGGGAACGAAAGCAATGACAACCAGCAAAATAATATGGCGACCTTGCTTGAACAAGAAGGCATGGAAATCGATCTCCCCAAACAGGGGCAAATTCGGGTGGGTGTGATTGCCAGTATCTCCCCCGGTCAGATTTTGGTCAGCATTGGTGCCAAATCGGAAGGGGTCATCAGTGGCAAAGAGTACGAGCTGCTCCCGGCAGAAGAATTGAAAGCCCTCAAAGTTGGCATGGAGATTCCGGTGTTCGTGGTCAACCCGGAAGATGCAGGCGGCAACCTGGTTCTCTCATATGTGCGCGCCCGTGAGGAAGTCGGCTGGCAAACCGCCGAAGAACGCCTTAAGAGGAAAGACAGTTTTACCAGCAAGATCATTGGTTATAACAAAGGTGGTCTGATCGTTCCGTTGGAAAATCTGCGCGGCTTCCTGCCCGCTTCGCAGGTCAGCCTGTCGCGTCGCGCTATGGTGAGCGGGGATACACCCGAACAGCGCTGGAGTGAAATGGTGGGTGAAGCGATCGAGGTGTGCGTGATTGAGGTCGACCGTGAACGCCGACGATTGATCCTCTCCGAGCGTGCCGCCAGCACGGAAACCCGCGAATCGCTCAAAGAGCAGGTCATCGAAGACCTGTCCGAAGGTGAAATCCGCACCGGGCGGGTGACCAGCCTGGCAGATTTTGGCGCCTTTGTGAACATCAGCGGCGCGGACGGTTTGGTGCACCTTTCTGAAATCTCATGGGACCGCATTCTGCACCCGCAAGAGGTGCTCGAGGTTGGGCAGGAGGTCAAGGTCAAGATCATCAGCATTGATAAGGAACGCAAACGCATCGGGCTTTCGATCCGTCAGCTTTTGCATGACCCCTGGACGGAAAAAGCTGAGCGGTACAAAGCAGGTCAGTTGGTAGAAGCCAGCATCACTCGTCTGACCAAATTTGGGGCGTTCGCCCGTTTGGAAGAGGATCTGGAGGGTTTGATCCACATTTCCGAGATCAGCGAGAAACGCATCGAACATCCCAAAGAAGTATTGAAAGAGGGTGATGTGGTCACCTTGCGGGTGATTAAAGTGGATGCAGATAACCATCGAATCGGATTGAGCCTGCGCCGGGTTGATTCGATGGCTTACGCCGATATGGATTGGCAGATGCTGCTTGACGAGGAATCTGTTCAGGCAGCAAGAGAAGAGACAGAAGCGCCGGAAAAGCCAGAGGCTGAAGTGGCTGCACCCGAAGCAGAAGCACCCTCGCCTGAAGAGGAAGTGAAATCCTCTCCTGACGATTCGGAAGCCCAGCAAACCTAGCCTGGCAGGGGTCGCCCTCGTCGTTCACGCCCCTTTTCCACCGTCGCAAATTGTGTGCGAGCTCGGGTGGGGGAGGGGACTTCTGTAGTGACCTGCCAAAATGCCCCTGATTATTGACGCCCATCAAGACTTAGCCTATAACATGCTCGTTCATGGACGGGGCTATCGCCGCAGCGCAGCGGAGACCCGCCGCACCGAAGCCGGGACCCCCATCCCGGCTCGCGCCGGCGACACCATGCTGGGCTGGGAGGACTATCAACGCGGGCAGGTGGCGGTGATCTTTGCCACCCTGTTCTCGGCGCCGGCGCGCTACCGCGAAGGCGAATGGGAGCTCCTGGCTTATGAAAACCCCGCGGAGGCTGAACAGCAATATCGCAGATTGCATGCTACCATCGGCTGGCGGACGAGGCGCCGCACCAATTTCAACTGATTTACAGTCAGAAGGATTTAGAGGGCGTGCTCCAGCGCTGGGAAGCAACCCCGGCTTCCTATCCCAATCAGACCAATCCGGTTGGGTTGGTGATGATGCTGGAAGGTGCCGAAGGCATTGACCAACCCCGTCTGCTGGAAGAGTGGTGGCAGATGGGCTTGCGGATCGTTGCCCCGGTGTGGGCGGGCATGCGGTACTTTGGAGGAACGCGTCAGCCGGGAGGGATGCAACCCGAAGCGACAACATTGTTGGCGGTAATGGCGGAAACCGGCTACACCCTGGATATCTCGCATATGAGCGAGCGCTCTGCCCGTCAGGCGTTGGAAAGTTACGAGGGGTCCGTGATTGCCAGCCACGCCAACGCCCGCGCCCTGCTGGGGGCAGAAAGTGGAGAACGCCACCTTTCCGACGCGGTCATCCGCCAGCTCATAGAGCGGGATGGCATCATCGGCGTCGTCCCCTTCAACCGCTTCCTTAATCCGGATTGGGTGCGTGGCGACGACCGCATCCGGGTGCGGCTGGCAGCCCTGGCGGATCACATCGATCACATTTGCCAGCTAGCCGGAAATGCCCTACATGCCGGTATTGGCAGCGATTTTGACGGCGGTTTTGGCTATCCGGATGTGCCGTATGAACTGGACACCATCGCCGATCTGCAAAAAATGGCATCGATATTGCAGGAGCGCGGCTACTCGAGCGCAGATGTGACGGCGATTTTTGGCGGTAACTGGCGCCGGCATCTGGAAAGGACTTTGCCGCAAGGATGAGCGGAAGCGACCATCCCGCCCCCCGCCGTGCTTCGCAGGGGCAGAGCCCAATTTCTCCCCCCACCCGACCGTATTCGCGGCGGCGGGCGCAAATCGGTTTGACAATTACGCTGGTGGGGTTTGCCATTTTCCTCATCGGTGCCCGCCCCGGGGTCATCGCTATGGATCGCAGCCCGATCATTGGCTTCGTGCAGATCGCAGTCTTTCTGATTGGTCTGGCAATCATTTGCGTGGGAGGATACATCAGCCTGATGGCGCTCTGGAAAGACCAGCGACCCAGCATTGCGGTGGATTTTGGCGTGCGCTTTGTCAGCACCGGTTATGTTGTGGCGGTTTTTTCGGGGATGGCGGATGTGTTTGGATTTGGCAGTCACCCCCTGCCGGGAGTGCCGTTCTTTGGCGGATTGCAGGCGCGCGGGGTAATACTGGGGCAGGCGATCATCGCCATTGGATTTTTGCTGCTGATCCCTTACAAGCGCCGGTCGGTGGCGCCTGGCGCAGACGCTGCTAGCGATGCGTCGAGTCGAACGCCCCCTCGCGAATAGCCGAAAGCATCTCCTCGTTGGTTGAAAACTTAAATTCCGGCAACCCGCGAGCGAGCGCTTGCGCCTGCTCAACTTCTTCCAGTCTTTTCAGGTCGGCTTTGGTGATCACTGCCTTTCCCATCGTTTTGATACGAGGGATGATTTTGACCATGCGGGCATCGTTCGCCGGCGGCAGGTTGCTCAGATATTGAAGTATGGCGCGTGCCCCTCGCACGCCGTCTTTGCGGGCAATCCCCACCAGCCCTTCGCTGGCGTTACGCGACCACCCCGCCACGAAAACGCCTTCGACCGGCAGCCCAGTTTTGGGGTCAAAGACCTCGTAGGAATCGCCTTCAACCGGATAGCGGGGGGTTGGGCTTTTGACGTACTCGTTACCCTCCACCGGTAACCCTATTTTTTCATCCACGCGGTCGCCAATGGCAAAGATCACCGTATCTACGTCCAGCGTTTCATATGTTCCGAGACCGCGCGCTTTCACCTCGCCATTTTTCAGCACCAGCGTATTGTGTTCAACTTGCAAGCCCTTGACGGTACCCCCTTCATCACCCAGAATGCGGTTGGGAGAAAGCAGGAAGCGCAGGCGCAGGCGGGTCGGCGAGTCACACGGGGTTGCGTTGCTGATGGCGGTGTGGACGAAGTCTTTGATGCTTTGGGGGTTTTGTCCGAGCGATTGCATCAACGCCGCGGCGCGGTCGATCTCTTCATCCAGAGCATCCGCATCCAAATTAGCGCCGACAGCCTGCAGCTCGTTCTTGTCGAACTTGATTTCTGCCGGACCGCGGCGGGCAATGGCAATCACCTCATCTACCCGGCGCACCTGGATCAGATAGCGGGCAATGTCCATCATCACGTTCCCCACGCCGATCAGGGCGACTCGTTTGCCGATGGGGTAGTCGCGCTGGCTGTAGGGTGGCAGGTCGTTATAATGGTAGACGACGTCTTTGGCATGGTAAACCCGGCGCAAATCCTCACCGGGCAAGCCCAGCCATTTGGTCGCCTGGGCGCCCACCGTCACCAGCAAGGCTTGAAAACCCAGTTGACGTAATTCGTCTAGGGTCAGGTCGCCGCCCTGGCAGATCGTTACGTTCCCGTAGTAGGTCACGTTTTCCATGTCGATGATCTGACGGAACTGGCAGCGCAAACCTTCCTTGAGCCGGTACTTTGCGGGGTAAATGCCGTATTCTGCCAGCCCACCCGGTTTAATATCGCGGTTAAAGAGAACCACCCGCACGCCTTTTTCTGCAAGTTCACGGGCGGCGAATAGCCCTGCTGCTCCTGCACCGATGACGGCTACCAGATGACTGGCTTGGGATGGATTTGTCACAAACGACCTCCGCCGCTCTATCCTGATAGCACAATTATAACGTATCCCCCTTTTTATGATTTTCAAAATCCTCAGTCTATGCTATAGTCAGTTCCATAAATGATTTTGGCGGAGCGTTTTAGAATATGACCAACGATGTCATTATGACCAGTCTGTCCAATGGGATGCTGGTACACCTGAAGGAGATCCACACTGCGCCGTTGATCAGCCACTGGGTGTGGTACCGGGTGGGTTCCCGCAACGAGCCACCGGGTTGCACCGGCATCTCGCATTGGGTGGAACACATGCAGTTCAAGGGTACTCCGAAATTCCCGAGCGGCGTGCTGGATAAAGCCATCTCGCGCGACGGCGGAGTGTGGAACGCCTTTACCTATTTGGATTGGACGGCGTATTATGAAACGCTGCCGGCAGACCGCATCCGGCTGGCGCTGGAACTCGAATCCGACCGTATGGTCAACAGCCTCTTCGAGCCGGAGGAGGTCGAGTCAGAGCGCACGGTGATCATCTCGGAGCGCCAGGGCAGCGAGAACGAGCCACTTTTCCGTCTGGACGAAGCAATGCAAATGGCAGCCTTTTCCACGCACACCTACGGGCACGAAGTGATCGGAAGCATCGAAGACCTCAAAGCCATTCAACGCGACCAGCTTTATGCCCATTATCGTCAGCATTACGTGCCCAACAATGCCGTGGTTGCGATGGCGGGTGATTTTGAAGCCAAACGCATGTTAGAAATGATCGACGCGCTGTACGGTGAAATTCCAGCCGCCGACCTGCCAGCCGTGACCATTGCCGGGGAGCCGCCGCCATCCGAAGAAAAACGGGTGGCGCTCAGCGGCGCCGGTGAGACCGCCTACCTGCGTCTGGCGTACTACGCCCCCTGTGCCCATCAAGCAGACTTTTTTGCTTTGTCGGTTGTGGATAGCCTGCTGAGCGGACCTGCCAGCCTCAACATGTTTGGCGGTGGTGGTATCTCGAACAAAACCAGCCGTCTTTACCAGGCGCTGGTCGAGCGCGAACTGGCGGTCACCATCGGCGGTTCGCTTCAGGCAACCATCGACCCTTATCTTTATATCCTGACCGCCACCATTCACCCGAACAGCCAGCCGCAGGCGGTGCTGACCGCTATTGATGACCAGATCTACCGCCTGCAGGATGCTCCGGTCTCGGCGGATGAAATTTCTCGCGCCATCAAACAGGCGCGCGCGCTGTTCGCCTACGGCAGCGAAAATATTACCAATCAGGCATTCTGGTTGGGATATGCGGAAATGTTTGATCACTACGATTATTTCGTCAACTACGTCCAGCGTTTGGAGCAGATTACACCGCTGGATGTGCAACGTGTTGCCCAAACCCTTTTGCAGCCCAGTCGACGGGTGGTGGGTGTTTATCTTCCTGACGACAAGCAAGGAGCGCCTGCTTGAACGCCGTCGATCCGTCCCTTTGGAAAAGCCTGCCCGGCCCGCAGGACATTACCCGTGTCGAACTGGACAATGGAATTGTTATTCTCACGCGTTCAAACTTCAACACCCCTTCGGTAGTGCTGAGCGGTTACCTCGCCAGCGGCAGTCAGTTCGATCCCGATGAAAAGCTCGGTCTGGCACATTTCACCTCGCTGGCATTGATGCGCGGCAGCCAACGGCGCTCCTTTCAGGAGATCTACGACGCTCTGGAATCGGTGGGCGCCACGTTGGGGTTTGGCGCCAGTGTTCACAATACCAGTTTTGGCGGGCGTGCTTTGACTGAAGACCTGCCCCTGCTGCTGGAACTGCTCGACGAGTGCCTGCGTAAGCCGGTTTTTCCAGCCGAGCAGATCGAAAAACTGCGCGCCCAATTGCTCACCCATCTTGCCATTCGTGCCCAGGATACCGGCGAGATGGCTTCGCTGACTTTCGATCAGTTGGTGTTCGATGGGCACCCTTACGGCAGACCGGAGGAGGGTTACCCCGATACCGTTCAAGCTATCACACGTGAGGAACTCGTTTCGTTTCACCAGCAGCAGTATGGGCCCAAACAGATGGTGATCGTGATCGTGGGCGGGATTGCTGCTGAACAGGTTGTTGAGATGGTGAGGCACACTTTTAGCGACTGGCGGAATCCGCAACAGCAGCCCACGCCACACTTCACAAATCCGCCGCCGCTGAAGATGACCGAACGCCGTCATGTGCCCATCCCCGGAAAATTTCAGACCGATCTAGTGATCGGGACGCTGGGGCCCAAACGCAATTCGCCCGACTACATGGCAGCCTCTGTGGGGAACAACATCCTGGGGCAGTTCGGCATGATGGGGCGCATCGGCGACGTGGTGCGCCAGCAGGCGGGCATCGCCTATTACGCCAGCGCCAGCCTAAACGCCTGGATCGATTCTGGCTCGTGGGAGGTTTCGGCAGGGGTCGACCCCGCCAATCTGGAGCGGGCGATTGAATTGATAGTGGGAGAGCTTTCCCGTTTTACCGCTGCGCCGGTTTCACAGGATGAGCTGGAAAACAGTCAGGCGAACTTCATCGGCAGGTTGCCGCTCTCCCTTGAATCCAACAGCGGGGTGGCGGGGGCACTGCTCAACCTGGAGCGTTTTCATTTGGGGCTGGATTACTTGCAGCGCTACCCCGAACTGGTTAAGGCGGTCACCCCTGCTATGGTGTTGGAAACTGCCCGGCGTTATTTGAAAGTGGATCGGCTGGCGATCGTTAGCGCCGGTTCAGCCTCAGAATGAGCAGAACCGATATGCCCGTCGTGCGCACTGGGATCGACCTGATCGAGATCAACCGCCTGGGCGATATGAAGCCCGCTGTTCGGGCGCGTTTCGTCAGGCGGGTGTTCACCCCCGCCGAACTAGAGGACGCCGGCGATTCGATTGCCAGCCTGGCGGGGCGCTTCGCCGCTAAAGAAGCGGTGGCAAAGGCGCTCGGCAGCGGCATCGGCTCGGTGCGCTGGCAGGAGATCGAAATTCGACGGGGTGTCGAAGGTGCTCCCAGCCTGACCTTGCACGGCACCGCCCGTCAAGTGGCAGATTCGCTGAGGCTGGTTGAGTGGTCGATCAGCATCACCCACACCGCCACCCACGCCGCGGCGGTGGTGGTGGCGCTCGGTGATGCAGCGGGGGGGACGTCAGCGTGAAGATCCTCGCCGTCAGCGACATCGAGCTGGACATCGTCTACAGTCCGAACATTGCCCGTCGATTCGCGGACGTGGATGTGGTCATCAGTTGCGGTGATCTGCCCTATTATTATCTGGAATACATTATCAGTTCTCTGGATGTCCCCCTCTATTATGTGCGCGGCAATCATTCCTGCCCGCTGGAATACAGCGCGACAGGCGTGCGCACATCCCCCTGGGGTGGGATTGATCTACACCTGCGCTGCCGCCGCGATGAGAGCGGGCTGCTGCTTGCCGGGATAGAGGGGTGTTTGCGATATAATAACGCCCGCTATCAATACACCCAAGCTGAGATGTGGTTTTTTGTCTGGCGCTTGGTGCCGGTTTTGTTGTGGAATCGACTGCGGTATGGACGGTTTCTGGATGTGTTTGTGACGCATGCTCCGCCGTGGAAGATACACGATCAGGACGATTTACCCCACCGGGGGCTGAAAGCCTTCCACTGGTTGGTGCGCGTTTTTCAACCCTACTATCATCTGCACGGGCACGTCCATGTGATCCACCCGCGGACGATCACCGCGACGGTCGTGAACCGCTCGCGCGTGATCAACACCTACGGCTGCCGGCTGTTGTCGGTCGACTTGCCGCATCTAGCCCCAACCCCGGTTCGTTTGCGGCGGAGGGGTTGCTGAAGAGAAATCGGAAGAATGGCTGAAACAAACGAAATGGATCACGCCGCCAATTACAAGCAGATCGCAGCGATGCATTTCGATGCTGCCCACCGCAAGGGCTTCTGGCGTTCGGTGTTGAGCTGGATCACCAATACCCAGAACAAATTGCTGCCGTATGATGAAATCCGCAAAATGTTGCCCATGAGCGGGCAGCATTATCTCGGCATGCAAGAAATTTCCCTCGATCAGATTGTCGGCAGTGTAGGGCGCTACCGGGATTTCGACCGCGCTTTTTTGCCGGTTCAGACTCGTACGCGGGCGCGTTGGATGAACATCGACCGGGCGCACCTGGCGAATGTAGCCCTGCCTCCGATCGAGGTGTACAAGATCGGTGCGGTGTACTTTGTCAAAGATGGTAATCACCGTGTTTCGGTTGCCCGCCAGCGGGGGCAAGCCTACATCGACGCCGAGGTGATTGAAATCGATTCCCCGGTGGAATTAACCCCCGACGTGAATATCGACCAGTTCATCCGTAGCATCGAGCATGCTGAGTTCCTCAAGCACACCGATCTGAAGAATCTGCGCCCGGAACTGGAGCTTGAATTGTCGCTGCCCGGCGGATACCAGATCCTGCTCGAGCACATCAATGTGCATCGTTACTTTATGGGTACGCAACGGACGGCTGAGGTCTCCTGGCAGGAGGCGGTCGGCGATTGGATTGACCAGGTATACCTGCCGATGATCAGGGTCATTCGCGAAAACAAAATCCTCAAGGAATTTCCAGGGCGAACCGAAGCTGATCTGTACCTGTGGATCATCGAGCACCTGTGGTACTTACGGGAGCAGTACCACGGAGAGGTGAGCCTAGAAGATGCCGCGACCCACTTTGCCGACGCCTACTCAAAAAATCCATTGCGGCGCATCCTGAACCTGATCCGCCGCACGGCGCGTTTTATCGTTGAGGAACAGGATCAGGAGGGACCCTCGGATGAAGAGCTGCAAAGGGATCTGCGTTCCGCCGGTTATCATTATCCTGAACCCGAAGCGCCCTCCGAAGACTAAACCCGCAGCATATCTGTGAATGTCCCGTTGTTCTCGCTCTTTCCCAGCCAGAGATGATGGGGCAGCACCAGGCGGCTGGTTTGCACGTCTATGCCGTTGGACTTGACTGTGCTGCCGTTGATCATGCTGGGATGCACAAAGCACAGGTCGGGGCTAGCGCCGTACTTTTTGCGGTAATATACGGCAGCCTGACTGATTTTGGTTTGCAGATCGGTTTTTGGGTTGTTGTCGAACCACAACATGCCGGTGCGCATACCATCCTCCAAAATAAAACATGTGTACTAGAACATATTATCTAGTTTATCTGAAAATCCCTTGCCTGTCAAGCCTTTGGCAGCGGTATGGGCGGATTGTAAGAAGTAGCGGATTTTGGTAATTTGCGGTATGCTTAAAGTGGGTGCAGCCGTCGCTTGTAGCTCGGTTGGGCTGTGGAGTAGATTTTTCTTCACGCTGGGGGTTGCCCGGCATGAATTCACGCCGCTCAAGGAGGTTGTGGTGATAAAAGATGCCATCAAAGATGCTGAAACCCGTATGAAGGGCGCTCTCCAGGCATTAGAAGATGATCTGGCGGGTATTCGTACCGGACGCGCCTCACCGGCTTTGGTGGAACGCCTTCAGGTAGAGTACTACGGCACCCCTACTGCCCTGGTTCAGCTTGCCAGCATCAGCGTCCCCGAGGCGCGCGTATTGATGATTCGTCCTTTTGATCCGCAATCCCTGCGCGCTATCGAGCGGGCGATCATGGCGTCCGAACTGGGATTGACGCCCAACAACGACGGAAAAGCCATCCGGCTCAACTTGCCGATGCTGACCGAAGAGCGTCGTCGTGAACTGGTGAAACTGGTTAACAACCGGGTTGAAGAGGCGCGTGTCGCTGTCCGCAACATCCGCCGCGATCTGATCAAAGCCCTGCGCGAATTCGAAAACGAAAAGTTGATCTCTGAAGATGAACTGAAGGAAGGTGAAGATCAGCTTCAAAAACTTACCGATCGCTGGATTCAGCAATTGGACGAGGTCGGTGATCGCAAACAAAAAGAAATTATGGAAGTATAGGCAAACTGGTCAACGTATGACTGTTGAGGCTTCTCCTCCATCGACACTTAAAATCCCCACCCATGTTGCCATCATCATGGATGGCAACGGTCGTTGGGCGACGGCGCGGGGTTTGCCGCGCGTCGCCGGACATCGCGCCGGAACAGAGAACTTGCGAGAGATCATCCGCGCCGCTGTTGAAATCGGAATCAAATACCTCACCATTTACGCCTTCTCCACCGAGAACTGGGCTCGACCGAAAGAAGAAATTCACGGCTTGATGAACATCCTGGCGGAGGTGATCGACCGCGAGTTGCAGGAATTGCACAAGGAGGGGGTGCAATTGCGCCACCTGGGGCATTTGGAAGGTTTGAAACCGGCTCTGCGACGCAAGGTGCTTGATGCCGTTGCGTTGACCAAGAACAACGACCGCCTGATTCTGAATGTGGCGTTTAATTACGGCGGCAGGGATGAGATCGTCTGTGCCGTGCGCAGCATCATCCGCAAAGGATTGAAGCCGGAGGAGATCACCGAGGAGACTTTTTGTGAACACCTCTTTACTGCCGGCTTGCCGGATCCGGACCTGATCATTCGCACCTCAGGCGAACTGCGCATCAGTAATTTCCTCATATGGCAGGCAGCTTATTCCGAGTGGCACATAACGCCCACCCTCTGGCCAGATTTTGGCAAAGAAGATTTACGAAAAGCCGTCGAGGAGTTTTCCTCGCGCGAGCGACGCTTTGGCAGGATTGCTGGTTGTGTGGCGGGGGATGTGCCCGATGCTGGCTAAGCGCCTCATTGTCAACATTTTTCTGGTACCGATTTTCGCCAGTCTGATCGCCTGGAGCGGCTGGCTGTATGCCCTGTTCATCGCCGTGATCCTCGGCATCGCTGCCTGGGAATACACCTGCCTTTTCACCTCCGGTGGCTTTCGACCTGCGGGCGCGGTGATCGTTGCCGGCGTGACGCTTTTGACGCTGGGACGCGCCTGGCAGGGTTTTATATTTTCCGATGTGCTGCTGGCGATGTGCGTGATCATCGCCATGGCGGTGCACGTGGTCGACTATGAGCGCGGCTGCCAAAACGCCGCCACCAACTTCGGGATCACCTTGGGTGGCATTCTTTATCTTGGCTGGCTGGGACCTTACCTGATCTCGCTGCGTCACATACCGGACGGTCAATGGTGGCTGCTGCTGGCATTGCCTGCCATCTGGATTGCCGACGCCGGCGCTTACATCTTCGGCAAACGGTTTGGTCGGCACAAAATGGCGCCGCGCGTCAGCCCCGGCAAAACCTGGGAGGGTTACTTTGGGGGCATTCTCAGCGGTTGCGCCGGAGCGGTTCTCCTGGCTTGTTTGTGGAATCTGGCGGCACCCGTGGTTACTCCCTCCAAAGGTTTGGTGATCGGCTTGACTTTATCGGTGTTGGCACCCTTGGGAGATCTGGGTGAAAGCATGCTCAAACGACAATTTGGGGTCAAGGATTCCAGTAACCTGCTGCCGGGGCATGGTGGCATGCTCGATCGCATCGACACCTGGATCTGGGCGGCAGTTTTGGGGTATTACCTCGTTACCTGGTTGTGGCTGTAACGCACCTTTTACGGAGGAGGATTATGGATAATACCCGACCGACTCGTAATCTGGCGCTGGAACTGGTGCGGGTCACCGAAGCTGCGGCGCTGGCTTCGGGTCGCTACATGGGGCGCGGTGACAAGGAACTCGCCGACCGGGCGGCAGTCGAAGCCATGCGTTTGGTGATGAACACCATCCGCATGGATGGCGTAATCGTCATCGGTGAAGGCGAGAAAGACCAGGCGCCCATGTTCAGCCGCGGTGAGCGTTTGGGCACCGGCGATCCGCCGGTGGTGGATATCGCTGTCGACCCTATCGACGGAACGCGCCTATTCACGCTGGGTTTGCCCAACGCCATTAGCGCCGTGGCACTATCGCCGCGAGGCACCATGTTTGATCCGGGTCCTTTTATGTACATGAACAAGATCGCCGTCGGTCCTCAGGCGCGTGATGCCATCGATATTCGGGCGCCGGTGAAGGAGAATCTACGCCGGGTGGCTGCCGCCAAGGGCGAAGATATCCAGGACTTGACGGTGGTCATTCTCGACCGCTCGCGCCATGAGGAATTAATTGCCGAGGTGCGGCGCTGCGGAGCGCGCATCCGCTTAATCCCGGATGGGGACGTGGCAGGGGCGGTGATGACCGCCATGCCCAACTCGGGCATCGATTTGTTGATGGGCATTGGCGGCACGCCGGAGGCGGTGCTGGCAGCCTGCGCTTTGCGTGCCATGGGCGGCAACATACACGGCATACTTTATCCCCGCAATGATAAGGAAGCCCGCCAGGGGCGCGAATTGGGTTATGACCTTACCAAAGTGCTGTGCATGGATGATCTGGTCTCGTCGGACGACGTGTTTTTTGCCGCCACCGGATTGACCAACGGCGACCTGCTGCTGGGGGTGGATTACTTTGCCGAAGGCGCTCACACCCACAGCCTGGTGGTGCGCGGGCTTACCGGCACCATCCGCCGCATTGATTCCACTCACCGTCTGTCCAAACTATCGCACATCAGTGCTTTGCAGTATTGAGCCAAATCTCCAGCCACCCAGCCATTGCGACAGAATCAATCGCCCTCCCGCAGATCTTACCGGCGGGAGGGCATAGGCTGGTGGGGTACGCCGGGTGTCACAACCCGGCAGGGCTGGTCTTACCGGATGGCGAAGGTCATATCGGCGTTGACGGTCAGAACCATCTGTCCAGAAGCAAATGGCACTTCGGCGCTCGCCGCCATCCCGCCATAGCCTTTGGTGTCGTAGAAGGGAACCGGCGGGCTGGTGGTGTAGGCGTTGACCGTGATCAATTTGCCAAGCTCGACGCCAGCGAGGGTGGCAATTTCCTGGGCATTGGCGCGGGCGTTCTCAATTGCCAGGCGGCGGGCTTGCGAGATCGCTTCAGCTTTATCCTGGATATCGAAGCTCACGCCGTAAATGCTGTTGGCGCCGGCGCTCACGACCGCATCCAATAGTTCGCCCATCTTTTGCAGCTCGCGCACGGTGACAAAGACGGTGTTATTGACCACGTATTCGGTCTCACCAGGTTCGCCCATCGGTCCGTATTGAACCTGAGGGTGGACGTTGAAGGCGCTGGTTTGGATGTCCTTGGGGTCGACGCCCAGCTTTTCGAGTGCCTCGGCAACCGCTTTTGCCTGGGCGTTGTTGCGGGTGAGCGCCGTGGCTACATTTTCAGAGCGGCTTTCTACCCCGATGGAAATGTAGGCGATATCGGGGGTGAGATAGACCTGCCCGCTGCCGGAAGCCGATATCTGGCGAGGCAGCGGCTGGACGCCGCCCAGAGCCGGCGCTGCCGAACAACCAGCCAGGACTACCAATAAGAGAATGCTGGCGAAAATCCATAAGGTTTTGAGTTTCATGGTTGCTCTCCTGTGGAGTTAGATTATATCAAGCTAATCCAGAGACGCAATCGGCTGAAAAAAAGTTCCCCGATTTCAAGATTATTAGGGGGTGCATTTCACTTTTTCGGTCGACACAGCCCTAGCACGGTCGCTTTGCCCACCGATTGCGAAAGGGTGCTGCCGCCCAGGCGCGATTTGATTTCGGCGATGTGCAGGGCAACCGTGCGCGGGTGCAATTTCAGCTGCCTGGCGATCTCTTTGATCGTCAGCCCTTCCGAGAGGAATTGAACGATCTGGCGCTGGCGCGGGCTGAGATTCAGGGTTAAGTTGGCGGACGCAAAGCGGGGCGCTTGCTGGCGGGATGACGGATGCGGCATGACAACCACCAACCCGCCGCGGCGAAAGGCGCGCCAGCGGGCAACTTCGCCCGGCTGGGTGGTGGGTAAGAGGTGGTCGTAGGGTGGCGCAGGCATCCACTCGCCGGCGCGGATGGCTTCTATGAGCTGATCAGCCTTGAGTGGGCTGTGGAGCAGCAAAATATCGTGATCGTTGAGCAGCAAGAGCAGCCAGGTCAAGCCACCTCCCTGATAGAATATAATTTCTATGATTATCCAATATTTGCAGCCGCTTGTCAAGGGCGAAGTGGTCAAACCGCAAAGGGGGTATGGTATGATACTGATATTGTGGTCAATCTCACTACAATTGGTGGTCGGGTCTACCGCTGCACACCCTTTCTGTCGGAAGATCACGGTTTGGAAAGGATTCACTGCGACACCGAGCGCCTCACGATCGACAACTTGACCGCTAGGGTGCAATGTCAGCGGCTGCTGCAAGGCTGGTCGTGCGTATGGGGCATAAAATGAGGGGTATGATGCTCACTGCGCCCGCCCCGCCGCCGTTGAAAATCGGTCTTTCGCTGGCAGGCTGCCTGCTGCTATGGTTGCTGAGCGGTTGTGGCGCCTTGCCCTTTGCACTTTCAGCTATTCCAACTGCCGACATCACGCCAACCCCTTCTGCAACCTCGCAACCCAGCCCGACCGTCCTTGTCACCGCCACCCCGCTGTTCCCCGCCCAGATAGGCACGCCGCTCCCGACCGTTCTGGAGGTGGTATCCGCCGCCAATGTGGGGGGGTTGACGTTGCTGGCACAGTGGGGCGAGGGTATTCCTTTTCAGGCAGTTTGGTCGGCGGATGGCGGCATGCTGGCGGTTGTGACCACCGGCGGCTTATATCTTTACCGTGGCAGCCGGTTTGAGCCGGCGGGCGTGCTGGGTGACCATCTTGCGTTGCGCAGCGTGGCTTTTTCAGCGGATGGTGAATATATCGCCGCCGGCAGCCGGGAAGGCAGAGTTTACATTTGGCGTTTGGGAGATGACAGTCCGACCCGGGTTCTGAGCGGGCAGGGCTCGGCGATATTGAGTCTGGCGTTCTCACCCGATGGTAGCCGTCTGGCTTCCGCTTCGTGGGATCGTTCCATCTCTATATGGGACACCACCACCTGGGACCAGGTCGCCACCCTCGACGGTCAACGCAGCGCGGCGAAAAACCTGGCTTTCTCGTCGGATGGGGCATGGCTGTTCTCGTGGGGTGTGCGTGATCCTCTGCTGGTGTGGGAGGTGCAGTCCGCCCGGCAAACCCGCTCGATCTTCATGGGCACGATCGGTGGTGCATTGATCGGCTTTTCCGGCAGTTTTTCGCCAGAAGGAAACTACTTTGCTGTTAACCAGGGCTTCCGGGTTCGTATCCATCGCACCGCCGACGGTACAACCCTTTCGCAGTTGACCCGCTTTCAGAATGACGTCGATAGGGTGGCACTTTCGCCCGCCGGCGAACTGGCGGCAACCGTTGACGGTGGTGTTCTGCGGTTGTGGCAGGCAGAGCGGGCGGTACAGCTTTGGGAAACGCCGCTCGCCGAGGGGGATGAAAGCGCCTCGCTGTTGGCTTTTTCACCGGATGGGCGGATGCTGGTTGGCGGCGAAAAACTGCGGGTGTGGGCGGTGGCTGATCAGCCCGCTGAGGCACAGCTTGTCCTGCCTGCCTGGTACAGCCGTGATTACCGCTTGGAGTACGATTTTGCACCCGACGGGCGGACGCTGGCGCTGGCCTCGGTGGACGGCAGTTGGCGCCTCATCCGTACCGCAGACGGCGCAGCGCTGCCGTCACAGACATTAAGCGCTACGGCTGTAAACGCCCTGGCGTTTTCTACCGATCACAGCCGGGTAGCCATCGCCCTGGCAGACAATCGCATTCAGATGCTGCGATTGGGCGATGACGCGCCAGCGCAGATGCTGCGGGGGCATCGCCAGATGGCGGACTGCCTGGCGTTTTCTCCCGATGGCAGCCTGCTCGCCAGCGGAGCAGCCGACCGGATGGTGATGATCTGGGAAGTCGAAAGCGGCAGATTGCTGGAGACCCTGCGCGCCCCTGCTGCAGTTTCCCGCCTGGTTTTTTCCCCGGATGGTCTGTGGCTGGCGGTTAACGCCGGCAATGAGATTCTCCTTTGGAGAACTTCGGGTTGGAGCCTGACACAGACGTTGAGCGGGCGAATTCCGGTGTTTTCCTCGGATGGGAAGCGAATGGCGCGCCTGATCGTGGAGAACGGCAGGCAAGGGGTTGTTCTTCAAGCGGTTGGAGAAACCCAGCCGCTTTTGGCGTTGCCGGGTGAGGGCAGTTCGTTGACGTTTTCTCCACAGGGCGACCTGCTGGCGGTCTCCGGGCTGGACGTCTCACTGTGGGACACCCACAGTGGGCAATTGCTGCAAAAAGTGGAAAACCCCGCCCCGCACGCCCGGGTGGGTTTTTCTCCGGACGGAAAATTGATGCTCTTGAGCGCCGGAGATGGTCGGTTCTACATCTGGGGCGTTCCTTAAAAGGATCAAGAAGGGGTCAAGGTTGCCCGCATCACAAAACGATCGACAGCGCCGAAACGATATTTGTAATCCTCGTCGCCGCGCATAAAATCGAACGCCTCGCGCCGGTTTTCGTGCACGGAGAGCCCGAACGGCTCGGTCCGGTTCGTTTGCCCACCGCAGCAGATAAGCCAGTAGCACCCACCCAGGCGAGTATTCCCCAAACTTTTTGAAGTTAATCCCCGAATTGTAGATCCACAGGCGATTGAGATAGTCGAAACTCAGGTAAGCGGCGGCTTTTTCCCCGCCGATTTCGAGGAAGCTCAGATTGAGGCAGCCGCGCTCAAAGGCGCAGCGCGCCGTCATGCGCATGTGTTCTTCCATCTGCGGGCTGAGAAAGGCGTCCTTGACCGGATCGTTACGCATCAGGCGCAGGAAGTCTTCGATCTCGGCGTCTAGGGTCGCTTCATTACTTACCATGTACCAGCGTACGGGCAACGGGGCTTCCTGGATACGCCGCAGCTTGCGGCGAATCTCGTGACGCTGCTTTTTATCGATGCCTGCCAGGTATTGATCCCAGTCGCCCGGCAGAGGGATATAGGGCGAATGCTGCAATTTCTGCAGTCGGGGTTCCCAGCCGTGGCGTTCTGCCGCCGTTTTCAGGGCGGCGAGGGTGGGGGAATGATCGAGGATATTGTACAGATCGAGGCTGGCAAAGGGCGGTAACCGGGATGATTGAAGAAAAGGCAGCAGGGCATCCAGAAAAACGGGCAGGTCCGGCGGGCGCACCAGCAGGTCGAGGTAATCGGATATTTCGATTGAGCCTAACAGCAACAGCGCTGCCTGCCCCTGATGGTCGGGTGTGTAAAAAAGAGGCGCCGCGGCTGCCAGCTTTCCATCCCGCCTGGCGGTAACCAACGCCAGTTCGCCGTTTTGCCATTCGCCACCGCCGCGCGTTTGCCACCATAATTGAAGATATTCATGACGCAGGAAAGGCACGTGGGTGGCGGTTTCATCCAGCAGGGCGTTCCATTCGGTCTCGAGGTGAGCCGGAAATTCGGTGTGAAGTGTCAGTTCCATGGCGGGGTTGATTATACCCTCAATGTCTGGCGTCACCGGCAGAGCAAAAAGAAGGAGGCAGACCTACAGCCGCCCGCCCAAAGTGCGCTCGGTAGCGATCAACCAAAGATCGGCGGCAGCCGACTCGATCTTTGGCTGCAACAGCCGGCGCTTTCTTATCCTGAGAGCGGTTTCTCTTTGTCAAGGGATGCGATGCCGATGGTGGGCTTCAATCGTAGTTCAGTATCTTCCAGCGCAACTCACCCCAGCGCAGGGCGTCGGCGATGCCCTGCTCGATGGAAAGCTGCGCCTGCCAGCCCAGCCAGGCGCGGGCACGGTCGGCATTGGCGTAGGCGCCGGTGATGTCGCCGGGGCGCGCCGGGGCTTCGCGTTTGTTGACTGGTTTCCCGTACACCTCTTCGAACGCCGTCACCAGCTCGCGCACCGTCACGCCCCTGCCAGTGCCGAGATTGATCGCCAGGTAGCCATCGGCAGGGTTGTCAGCGCGGCGGAACACCTCATCGAAATCTTCGACGGCTTTGATATGCGCCTGTGCCAGGTCCCACACGTGGATGTAATCGCGCAATCCGGTGCCGTCCCGCGTTTGCCAGTCGGTGCCGGTGATCTCGAAATAGGGTTGTTTGCCGAGAGCGGTGTCGACCAGGTTTCCCAGCACGTGAGTGGGGTTCTTGACGTGGATCCCCGAGCGCATTTGCGGGTCTGCGCCGATTGGGTTGAAATATCGCAACGAGATGCCGCGCATGCCGTAAGATTGGCAGAAATCCTTGAGGATCATCTCCATCATGTATTTGGTGCGGGCGTAAGGGTTGCCAGGTTTGAGCGGCGAATCTTCGGTGACCATGAAGCCGGGCACGCTGTCGTAGATCGAGGCGGATGAACTGAAGACCACCCGCTTGTGCCCCAGGCGGTCGAGGGTGTGAAACAGCTCCAGCGATTTGGCGACGTTCTCGCGGTAATAATGGTAGGGGTTAGCCGTCGATTCGGGGATAACGATCAGGGCGGCACAGTGGATAGTTGCCTGAATGTCGGGGTGTTCACCGAACAGCTTTTCGAGCATGGCGGCATTGGCAATGTCCGCCTGATAGAAGATGCGCCTGCGAGTGAACTCCACTCGCCCGGTAACCAGCGAATCGAGGATGACCGGGATATGTCCGGCGTCTTCCAGCGCCGAGCAGATCGTGCTTCCAATGTATCCAGCGCCTCCGGTGATGAGAAACTTCATAAATCCTCCTGAATATCGATGTTTCAGAGCTGATCGTTACAGCCCAGTTCGCCGTGCATTTCTTCGATTTCGGGTATCGCCCTGCCACTTTCGTCGGCGATGCGCTGCCACAGACGGCACAACAGCGGCTGCATCAGGGGGGTGATATCAGCCGCTTGGCGCGTCAATTCGGCGGCGCGCTGCCAGTCGCCGCTACGGGCGTAACCTTCGATGAACACCAGCCGTTCCACCGGATCGTTGGGATATTCACCCAAGGCAAAGGCTTGCTCTGCCAGAGTCGCCAGCGCCTGCCAGTCGCCCTGCTGGCGGGCAAGGTCCGCGCTGGCGTAGTAATAACACCAGTCGCGGCGCGGCTCTTCGCCAAAGATGTGCGGCGGCGGTGTAGCGTCGGTTTCACCTTGGCTCAGCGGCAAGATCCAGCGCGTGTTCGATAACGCTGCCGCCTGACGACTCAGCTCCGGCAGCATCTTGTTGTGCGGCTCTATGTCGGCATCCAGCACACGCAGGCAGCCGGGCGGTTCGAAATGCAGCGCAACCACCTGCGAGGTGCTACCCTCGAATTCCGCCGCCAGGTAATTCTGGTAGATTGGCAACCCCGGCTGCAATTGGGGCAATCCCAAGCCCAGACGCACTAAGGTGACGTACAGCATGTAATCCATGTGCTGGCTGTGGTTTTCGGGGGCGTAGATCCAGTTGAGGGGGGCGGTCAATGAGTTATCACTGGCGAATTGGATCGGCAGGTCGTTGAAGAGCAACGTTGTCCCCGGTTGTAGGGCGGGCATGCGCCACGTCATTTGCCAGAACAAACTTTTTTGATATTGCCAGTCACGGCGGAAAGCGCTGGCGCTCTGGAATTGTACACCCACCGAGAAACCGATCAGTAGTGCCAGCAGGGTGGTTCTGATCCAGGCGCGTGCGGGTAGCAGCGCCAGCAGCGCTGTCAGCAGCAGGCAGGCGCCAACCATAAAGGGCAGGGTGAAGCGACTGTTGGGAAAATCGAAACCCAGCGGAACGTTCACCACCCAGATCGGTACCCCGGCTACCAGCATAGCGGTGAAACCCAGCAGCGCTGCTTGAGCGGCGGGTTTTCGCCTCGGCGCGGCTTCATCGTTGGGGTATGAATGCCCACTGCGTGGGTATGAATGCCCACTGCGTGGGCACGAGAGCGCCAGCGCCATCCAGCAGAGCAGGGTTGTCCCCGCCACCAGCAGGGCGTAGAAGAGGGTGGTGCGCGTTCCCAGTTCGGCGATATCCGGCAGGCGGAAGGCATAGCCCCAGGCGGCGATGCCAGTCAGCCACAGGTCGCGGGCGATCGTGCCGCTCAGTTGCAGCAACGTCGCCAGCGGCTGCTGGCGCAACGACTCGAGCAGCACCGGTGCGTAATTCTGTGTCTGATATGGGAAGAAGAAAGCCCGCCAGACCGTGACGCCCACAAACAGCGCCAGGAAGGGCAGCCAGGCAATCAAGGTGCGGCGCAGCCGCAGGCGGGCCGTAGCGCCATCTTTGCTGAGGGCAAACCACAGCCACAGCGGACGCAGCAATTCCAGCAGGTAGAAGTACTCCATTGCCAGCAAATTGACTGCAGCGAGCAGCAACGCTGGCGGGTTAAACAACCAGGCTTTGCGCGGCTGTCGCAGCGCCTGCACGCCGAGCACGCATGAGAGCAGGTAGGCGGTGAGGACGATGAAGAAGTGCCCGTAGTTGACCGCAATCGGCTGCTGACTGAAGGCGGGATAGACCACCATCAGGGCGCTTGCCCAGGCGGCGATCTGCGGTTGTTCGCGCCAGGTGCGTCGTAGCAGTAGCCAGAAGGCGACTGCGCTCAACCAACGCCACACCAATCCGAACACCTGCCAGTGCCAGGGCACGGTGGAATTGATCAGCGAGGTGGTCAGGCGGAAGATCATCCCCCAGAACGGGCGGTTGGTGGCGAAGTAGCGTTCCAGCCCGCCACTGCCCAGCTTTTCGGCGACCCAAAGGAACGCCCAATCATCCCAGTAGTAGCCAAGCCAGGGAATCAGCAAGCCATAGCACAGCCCGCTCAAAACCAGCAACAACAGCGGGTGTGCCGTGTGGGGAATGCGAAGGTGGTAGAGGTAACCTCCCAGGTTGCGCCAGCCTGCCGGGTTGTCCATATCGGTCTGCGTACGCCCACTGTGTGGACGCTTGCCACCGTCCGCCATCGGCGCCTTCAACGCCCCTCCGCGGCGGGCTGGTCTGCTTGGGGGTCGGGCTGCCCGCCGAACTGATGCCGCACCAGGTAAACCGGGCGGCGTTTGACTTCTTGAAAGATGTAGCCGACGTAGATGCCAATGAAGCCGAGGGTGGTCATCAAAAAGCCGCCCACGATCAGCAGGACGAACATCAGCGAACTCCAGCCGGGCGCCAGGCGGTCGGTGTTGCCGGTGATCCAGAAGCTGAGCACGTAAACCGCCTCCGCCAGCGCCAGCATCAGCATCAGTGCTCCCAGCGAGATGCCAATATAGAGTGGCACCAGCGAGAAGGAGAACACCGCATCGGTTGCCAGGCGCAGCATCTTGCGCAGCGAGTATTGTGATCTGCCCGCCAGGCGCGCCGGCGGCGTGAAAGGCAGGATCACGCTGCGGAAGCCCATCCAGGAGACCATACCGCGCAGAAAGCGATGATATTCAGGCATGCTGCGCAGGGCGTCGGCGGCGGGGCGCGTCAACAGACGGAAATCTGCCCCACCCGGCAGGATGTTGGTGTCGCCGATGCGGTTGAGGGCGTGGTAGAACAGGGTCGAGCTGGCGCGCTTGAAGCCCGAAGCCGCTCCGCTTTCGAGGCGTTGGGTGAGCACGACGTCGTAGCCTTGCTGCGCCAACGTCAACATTTCGGGGATCAGCTCGGGCGGGTGCTGCCCGTCGCCGTCCAAGGTGATGACGAAATCGCCCTGTGCCCGGTCGATGCCGGCGCTGAGGGCTGCCTGGTGCCCAAAATTGCGGCTGAGTTCAACCACCCGCACATCTTCGTCTTTGGCGGCAAGCGCCTGCAGCCGGCTGGCAGTGTCATCGTTCGAGCCGTCATCGACGTAAGTAATGGTGAAGTGGTACGGTAGGGGATCGATTGATCGTCGTAACTGGGCGTGAAACAAAGCCAGTGTCTCCTGCTCGTTGTAGAGCGGCACCACCACATCCACGTGTTGCATGTTGTCAGATTTTCCGGAAACAGCCAATGTCCCTCGCCAGCCGGGGTGTTCGGGATGATGTTAGCATTGTATCCAATCCGCGGCGTTCTGTAAACATGCGCTTGGCGCTGGCCGAAGCTAACCACTCGGGGCGTGAATTCTGTAACAGGGGTCACCGACCCCGGTTACAGCCAGGAGGCTTGTCGGTCAGCTTCGCTGCCAGCGCAGGGGTTTGGTTGCTGTCCTCCGGATGACGCCCTTCGCCTCGAGATCGAGTTGCACAGTTTTGACCCACCAGCTTGATTTCTCGCCGTCCCGCCAGAGATGCCGGGGAAGGTGCGGGAGAACCGCCTCGAACATCTCTTTCTGGGTCAACCCCGGCGGTGAGGCCGGGAGGACGGCCAACAGCACTTTCTTCATGGCTTCGTATTTTTCGGCGTCCACAGATGAAGTTCTGCCGGGTAGGTTGATGTTCTCAACCAGAATCTTTTGCGAGCCTGACATGATCGCCTCCTGCCTGCTGCAGACGGGTTGCGACTGCCCGCCTTTTGCCTACTTTAAGATATTGTAACCGGGATCGGCGATCCCGGCGGCAAACCGCCTTCGATCGGCTTAGGCAGGGAGCATCGGCGAGCCTGGCGGAGCCAACGGCAATATCCGGTTACCATATTGGCGTGATGAGCACGGGCATTGGCAGGTGCGATACACCGCACAGCCATGCCGCATCGGGTGTAGTGCAAGGGGAAGGCAAAACAAGGAATTAACTGTATTCTGCAACCGGCGCCGGTGACCGTGACAACAGGGGGGTAACGGCTGAGTTATGCCACCCAATCCTTAGCTAACAGTCGGCGTGGACGGATTGTGTTACAATCGTGCCAAATTAATATCTGGAAGGTCGTTATGAAGGTGTATTTTTCGTGTTCGATCACCGGCGGCAGGCAGGATCAGCCGCTTTACCGTGACATCGTGACGCTGCTTGAAGCAGGCGGGCACGAGGTGCCCACCGCCCACCTGGCGCACGATGACGTGCTTGATCTGGAGGCGGTCGAAACGCCGGAGGAGATCTATATGCGCGACGTGGACTGGGTGCGCGAGTGCGATGCTCTGATTGCCGAGGTCAGCACGCCCTCGCACGGCGTCGGGTACGAGATTGCGTTGGCGGTCTCGTTGGGTAAGCCGGTGTTATGCTGCTACCGGGAGGGTGTCAGGGTATCCAAGATGATTCTGGGCAACCGCGCCCCGCACTACCAGGTATACAGCTATCAAACACCGCAGCAGGCGCTGGCGCTGGTGAAGGATTTTGTTGAACGTCATAATGGTTGGGGAGCAAAGTCATCCTAAACGAATGACGAATTACGGTGCAGTTTTTCGGTCCAATCTTGTATGATTATGGGGGAGACGGAATCAATATTCCTGACATCATAAGTGCTCATCGCGGTCTCCTCCTTTGGTGCAAGCCTCCGCCGGGTTTATTATCGGGCGGGGGCTTGTTTTATCCACTCACGCCTGTGCTGGCGCTAACCTGGCGGTGAAGGTCGAATCCGGTTGTGGCAAATGATGAGCGTACATCGTTGCCATATCAACTTTGTAATAGCGAAAGGTTAGAAATGTATAAGATATCTGCCAGCGGTCTTGACTTTGATTGCTTGGCGGGCATAAAATGAAGCCATGGAGTATAAGGACTATTATCAGATCCTGGGTGTGGGGCGCAATGCCAGCGCCGAGGAGATCAAGCGCGCCTATCGCAAACTGGCGATGCAATACCACCCCGATCGCAACCCTGGTAATCAACAGGCAGAGGAGAGATTTAAAGAAATTAACGAAGCCAACGAAGTGCTGAGCGACCCCAAAAAACGTGTCCATTACGACCAGCTCGGCGAGTCGTATTCGCGCTGGCAGCAAAGCGGCGGACGCAGCGGGGACTTCAGGTGGGAAGACTGGTTTTCCCAGTCGCCCGGCGGGGCGCGGGTGGAATACGGCGGTGATATTGGTGATCTTTTCGGTGGGGGGTTTTCCGATTTCTTCAACCAGATCTTCGGAGGGATGTACGGCGGGCGGACAAGTCAATCCCGGCGTTCGAGCACAACCGCTTTTCGCTCGCCGCAACACCACCAGCAAAAAGTTACCATCAGCTTGCAGGAAGCATACACCGGCACCCAGCGTGTGCTGCAGATCAATGGCAGACGGATGGAGGTAACAATTCCGCCTGGCGCCCAAACCGGCACAAAGGTGCGTATGGCAGGGGTCACCCCGGCTGCTCCTGGCGGGCAAAAAGGTGATCTCTATCTGGTGATTGATGTTGCCCCGGATGGGCGCTTCGAACGCAAGGGTGACGACCTATACACCGAGATCACCATTGACTTGTACACTGCCGTGTTGGGCGGACAGGCGAGTGTACCTACGCCTGCCGGTGATGTGATGTTGAGCATACCCGCGGGCACTCAACCCGGACAAACTTTCCGGTTAGCAGGACGCGGCATGCCCAAGCTGCGCACCAAGCAGGAGCACGGCGATTTGTACGCCAAAGTCAAAGTTCAAATCCCGAGCAAACTCAGCGCCGAACAAAAAGCGTTGTTTGAAAAACTGCGCCAGAGTTGAGCACGGCTGATTAATCGTAGAACGGAAAGAAGGAGGTACTTTATGAATAAGAAACTGGCGATCTTTTCCATGATCGTTGTTTTGTTGTTCACCACCCTGGCTTGCCAGATCAGCTTTCAGATGCCCCAAATTCTGTCTGAACAAACTGCTGCTGAGACCACTGCTCCCCGTCCCTTCGCCACCCCCACTGTCGCACCGCCGGTGATCAAAGCGCCAGAAGCGCTCGGCAGCCTGTCTGGGCTAGAAACCCTGTTGCCCGAGCTGTACGAGCGCGTCAGCCCGGGAGTGGTTGCGATTCGAACGTTAGGTCCGGGCGGAGGTGGTCTGGGATCGGGCTTCGTTTACAGTGAAGAGGGTTTCATCGTCACCAATTATCATGTGGTTGAGAACGCCGCAAACCTTGAGATACACTTTGCCTCTGGGTACAAAGTGCGCGGTAAAGTCATCGGCACCGACATCGATTCGGATGTGGCGGTGATCGAAGTGGATGCGCCGCCGGAGGAATTATTCCCGCTGGCGCTGGGCGATTCCGAAGCACTCAAGATCGGTCAGCCGGTGGTGGCGATCGGCAACCCCTTCGGATTGAGCGGCACGATGACGCTGGGCATCGTTTCTGCTAAAGGGCGCACGTTGGAATCATTGCGTCCCGCCAGCCAGAGCGCCTTCTTTAGCGCCGGGGATATTATTCAAACCGATGCTTCGATCAACCCTGGCAATTCGGGCGGACCGTTGCTGAACCTTAACGGGCAGGTGATCGGCGTCAATCGCGCCATTCGCACCGCCGGAATTACCCCAAGCGGGGAACCGCTCAACACCGGTATCGGTTTTGCCGTTTCGGTGAATATTATTAAGCGGGTGGTGCCGGTGTTGATCGAGACCGGCAGCTTCGAATATCCCTACCTGGGCATCACTGCCCGCCCGGAACTGACCTTGACCGAACAGGAATTGCTCGGTTTGTCCCAATCGGTTGGAGCGTACGTGATCAGCGTCGAACCGGGTAGCCCGGCGGATCAAGCTGGTCTGCGTGGCGGCACACGCCCCACCCAGATCCCAGAGGTAATGGCTGGTGGCGATCTGATCATTGCCGTTGACGATCAGCCGGTGTACACTTTCGGCGATCTGCTCAGCTATCTGATGCTCAACAAAAGCCACGGTGAAGATATCGTCCTCACCATCTTACGCAACAATCAAGAAATGGAGGTGACCGTAACCCTGGGGAAGCGCCCGTAGCAGATGCAGTCGTTCCACCATACTCTTGACCAAGGAGGTGTTATGTTCGACGATCGAGACCTGCGGGAGTTGCTTGAATTTTCCGCGCCTGAACCGGTTTTGAGTGTTTACCTCAACACCGATCCACAACAAGGGAACGCCGACGCTTACCGGCTGCGGTTGCGAACGATGCTCAAGGAAGTAAAACTGCCGGAAGATGTGGCAGTCGTGGAGCAATACTTCAGTCAGGTGTATGACTGGTCCGGGCGCAGCGTGGCGGTCTTTTCCTGTGCACCACAACAATTTTTTCGAGCTTTTCCGCTGGCAATAGCGCTGCAAGATCAGGTGCACGTGGGCGGACGTCCGAGCATCAAGCCGCTGACGAATTTAGTGGATAATTATGGCGGATACGGCGTGGTGTTGGTTGACCAGCAGGGCGCCCGGCTGTTTCACTTTCATCTCGGCGAGTTGCGCGAACAAGAAGGGGTGCTGGGCGAAAGCGTCAAACGTACCAAACGCGGTGGCTCCTCGAGCTTACGCGGGCGGCGAGGCGGAAGCGCCGGACAAACTCGCGCCGTTGAAGCAACGGTGGAACGGAATATGAAGGAATCTGCCGAGTTTGCCGCCGAATTTTTCGAACAAAACCGCGTGCGGCGCATTTTGATCGGCGCTACCGATGATAATATTGCCATGTTTCGGAGCGAGCTCCCCAAAGCCTGGCAGAGTCTGGTGGTGGGCACTTTCCATGCCAGCATGAATGCTGCCCACACCGAAGTGCTGACGCATGCGTTGGAGATTGGGCAACAGAACGAGCGCCGGCGAGAGCAGCGCCTGGTTGAAAACATCATCACCAACGCCGCCAAGGGCAACCAGGCGGTGGCAGGTCTAGGTGCCACTCTGGAAATGGTCAATGCCAAGCGGGTGCAGACGTTGGTGATCGCCGATGGCTATCGCCAACCCGGCTATCGTTGCCCCGATTGCGAGCTGTTGAGCGTTAAAGCGGATTTGAACTGTGGGGGCTGCGGTAAAAAAACCGAATTGGTTGAAGACGTGATTGAGGAAGCGGTCAACATCGTGTTGCGCCACCGCGGTGGGGTGGAGGTAATTCGGGACAACCCGGCGTTCGAAAAAGCCGGCAGCGTGGGGGCGCTGTTGCGGTATTAGCTGGCGATAAAATCAACCGTCGCAGGCTGGGGTTCAACCTCACCAGTGGTTGAAGTGCACCCGCTCGGGCTTGAAACGCCGGGTGGGAGCCACTCTTTTTTCAGGAAAGCCGAGCGCCACCAACGACAGGGGGTGGATGTGTGAGGGCAGCCCAATCAATTGGTTTGAGCGCGCCATAGGTATCGCCTTTTCCGTGACGACCATAGTCAATCTCCTGCCTGACTCTTTCCGTTGGTTGAATTGCCTCGATAAAAATCTTACTTTGCGAAAAGACGTTGGCTCCAAATAGGCGTTACCCTAAGGCAGATCACAGATCTGCAGCGGGAGCCTATGATGAGTCCAAGAAGCTAACGTGAACTGGCGGAAGCGATACGACCGCCTTATTGGAAAGCCAGTAAAACGACAAATACCAGAATCAGCCCAACGTACCCTGCCGAGTCTTCGCCAGACACGTCAATCCAGGCATTGCCGGGCGCATGACCGCATGCGCCAGCGCCATCCCGATTAAGAAGAGGATCACAGTGATTATCCTGTGTCTTTACTCCAACCGTCTCATATGTGTTGAACTTTAACAATTGTTTGACAAGCTTATCCGAGTGTGTTAAAATTTATGTATAATTCTTCAAAAATTATGCCGGAAAACCGGCACGGACTTGTTTTTTGTATTCAAGCTTATCGTTCAACGACGCAGGTGAAATCCATCAGCCCAGGCTGGAGGTAGCGGTCGAGGCTGTATTGTTTCTACCACGATGGAACTCACTTGCAGTTCGAGGGACGCAAAAGATTTAAACGATGAAGTAAAGGAATCAATCTTGTGAAGCACAATGTTCTACGCGCCGTTCCTCTCGGAGGATTGGGAGAGGTCGGCAAGAATATGCTGGCGTTCGAATACGCCGGCAACATCCTTATAATTGACAGTGGGTTGATGTTCCCGGAAAATGATATGCTGGGGATCGACTATATCATCCCCGATTTCAACTATTTGCTCGAAAAGCGCAAGCAGGTGCGCGCAATTGTAGTCACCCACGGTCATGAAGATCATATTGGCGCCATCCATCACGTGCTGCAGGAATTCAACGTTCCCATCTACGCCACGCCGCTGACGCGCGGCTTGCTGGAGGTAAAGCTGGCGCGCAACGGAATGGCGCAAAAGGCACAACTCAACACCGTCAACGCCGGCGATAAGATCAAGATCGGTCCGTTCGGGGTCGAGTTCTTCCATGTCTGCCATTCCATCCCCGGTGCAGTTGGGCTGGGCATCCAAACTCCGGTCGGTTTGATTGTTCACTCCGGTGATTACAAATTTGACCACACCCCGGTGGACAACTGGCCCACCGATTACGCCAAACTAGCTGAATTTTCGCAGCGTGGTGTGCTGGCGTTGTTCGCCGATTCCACCAACTCCGATCGCCCCGGCTGGACGCTCTCGGAGCGGGTGATCGATGGTGCTTTCGACCAGGTTTTCAGCCAATCCGAAGGCAGGATCATCATCGCCAGTTTCGCATCGTTGATCTCGCGGATGCAACAGGTTGCCAACGCCTGCCAGCGGCACGGGCGCAAGCTGGCGTTTGCCGGCAGCAGCATGGTCGACAACGCCAAGATGGCGCGCAAGTTGGGCTATCTGGATATCGCTGATGCGCTGCTGGTCAATCTCGATCAGGCTCTCAAATTGCCGGATGACGAGATCGTGATCATGTGCACTGGCTCGCAGGGAGAACCGACTTCAATTCTGGGGCGGCTTTCAGCCGGTCGTCATCGCCAGTTCGATATTCAAGCCGGCGACACGGTAGTGCTCTCCTCACATCCCATCCCCGGCAACGAGGAGAATGTCTATCGCACCATCAACCGCCTCTTCCAGCGCGGCGCCAACGTCATCTACGAGGGCATCGCTCCGGTTCACGTTTCTGGTCACGCCAGTCAGGAGGAGATGAAATTGTTGCTGCACCTGGTGCGCCCCCACAATGTGGTGCCAGTGCATGGTGAATTGCGCCACCTCAAACAACATGGCGTTCTGGCACAGCAACTGGGATATGCCCCCGAGAATATCGCCGTGGTCGAAAACGGGCAGGTAATCGAGTTCGAAGATGGGAAAATGCGGCTGGGGGAGCGTGTGCCGGGTTCATATGTGTTTGTGGATGGCAGCGGAGTCGGCGATGTGACCCCCACCATCATGCGCGAACGCGAAGAATTGTCGCAAGATGGCGTTTTGCTGGTGCATTTGGTGCTCGAGAAGGAGTCTGGAAAACTGAAAAGCGAGCCGGAAATCGTCACGCGGGGGTTCATCTTGCCCAGCGAAGGGGAAGAACTGCTGGCTGACGCTCGCAAACGAATCGCCGAAACGGTCAAGCGTGCCAACGGCAATCTTCAAAACGATGTGCAGAAAGCGGTGCGCACTCATTTGTACAATGAGACGCGTCGCTCTCCGGTGGTGTTTGTGACCGTCAGCGAGGTCTAGGCGGTTGACGTTATTCGTCCCACTCGTTTTTCTTCCAGCCGTGCTTGCCCCGCAGCGGCACAAATGCCACCGGCAGAATATGTTCTTGGAGGAATTTATCCCCTTGGCGCTGCCAGCGTTGCAGCTCCTGCCCGTGACGGTTGCCCACCGGAAGCACCAACCTGCCGCCTTCGTCAAGCTGTGAAAGCAACGGCTCGGAGGGCGCCGGCGCGGCGGCGGTAACCAAGATTGCCTGGTAGGGGGCAGCGTCCTTCCAGCCCAGCGATCCATCCCCGATGTGCACGTGCACGTTGGTCAGTCCAAGTTCTGCCAGCACCTGGCGGGCACCTTCCGCTAATTCAGGGT
Source organism: Anaerolineaceae bacterium (assembly GCA_037445245.1). Taxonomy (GTDB): domain Bacteria; phylum Chloroflexota; class Anaerolineae; order Anaerolineales; family Anaerolineaceae; genus JBBIKU01. Next base: position 30,459 of record JBBIKU010000002.1, read on the forward strand.
GGCGCTCGATGGTGTGCACCGTCTTTGCCAATCGCCCCAGGATCGCCGCCTGGTAGCCCGAGCCGGTGCCGATCTCGAGCACGTTTTCCTCTCCTTTCAGGTCCAACAGATCGGTCATTAATGCTACGATGTAGGGCTGCGAAATGGTTTGTCCACTGCCGATCGGCAAGGCGCCGTCTTCATAAGCCATGTCCTGCATGTTGGGCGGTACAAATCGATGCCGAGGAATCTCACACATGACATCCAGGATACGCTTGTTGGTAATGCCGCGATTCTTGATCTGCGTCATCACCATTTCTTTACGGAGGTTATCGAGACGGACTTGTTTCATGCTCCTTTTCCATTTTGCAACTGGCGGGCAATCTGGCGGTCGATCTTGCCCATGGGATAGTGGTTCAACGCTTGCAGTTTCACCCAGCGCAGATCGCTGGCATGAATCGCCTGAGGTTCGCCGTCGATCAGGATGCATTCGTAGGCGTGCAACGTGACCCGAAAATGTGTGTAAGCGTGGCGGTAGACCCCGATGGCTTGGTTGACCTCGATCTGCACACCAAGCTCCTCGTTGATTTCGCGTTGAAGACTGGCGGCTGGCGTTTCACCGGCTTCGAGCTTGCTCCCCGGAAACTCCCACAGACCCCCCAGAAGCCCCTTAGCGGGGCGCTGGGTGATCAGAACGCGCCCGTCGTGGCGGCGCAACACGGCGGCGCTGGCGATGAGGTGCGGAACGGGCGGGCGTTTCACCGTAAGCGGGCGTTCTTCTTGAAGGTTGAGGGCGCGCGCCTGACATAATGCCGCCAACGGACAGCGTTCGCAAGCCGGGGCACGCGGGGTGCAGATCGTGGCGCCCAGATCCATCAGCGCCTGGTTGTAATCACCGGCGCGTCCGGCGGGTAGGTGTTCGGCGGCAAGCTGCCGCAGGCGCTCTTCCCCTTCAGCCGAGCGCACCGGCAGCCTGACATCGAAAAGGCGCGCCAGAACTCGGCGGACGTTGCCATCCAAAGCTGGCGCGTCTTGACCGAAGGCGATCGAGGCGATCGCCGCCGCGGTGTAGCGCCCGATGCCTGGCAGTTTTTGCAATTGCTCCCGTTGGCAGGGGAGCTTTCCGCCGTATTTCTCCATCACCAGGCGGGCAGCGCGATGCAAGTTGCGCCCGCGGCTGTAATAGCCCAGACCTTCCCATGCCTGCAGCACTTCCTGTTCGTTGGCGCGTGCCAGATGCGTAAGGGTGGGGAAGCGCTCCATCCATCGCTGGTAATAGGGAATAACCGTATCCACCCGAGTTTGTTGCAGCATGATCTCGGATACCCATACCCGGTAGGGGTCTACGACGTCACGCCATGGGAGATGGCGGCTGTGCTTTTGGTACCATGCCAGCAACCGTTGGGCTATCTCTATTGTCATCGATCAGATGAGATGTTAGAACTGAAACCCGCCGCTTGCCGAAACAATCTTGTACGAATAATTCTTGACAAAATCCTTCAACTGATTGTTGAGGCTCTCCCACTCGGAAGAGCTCAACAATTGCTTTGCCGCCGCAACCGATGGCAACACCGCCCCGACCAATATCTGGGGGTGGGCACCGTACACCGTCGCCCAGGCATCGCTCAGGTCAAAGCCCAGGCTCTGCACGCCCGGAATGAACTCCCGCACCACGAATTCAAAGTATTCCTGCTCTCGTTGGGGAGCGATGTCCCAGGTCATGATGAGTTTGACTGCCACAGCCGTTACCTCACGCTCGTCTCGGGTAGTCCAGCACGACCACCTTCGTTTCTTCGGGTAATGCGCTGGGGCTGGCAAATTTTATCGATGGAAGCACTTCCACCTCTGCCAAGCCCATCTCTTTCAGGAATTTGTTGAGCGGCTCCAGTTTGATGGTGGAAACAGGTGTGGCATAGTGCATCGGGATAACAATCTTCGGTTCGAGCAGGCTGATGACTTCGGCTGCTTTCGCCGCATTTAAACTGCTGCCACCGCCAACCGGCACCAGGGCGATGTCTACCGGTCCTAACGCCTCAACTTCGGTCTGACTTGGAACACGATTCAGGTTTCCCAGGTGCACCACGGTCAAGCCGTTGTAGTCGATTACGTAAAGCGTGTTGCGCGGTTCGTCCACAATCCGTCGGTCATGCCCGTTGGTTTGCACGCCGGTGATGAATACGCCGCCGATCTCGTATTCCCCGGCGTTTTTGATGATGTAGTTGTCGCCCTTTACTGCCGGAAGGTAATTGTGCCCCGGCATGTCGTTACTCAGCGTGACGATATCGGCTTTCAGCTTAAGCGGCTCGTAGCCCACCTCACGGTGGTCATAGGGGTCGTTGACGACCGTTGCCATATTACGTTCAGTGAGTCGGAAACAGGAATGCCCGTACCAGGTAATCTCCATGTAACCTCCGTCATTGATTATACATTAAAATGGTTTCCCGCCTGCCTCCCCATCTTTGATCTCATACCCGCTTCACCGAAGGCAGGTAGAGGGTGATAGCCGTGCCGCAATCCTGCGCCAGCGTTTCAGAGGGGTGGCGCAACAGCCAAACTGCCACGCCGATATCGCCGATGCAGCCGCTGCTGTTGAGGGTTGCCATCCACAGCAACGGCGCCAGTGCTGGCGCAGGGATAATTGCCATCAGCCCCAGGTAGAGGGCTGTGAGCAGCACCAGCGGCGCCAGGCTGTTGATCAGGTAGGCATTGCGCGGCAGGTAGCAACCCGGAGCGGCGGCATAAGCATACCAGCCATGAAAAGCAAACGCCGGTTTTTCTCCGGTGATCACCCAGAAAATGACCCCATGCACTGCCTCGTGTAAAATGATCGTGACCGCGGTACTTCCCACGATCAGCAGAAAGGTCCACAAGAGCGCTGCCTGGCTGTCAATTTTGATCGAAAGCACCTCCAGCGTATCGGCGGGGCGCATGGCAGATAAAAGACGAGCGAAAAGCAAGCCAGACAGGATGAACAACCCCAGTCCGGCAACATTGAGCCAGAACACCAGGCGGAGGTTTTTCACGATGTTGACGGCGGCAACCGCCGTGTAATGCGCGGGGAGGGTGCGGGAGGGACGGGACATGACGTGATTGTACTACACCGCAGCGGTCGACGCGCATACGGCTTGCTGCAGTCCGCAGTCGAGTGGGCGCGGCGGTTGGGGGTGATAATGCCTCGGCGGGGTATAATTTGTTTAAATCTGCCCTGAGGAGGTGTGATGATGCACGCCCGCCGTGCCCTCTTGTATATGCCAGGGAATGACCGTCACAAGATCGAAAAAGCCATCTCGCTTCAGGTCGATTCGATTTGCATGGATCTGGAAGACAGCGTTGCTCTCAACCGCAAGGAAGAAGCCCGCGCAACCATTGTCAGGGCGTTGACCGAACTGGATTTTGGCTTTTCGGAGCGGCTGGTGCGCATCAATCCGGTCGATTCGACGCTGGCGGAAGCCGATCTAAATGCGATTCTGCCTGCCCGGCCAGACGGAATTGTTGTCCCCAAGGTGGCTTCGGCAGTCTCGCTGCGCTGGGTGGAGGGAAAGATCGCTGCCGTCGAAACCGCGCTGGGGTGGGAGGCAGGCGAGATCAGCCTGATCGCCATCGTCGAGACGCCGTGGGCGGTCATCCACCTGCCTGAGATTTGCGCTGCCACGCCCCGGTTGACGGCGCTGGTTTTCGGCGCCGAAGACATGGCGGTGGGTCTGGGCGCCACCCGCACTGGCGCCGGCTGGGAGGTTTTTCATGTCCGCTCGGCGCTCGTGCTGCACGCGGCAGCCTACGGCTTGCAGGCGATTGATATGGTCAAGATCGATTTCAGCGACACGCCGGGTTTGCTGGAAGAGGCGCGTCAGGGGGTCGAGATGGGGTGCACCGGCAAACAGGTGATTCACCCCCGGCAGGTCGTCCCGGTACAGGAAACCTTTACCCCCTCCGATGAAAGCATTCTCGCCGCCCGCGAACTAGTGAACACCTACAACCAGTATTTAGAGCAGGGTACCGGCACCTTTGCCCTGGAGGGGAAAATGGTAGATTTTCCACTGCTGCGGGCGGCGGAAAACTTGCTGGCGCGCGCCCGTGCCGCCGGCAAGATTGCGTGAAGTTTTGCTTCAGGGGGTCGGTGTGGGCGTTGCGGTTGGAGCATAAGTGTGGGTGTGCCAGGGCGTGAGGGTTGCGCCACCTTCAACCAGCATGGGAATAAAGGGGGTGATGGTGGGAGGCTGGGCTGTGGCAGGTGCGAGGGTGGCGGTTGGTTTATCCAGGGTCGGCATTACAACATAGGTTTCGATTGTGGCGGTTGCGATTGGGCTTGCCCGTAAAGCAGGCAGCAGCAGGATGTCTGAATTTAGTAGCAACCAGGCCACTCCGGCGATGATCACCCCCACGGCAGCCAGCCCCAGCCCTGCCAGGCAGCTCAGCCCCAGCTTTTGCCAGTTGACCAGTGAAGCGGATTTCACCACCGAGGGGGGAATTTCGATGGCGACGGCGGTGATATTGTCGTGACCGCCGCGCTGGTTTGCCAGGTCCACCAACTCTTGGAGTGCCGCTTCCATGGGTAGGGACTGGAAGCTTGCCAGCATCTCGTTTTCATGCACCAGATCGGAAAGCCCGTCGCTGCACAATAACAGCCGGTCACCCGCTTGCAGCATCATCCCCTGATTGGCTTGCGAGGTGGCGTCGCTTTCGTCGCCGCTCAAATTTAGGCGCAGGTCACCCTCAGGGGGGGTGGGTGAACCTAGGTAGCGACGAATGACGTGGGCGTTGGGATGACCTCCAATTTCATCCGCTTGCAGCACGCCGGCGTCCAGCGCTTCTTGGATCCAGGTGTGGTCGATGCTCACCTGGCGGATGGAGTTTCCTTTCATCAGATAGATGCGCGAATCTCCGACAGTGATGGTGTAGAGCTTGTCGCCGATGAGCCACACCACAGCGCAGGTGGCGCCCATTCCCTGCCGCTTGGGGTCAGTGTTGGCGAGTGCCTGTACCTTGTTGCTGGCTTGGGTGACGGCGTTTTGCAGCACTTGTGGCGGATTGGCAGCGTCACTGGCGGCAACCAGGTGGGTAATGGTTTCCACCGTCACTTCAGCTGCCACTTCGCCGGCGCGGTGCCCGCCGATGCCGTCCGAGAGCACCGCCAGCAACGCCGGGGTGGCGTTCTGCTCGCTCAAGAGAAAAGGGGTCACGGCGTAACGGTCTTCGTTGTTCTTGCCGCTCATCCCGGGGTGGGAAAGGGCAAAGCTGCGGTAGGGTGTGTGGTCGGACTGGATCATGATCAATCTTCTTGGAAAGGCGTGACGGTCGGGCGGCGGGTGTCTCTCGCTGATCGCAGTTCGAAGCGGTAAGCGATGCGACCGATATGGATCAGATCGCCATGTTCCAGATGCACACCTTGGCTGGAGACAGGAGCATAATTGACCCAGGTGCCGGCGACCGATCCGGCGTCGACCAGGATGTATTCCCCTTTTGGGGTCTGGTAGAGACGGGCGTGCAGGGTATCCACGGCGGGCGAATCGAGCACCACAATCGCCTGGCGGGGATCGCTGCCAAAGGTGATCTCGTTGCGGTTGATCGGCACGCTGCTGCCGGGCATGGGATGCCCGGATTCTGAAAGGCGGACGAATTGCGCCGGCGCATCGCTCTCCTCCTTCGGGCGCGGCAGGGTGGGCGCCTGGGCAGCACCCAGGTTGGGACGCGGCTGCCAGGGCGGCTCCTGACGGATCTCGACCGGCTGGCGCAGCGGGTCGAGCGCTTGTTTGCGTTTGCGGCGCTTGTCCCCCAGGCGAAGAGCTCGTCTGGCGACGATGACTGTGCCCACCAATGCCGCCGTCGCCGCCACCACAGCCACGACGATCATCAATGGATAATCACCAAAGAAAGCAGCCACTGGGTTTCGTTTGGCTTCAACCCTGATCTCGACCGGGGTCTGGATTGTCGACTGGGTCAGTCCCAGCTTGTCTTCAATTTCAATTTGAAGATAATGCGTGCCGCTGGTGGTATAGCCCTGCAAATCCCAGAGAAAGCGGTCAAATGGTTCAGCGCTAATTTCTTCCGTCAACACCCCGTTGACGTAAAGCCGCGACTTTCGCAAAGGGCGCGGATAACCGTCGGGGTATTCGACCAGCATCTGGATCATGATGTTGGTCGGCTCCAGGCGGGACGGCTCACGGCGGTTGGCACCCTCGCTCCAAACGCGATCGATGCGGCTGGGCGGCGCCAGAAAGATGGGTTTGGGCGGCAGGATGATCAGCGAAAAGAGGCGTTGATTGCTGACGAGGCGCTGATTTTCGTGCCTCACTTCAGCCGCAATGCGGTGCGAGCCGCTGGTGTCAATGGAGGAATGATAGCTCACCCGATAGTGATAGCGCAGTGATTCAAAGTAGGTTTCGGGGTTCGGCAGCGCTTCGGCGCCGGAAAAGAGGAAGAACTCACCGCCGGTAGCTTCTGCCAGGTCGCGCAACGACTGGGCGGCAGGGGTATTGGTGTGAGCGAGCGGCGCCACCATCCACACAAATATTGGCACCTCGAGTTGGTTGGCGCGGCTCGCTATATTGGGCAGGGCGGCTTGCAGCGGGGTGGCGGGGGTGGCGGTGATGTAGAGGATGGCGCGCTGCATATCGGGATGCGGGTTGGGTTCGGTCGCCAGGTCGAGCGCCTGAGCCAGGCTCACCATGCTCGCTTGCGTTTGCAGCAGCGGCGGATCGTACTGGCGGAGCGCTTCTTGCCATTGCTCGGCGCGGGTGAGGCGGATCGCTTCTAAGCCGGTGTTGGTTGCCAGGCTGAAGTCGTCGTTTTCGCCGGGCGGGTTGGATTGCATCCACGCCAGCAGCGTCAGTTTGATTTGCGCGAAATGGGATACGCCGGCGACGGTGCTGGCGAAGATCGGGGCGGTGTTCATGGCGACGATGATCTGTAAGCCGGGTTGTTGACGTTCGAGAAATTGAACCTCGACCGGCTGGTCGTTTTCGAGCACCCGCACCTGGTCTGGAATCAAATTGGCGAGGAATTTGCCGTCGTTGTCGTAGGCTTTCATCAGAAAACTGATGGTGGGGAATTGCCCGCTCTCCGGTGGCTCGATCGAAACCCCGGCAGTCTGTTGGGCGATTGCTGAAACGGGCGCGCCCGCCAGAAAGCTGGCGAGTACAATCACAACTCCAACCCGCTGCAGCATCGCTTTGAAACACCGTTTGGCGAGCATGCTCATCGCCTTTATTTTAACCGATTTGTGTGTTTGGAATTGCACCGACATTGCCGGCTGCATGCCCGGCAAGCCAACCGCTGGTGAACGCCCAGTGCAGGTTGAACCCGCCGCAAGGACCGACTACATCGACCACTTCGCCGGCGAAGAAAAGCCCCGCCTGTCGCTCGGATTGCATCGTGGTGGGGTCGATTTCGTCCAATGGCACCCCGCCGGTGGATGCCTGGCTGAACTCGAAGCCGCGGCTACCTTTCACCGCCACCTCGGCGTTCCTCAGGTCATGCAACAAATCTTGTTTCGGTTTTTCAGCAAGCTCTTTCAAGGTGATGGACGGCGGTAAGCCGGCGCGTTCGACGAACAGCGCCGCCACCTTGGCGGGCAGGACGGCTTCTAGCAAGATTCGCAAAGGCAGGTCTTGATTTTCGGGCTGGTTGAACAACTTTTGCAGCGTTTTTTCGTGCCGGTGCACAAAATCGATCACCAGGCGCAACGGCTGGTGCTGATGAGCGCCGACGGCGTGGCTGAGGTCCATCACCCCCGGACCGTTGATGCCCCACGCGGTGAAGATGATGTTTCCGATCGTCTCGTCCAGGCAGTCATCGCCGCCGTAAAGCTGCAGGCGGGCGTCCAGGCGGACGCCCTGCAGTTTATGCAGCGGGCGGCGATCGGTCAGCAGCGGCGCCAGCGCCGGGTAAACCGGCAGGATGGTGTGCCCGAGACGCTCGATCACCCCCAGTAATTCGCCCCGCGAACCGAATTGGGGATAGGCTTTGCCGCCGCTGGCGACGATCAGGGTCTCCACCGCGAACGGCGGCTGGCTGCGGTCAGGCTGGATCAACCTGAAGCCGCTGCGGACGGGTTGGATGTCCTGAATCAAGGTGCGCAGATGCACGGCTACCCCGGCTTGTTTCAGACGCGCTTCGAAAATATCGACCACATTGGCAGCGGCGTTGGAAATGGGGTAACCCCAGCCGTCCTCGGTGGCGTAGGTTGGGACGCCCAATTCGTCCAGCCACTGGATCAGGCGCGCCTGGCTGAACCGCTCCAGCGCCTGCGCCAGCCGTTGGGGGTGAGTGGTGACGTAACGGTCGGCGCTTACGGCGCCATTGCTCAGGTTGCAACGTCCACTGCCGGTGGTCATCAGTTTGCGCCCGATGCGTGGGTTTGAATCGAACAGCAACACCGTCGCTCCGCGCCGGGCTGCCTCGAGGGCAGCCGCAATCCCCGCCGCACCGGCACCGATGATCCCGACTCGTTTCATTAATAAACCCTCATGCGAAATTCTAACACAATAGCTCGGTCAGGTTCTATAATTAAGGGTTGAAAGCGAGAAGATGACATGATGAAATGGTTCTACCGGATGCTCACTGTGCTGGTTGCCATCAGCCTGGCGCTCATTGGCTGTACCCCCGATTCGTCGCAATCGATCGAGGGCAGAGGTGAAACTGCGGCTGCCTACACCATGGCGGCGGTGTTGACCCAGTCTGCTTTCCATACCCTTGAAGCGCAACTGACCGAGGTCAGCCGCGCCACGTCCACTCCCAAAGAACCGACAAAAACGCCAACCCTCACCGCAAAGGAGGGCGTCTCCACCTCGCAGGCAAGCGTTGTCCCCGCCATCGCCTGCGACGTGGCTAGCTATGTGACAGATGTTACAGTTCCGGATGGAACGATTTTTGCCCCTAACCAGAAATTCACCAAGACCTGGCGGCTGAAGAACGCCGGTAGCTGCACCTGGAACACTGCCTATTCGCTGATCTATTCGGGTGGCTTCCGCATGGACGGCGCAATGCAAACCCCACTAACGCGGTCGGTGGCGCCTGGTGAAACTATCGACGTCTCGGTGGATCTGGTTGCCCTCAACTATGCCGGAGAATTTACCGGCTTCTGGAAATTGAAGAATGACAGCGGCAAGAGTTTCGGTGTGCTACCCAGCGGTGAGATGCCCCTCTGGGTCAAAATCAAGGTGCAGCAAGGCAGCAGCCGCGCCCAGGTGGTGTTCGACCTGGTAGCCAATTACTGCGCTGCCACCTGGCGGAGCGGCGCCGGGGCGCTCTCTTGCCCCAGTGTGATTAGCACCACCAGCGGTTCGATCAGCCGGGTGGAGAACCCGGTGATCGAGGGTGGCAGCTCCAGCCGTCTACCCGCTCTATTGACCATCCCTTCTGATGGTAGCGGTGGAACGATCAGCGGACGCTATCCGCCGTTTCAGATTCAACGCGGCGACCGCCTGAAAGGGATGATCGGCTGCCTGGACGGCTATTACAAGTGCGATGTTGAATTCGAATTGGGTTATCGCAATGCCGACGATAAATATTTCAAGCTGGGCGCCTGGGGGCATACCCTGGATGGCTACAACAGCGAGTTCGACATCGACCTCAGTCCGCAGGCGGGCATGGCAATCGAATTGGTGTTGACGGTTTCCAATAATGCTTCCTCTGAAGAAGACTGGGCCTTCTGGCTTTCTCCTGCTGTCTGGCGGTGAACGCCTAAAAAGGATTGCACCAGCATGCCGATTCGCCCCAAACAGGGGTAAAATGGGTCAATTGCCCCGACGGGCGTTATGCATCTCACAGTGATGAGGGAGAAAGATGACCAACGTGCAAACTTTTTTCGGACCGATGCGGCTGCCCTTTGTCGTGCTCACCCCAGCCTGCGCCGTGCTGGGCATTACCGCTGCCCACTGGCATTCTGGGAATTTGAACCTGCTCTACATCCTGTTGGCGTTGCTGGGCGCCCTGGCAGCCCATATCAGCGTCAACGCTCTCAATGAGTATTTCGATTTCAAGAGTGGGTTGGATTTTGTCACCCACAAGACGCCTTTCAGTGGCGGCAGCGGTGTGCTGCCCGCCAACCCCGGCAAGGCGCGAGTAGCGCTGGGGATTGGCTTGGTTGCCATGGGCATCGTCGTCTTGGTGGGCATCTTTTTCCTGCAGGCGCGCGGGGTGGCGCTGCTGCCGCTTGGCTTGCTGGGGCTGCTGGTGGTGGCGACCTACACGGTGTGGTTGACCCGTAGTCCCTGGTTGTGTCTTGTAGCGCCGGGATTGGGTTTTGGCAGTTTCATGGTGATGGGCACCTTTTTCGTTTTGGCTGGCAATTATTCGTGGACGGCGTTCTTCGCCTCGCTGCCGCCTTTTTTTTTGGTCAACAACCTGTTATTGCTCAACCAATTTCCGGACGTGGAAGCCGACCGCAGTGTTGGCAGGCGGCACTTGCCCATCGTCAGCGGCAGGCGCCGCGCCGCCCGGGTCTATTCCGGCTTTTTACTGGCGGCATACCTCTCGCTGGCAGCCGGCGTGGTGCTGGGCTACCTGCCGGTTCTGACCCTGCTGGGGCTGCTGACCCTGCCGCTGGCGGCAAAGGCAGCCCTGAATGCCCTGCAAAATGCTGACGATCTGCAAAAGTTGATGCCCGCGCTGGGTTTGAACGTGCTGATCACGATCCTGACCCCGCTGCTGGTCGCAACCGGTTTTCTGTTGGCATAAAGGGTGGCGGTGTGGAAAGGCAATCCATTCCGGTCGAAGCGCTGAATGTGCGGGTGGTTGCGCTGTGGGGGCAGCAGCAGATGCTGTTTACCAGCGGCGATTTTGCCGCTGGAGATTTCAACACCATGACGGTGGGCTGGGGCGCGCTGGGACGTATGTGGAGCCGACCGCTGGCGCTGGCGGTGATTCGCCCGACCCGTTACACCTTTTGTTTTATCAATCGCTACAACACCTTTACCTTGTGCGCCTTCCCCGAAGACTGCCAGCCGGCGCTGGAGCTGCTGGGCACTCGTTCCGGGCGCGACGGCGACAAAATTGCCGCCGCCGGACTGACCCCGCAGGCAGCGACGGTGGTGGCGGCGCCGCTCTTCGCCGAAGCCGTCTTGGCGATCGAGTGTTGCAAACTCTACTGGGACGATTTTCATCCCAGCCAGTTCGTGGATGCGACGCTGGAGGAACACTATCCGCTAAAGGATTATCACCGCATCCTTTACGGCGAGATTGTGGCAGCCAGCGGCACAGCGACATACCGCCAGCTAGGCAGTGGAGCGGCGCCGGCTTGACCGCAGCCCGCCCGGCGGGTAAAATTGGGGTAGTCCGTAAGCGGGCGTCGCCAAGTGGTAAGGCATCAGCCTTCCAAGCTGACATTCGCCGGTTCGAATCCGGTCGCCCGCTCAGATTTCTTAATTTGTAGTATAACTAAAGCGATTGAGTTCATATTAGAAGTAGCCGTGCTATAAATTTTTTAGCTATGAAGCCGATACGCTATTAACAAAATTACCGCGATCAGGTTTTAATCAATCGTTTGCGCATAACAGCTTTACAATGATAATCATTCACGACGGCAACCAAGACGAATATTAGGGAGAGCGAAGATCATGTCTGAGTTATCCCAACTTTTTGAAACCGATATCTATAAAATTCTAAGTGCTCCAGCTTACACATTTGCCGAAGCGAGTAGACTTGTTGGTATTAGCCAAGGGCAAGTATCCAGGTGGGTAAGAGGATATGAATATATTTATAGGGTGAGTGGCGGTAAACAAGAGAGGTTGGGGCAACAAAAGGCTATTGTTCGCAAATCTACACATAAAGAATCTACTAATGTGAGCTTTTTGGATTTGATAGATTTGCTTTTTGTTAGACGATTTTTAAAGCTTGGACTAAGCCTCCAACGTATCCGTAAAGCACTGGATGAGGCAAGGAATTACCTTGAGACGCCACATTTTGCTAGTCAGCGATTTTTTATTAACGGGAATAAAATATTCTTGGATCCCACTTGCGCTCCTAATAAAAATAAAACCAAAAACCTTATTGCTTTGTTAACAGGTGGACAATATGGTTTTAGAGAAATTGTTGCGCAGGTTGAAGGCATGGTTGATTTTGAAGATGTTACAGGTTATGGATTGTCTTCCAGATGGTTTCCTAATGGTAGACAGGGGCACGTTGTTGTTGATCCGAGAATATCTTTTGGTCAACCAACAGTTTATGGGCATCGCATAACTACCTCGAATATCTATGACATGTATATTGGTGAGAACCAACGAATTGATAAAATTGCCAGATGGTTTGACCTTTCCCCCACAGCATTAAAAACCGCCATTCAATTTGAATATAACCTTTATGCATGAAATTCATATTCGATGAGAATCTACCAGCTCGCTTAGCAGCGGGTATGAGGTGTTTTGGTGAAGATACCGAACATGTTTGTGAACACTTTAACGCTGGAGCCTCAGATATAGAAATATTAAAATTTGTAGGTGAAAATGAATTCTGCTTGATTACTAAGGACAAAAAAATTCTCCATAATTCCGCAGAGAAGGATGCGCTCAGAAGCTATAACGTAGGCGCATTTTTCTTAGTAGGCAAGGGTATAGGGATGTGGGAAATGGTCAAGCAATTAATAAATAGTTGGGAAGCAATAAAGGAATTGGCAGACACAGAGACCAAACCATTTATTTTTAAATTGAGACGCAGCGGAAAACCTATGCGAGTAAATTTATAGAATTGTCAATTAATCCTCATACTTAGCTCTACGAAATGCCTGCGGCAGTGACTTTCAATGGGTGTTATCGCTTATGGCTTCAGCTGTAATAAAAGACATAGCCTTCCTGATTATTGCATCGGAAGGCTTTTGATTTGTTGGTGATGACGGGATTATTCAGTCAGGGTTGAGGAGCGACCAGCGATTTACAAAAATCGGGCGTTTTCAACCCAACCTGATCCTGCCCCTCATGCCTGCATGACGGGATCGGGACTTTTTTTGCGCAGCAACTGGTACAGTTCTTTCGCCGTGTCCACCACCTCCAGCACCAGGATCAGTACCAGCACGCCGGTGGCAATGCTCTGGAAGATCATCGCCAGGTTCTCAGCCTGCGCCCAACCCGAGGCAAGCAGCCCGGCGCGGTCGATGATCGATTCGCCGGCGAGCATCACGCTCACCAGGGCGATGCCGCCGAGGCTCAGCGCCACCGCGAACCAGCGCGTCAGCGGACGCTGCACGCCCTGGCGCAACAGGAGGGCATTTTTTACGATACCCAGCCCCCACAGCAGGTTGATGAAAGGCAGGTAACCGAAGAAGGTTAGGCTGAAGAGCGGGATTTGAGTCCATTGACCATGGCGCACAAAACCGATGGACAAGACCTGGGGATAGAAATTGAACAGCAGCAGCGCAAAAGCAAGAATGACGATTTCGAGTATCGTTTCGAGCCTGCTGACCCGCTCGCGATCTGGTTTTGCCTTCAACTTACGCGGGTCGAACGGCTCATCTTTTTCGGCTTCTTTTGGCAACACCCGTTCCAGAATGGCGAACACGAGCACGATGTTCCCCGCCGCAGCGATCAGCCCGGTAAAAATCTCGCCGAGCGTTTCCAGCAGCATGGGGGGCAAATTGTTCAGCGCAACTCCCGGCTGGCTAAACATGAAGCCAAGCCGCACCAACGCCAGCACGCCCAAAACGGCGAAGACGATGCGGATGACCAACCAGAACAACGGGAACAATTGCGGTCCGATCAGATAACGCGCTTCCTGGTATGAGCGGGCGATCTTTTCAGGCGAGCCAAACTCCTTGAGCGCTTCCACCACCATCTCTTCATCAACCGGCCTGCCCTCTTGTTGGCTGCGATTCTCCAGCAGGTCCTCGATCGATGAGCGAATCTCGTTTTCGATGTCAGAGCGTTGTTTGCGGGGAAGTTCCTGTCCGATCTCGTAAACGTAGCTTTCAATCATTTCTTTGACGTCCATTGTCTCTACTCCTCAAGTATTTTGTTGATGGTTACAACCATGTTTTTCCATTCCTGGATCAATTGCTGCAAGGCTTTTTCGCCTTCTGGGCTGAGGGCGTAATAGCGACGCGGGCGGTCGCTTTCAACGCGCCAGTCCGACCGCAGCCAACCCTGCGATTCGAGCCTGCGCAGCAGGGGGTAAAGTGTCCCCTGATCGACCTCCAGTCCTTTCTCCGACAGGGATTTGAGCACCGAATAACCGTATCCATCCTGCCGGAGCTGGCTGAGGGCAGCGAGGACGATCACGCCCCGCCGCAATTCCAGACCTACATTTTCGATTGCTGTGCCTTTTTCCATCTGATCACCTCTACCACATAATACTATGTAATACACAGTATGTCAAGGGTATTCACATTATGAATTTAACAGCGGTTCAGATCACGTTTGAGGATTGGCGCCCTAAGTGGCGCACCGATTAGGGACGGATCAGCTCTCGAGCGGGTAGCCTTCTGCCTGCAGGGCGGCGCAGGCTCTGGCTAGATCGGCTTGCTGGATGAAGATGTAATCGGTGTCGTAGGTGGAGATGGCGAACAGGCTGACTCCCGCCCGCGCCAGGCAGGCGCTGATGCCCGCCAGCACACCCACCAGGACGAAATCGAGCGGACCGGCAACCTGCAAGCAGCGCCAGCCGCTTGAAAGCCGACAGCCGGCGGGCGCCGCGTCTACGGGCAGTACCAGCGATAACTCATCGGGTGTGCGCGTGAGGGCGAAGAACGGCTGTTGCAACACCTGCGGCGGAAGGGCAGCGTCCGCATCCAGGCGACAGAGGGCGAAACGATCCGCCAGCACCTTGAGCGGCGGTTTATGTGCCGCTTGAGTCTTTGACATGAGGTGGTTCAAGCTGCGCCAGAAGTTGCTGGCGCAGATCGTTGATCGGGCGCAGCGTGCCTTCGGCGGTCTGGTAGCACCAGTTCTCCCAGCCGTTGCACGGGCTGCCGCCCATCAATTCTTTACCGAGCTGGTGGATCGAACCTTCGCTGCCATTGAGCGCCAGCCTGCCGTCCGGCTTGACGCGTGCGATGCGGCTGGGATCGCGGCGGAAGTACAATGCCTGCCCCGCTTGGATCAAACCGTTTTCCAACAGGCTGCTGAACGCCACCCGCGGCGCCAGTCGCCGGGCGTCGCCCACATCGAAGAATTCTTCGGTGAACAGTTCGGGCGTTACCGCTTTGAGGCGCCGGCGAGCGAAGTGGATGTAATCCGGGCGCCGTTCGATGCCAATCCAGCGACGGTGCAGTTTTTTTGCTACCGCCCCGGTGGTGCCTGTGCCGAAAAAGGGGTCGAGCACCACATCACCGGGATTACTGGAGGAGAGGATTACGCGGTAGAGCAGGGCTTCGGGCTTCTGGGTGGGGTGAATTTTCTTGCCGTTGGCGCGTAGGCGTTCGGCGCCGTTGCAGATCGGGATCAGCCAGTCGGAACGCATCTGTTTGCCGTCGTTGAATGCCTTCATGGCGTGATGGTTGAAGGTGTAGCCGGCGCCTTTGGATTTGGCAGCCCAGATCAAAATCTCGTGGGCGTTGGCAAAACGCACGCCGCGAAAGTTGGGCATCGGGTTGGTTTTTACCCACAGGATGTCGTTCAAGATCCAGTAGCCCAGGTCTTGCAGAATCCTGCCGATGCGGTAGATGTTGTGATAACTGCCGATCACCCACAGGGCTGCGTTGTCTTTCAAGACCCGCCGGCAGGCGCTCAGCCAGTTGTGGGTGAATGCGTCGTATTCCTGGAAGTTGCTGAAGCGATCCCATTCTTCGTCGACCGCGTCGACCCGGCTCATGTCCGGTCGCCACAGTGTTTTTTGCAGTTGCAGGTTGTAGGGGGGATCGGCGAAGATCAGATCGACCGATTTTTCGGGCAGACCGGCTAACACTTGAACGCAGTCTCCTTGCAGAATCTGATCGAGTGGTAGGTCGGGCTGCATCAGGGCGATCTCCTGGCTAGGATACGCCGGCTGGGGGGGCGTCTTGGGCGTAATGGAGAGAATAATAGGTAAACAGACCGTGGCGCAGCCGATTGCGGAAAAGCGCCGCCTTCCCTTCGGTGGTGTCGAAACCCTCCAGCAGACAGTCGACGTGCTTGAAGGTTTCTTCCGGGGCGGCTTTGCGACCAGCGAGTTTTTCCATCAGTCGGGCAACTTTTTCCAGGTAGCGCAGTTGATTGCGCAGGTCTTCGGTGTTCACCAGCCCGCCGCGCCCGCTGACGAAAAGACATTGCTTATAGTGGGCGCTGAGCAACAGCTTAAGCTGCTCGAGCCACGTTTCGAGGTCGGCGTTTGCCAGAAATGGCGGCTGATTAGGGGTGACCGTGTCGCCGATGAAGATGATCTGCTGCTCGGGAATGGAAACCCAGATCGCGCTCGGGTTGGGTCCAGGGTGATGTTCCATAATGACCGCGCTGTTGTCCCTGTGGATGGTCAACTGGCGGGTGAAGGTGATCTCGGGTGGCATCCAGCGGATGCTGCCCAAACCGTTGAAGCGCGCCCATTCTTCGCCGCTTTCGCCCGGCTGAGCTTTGAAGGTGAGCGGGCGCGCCCGAAAGACCTCCACCATACAGTTGTGTCCGATCACGGTGCAGTCGAGGGCGCGCACTCCCAGGGTGCGGTCGAGGTGCGAATCCAGGTTGATCAGCAGCCGGTCGATGCCGCCGCCCAGGTTGAGCAACGCCGCCCGCCACGAGCGGATGTCGTCGGCGCGGAACGGCGCGTCGATCAGGATCACGCCGTGCGACCAGTTGATGGCGCCTACCGTCACGCCAGCATAGCCGGTTTCGATGAAAACACCAGGGGTTATTTCGCGCATTCCTTTTTCCTTACCCTCAATCATACCAGGGCGTCACTCGTTTTTGGCAACCGGAAATGTCAAAAGGAAGCGGCTGCCTTTGCCTTCCTCGCTTTCGGCCCAGATTTTTCCGCCGTGTGCCTCGACTGCTAGGCGGCAGAACGCCAGCCCTAATCCGGCGCCCTTGGGCTGTTCATCGACCCGCATGCGGATGTATTTATCGAAGATGTGTTCCTGGGCAGCCTTGGGGATGCCGGCGCCGCTGTCCTGCACCCAGAACAGGACATAATCGCCGTGCGCCTCGGCGCCGACGGAGATGCTCGCCCCGCTGGGGGTGAATTTGGTGGCGTTTTCCATCAGGTTAACCAGCACCCGCCGCGCCATGTCGGCGTCCACCCATAACGACGCCAAATCTGGCGGCAGGTAGGCGCTGAACTGTTGCTCTTTGCTTTCGAGGGTGTACTTGATGACTTCGATCGCTTCCTGCACCAGTTCGACGGTCGGCACCGCTTTCTGGTTGGTGATCGGTTGTCCGGCTTCGAGGCGGCTGATATCGAGCAGTGAGTTGATCATGCGTTGCATGCGTTCCACCGAACGGTTGGCAATCGAGAGGATCGATTGGACGGTCGGGTTGGCGTCCAGCGGCACCAATGCCGCCAGCATGTCCAGCGCGGATAGCACGTTCGAAAGCGGCGAGCGCAGGTCGTGATAGATCATCGCCGCCAGATCCTGGTGCAGGGCATCGAGCGCCTTGCGCTCCGAAATGTCGCGCAGTGTCCATTGCAGGTAGAGGGCGTCATGCGTTTGTACCCGTCGCACGTACACTTCTACCGGCAGATGACTGCCGGAGCGGGTTTGCAGGCTGGCTTCGTAAGAGATGGTCTTTCCGCCGCGCAGGTTCTTGAAGTTTTCCCCCAGCAATTCGCGGTTCAGGGCGTGCAGGTCGTCCACCGTTTGCCCGCTCAACTGGGCGCGGGTGAAGCCGGTGGTGCGAGTTGTCTGCCGATTGACTTCGATGATCCTGCCGTCGAGGGTTGTCAACAGCAGCGGGTCGATGCTGTCTTCGAACAACTCGCGATAGCGCCGGTTGGCGATTTGCAGCGAGTTGTAAAGGCGGGCGTTGTAGATGGCGATACCTGCCTGGTCGGCGATTGCCTGCAACAAGGCAAGGTGCTCGGGATTGAAGCTGCCCGGCTGGGAGTGAACGATGGTCAGCACGCCCACCTGCTGGTCGCGCGCCATCAAGGGGATGCAGATGGCGGATTTGGGACCGGTTTTAGCGGCGGCGTCGTCCGGGCGGCGCAGCCAGCGCTCATCACGGCTGGTGTCTTCCATCAGTGCCGGCTGACGATGACGCAGCACCCATCCGGCAAGCCCCTGGTCGAGAGTCGCCTGAAGCTGACGCGGCGAAGGGTGGATCGTTTGCCCGTGGACGACGATGGCAGCATCTTCTACGGCTTGGTGCTCGTCGAGCGCGATCAACGTGCCACGCTCGGCGCCAACGTTCTCGATCGAGAGTGAAAGGACACGCTCCAGTACCGTGCGCAAGTCGAGCGTGGTCGCCAGTTCACGGCTGATGCTGTACAGCAGTTCAAGTGAGGTGCGAATGGTATCGTTCGGCATGAGATGACCGCTTCCTCGCGTCTGGTGAGTCCTTTCTTCGGGGTTGCGCACCCTCTCGGATGAGATGGGCGTTCGGCAGGGGGAGATGTTTTCTTCGCCGGCGCTTCCCCTCATCAACGACTCACCGTTACAGCCTTCGGGCGTGTTTCTGAGTATAGCACATCGATTACCCCGCTCGCTTAACAGTAGTGACAAGGCTTTTTCAATCATGGATCGCCGTCAGGCGGCGCACGGTGCTGCAGCGTTCGCACTCCAGATTTCGGCACAGCAAAGCGAGCGGATCTTTTCGCAGACGCTCGACGATGATCTCGACCAGATCGCGCAGACGGATTTTTTGCACCACGGCGTTGCCGATGTGCGCCCGCTGGGTGACGCGCGCCAGAAATGGAACCGCTTGCTCGAAGCCGTTAGAGCAACCAGGGAAGCCAGGACACTCGACAATACCCTCGCGGGTGAGCGCCCAACGCACGAACTGCATTCGCCCCGCCAGTTTCTCGGCGTAGTGGATGGCGGTGTTGGCGGTGTGATTGACGCCCAACAACAACACCACCCCGTCCTGCTCGACCAGGTATCGCAGCGGCGTCAGCGGCGTTTGCAGCGTCTGGGCTGCCAGGGCGGTGCTGAGGTTGACCCCGGCGAAGGAAAGGATGGGATGCGTGGAACGCTGGGAATCGGGGTGCTGGCGCAGCGTTTCGGCGATTATGCCCATGCTTTTGTCGGCGGGACTGCTTTTACGGAAGATCTCTGCCAGGCGGTTGAGGTCGCGCCCTCCGCCGTAGGTGATGCCGTTGTCGGGTGGTCCTTCTTCGGGGATGACCATCGTCTTGTAGGTGAAGGTGGGCATCATCAGGGCGTCGACGGTCGAGAGCACCGCCCCCAGCACCGTCTCGGCGCCGCCGCGCACCTCACCGAACGCCGCAAGCGAGGCGTGGGCGATGGCGGGCTGGATGTACCCCAGGTTGAGTTGTTTGAGTCCGGAGACCAGGTCGCGGTAGGTGATCATCGGGTGCCACGAGGTGCTACGAGCGGGTGCGCCTTGCGTCGTTTTGGGATGCGCCTGCCTGTATTGGGGAGAAGCGGTTTCCCCTGGTAGACTTTCACCGCCGCTTATTATACGTCAAGATGCGGCGCCGCGCAGCTTTTTGGTTGGCGGTGAAATGGCGGTGGTTCAGGGAGAGCCGGCGGTGGGGCAGCGCGGCGCTGGGTCGCGGCTGCTGTGGGCGTTCACGTTGATGCCCAGGTATGGAGAGGGGTCGAGGGTGTTTTCGATCTCCAGCTCGTTGCGGAAGGAACCTCTGCCGTCGTCGCGCACGATCGAGAAGTGCAGGTGCACCCCCACCGGCTTGCCGGGCGTGCCGGAGTAATTGCCCTGGTAGCCCAGGTGCGTGCCGGAGTGCACGAAGACCTCGCGGCTGCCGGGTGGGAATTCGGCGGCGATCAGCGAGTTGCCCTGGGCGTCTGCCAGGTGGGTGTAGTAGAGCCAGATCTGTCGCCCGGGTTGCAGCGGGTCGTCTGGGATACGCAGGATCAGACTGGACTTCCATTCCGGCAGGCGAGTCAGATAGCCGTCGTGGGCGGCGACCACTGCGGTTTCGCCGGGGACGCCGCCGCCGAAGATGTCGATACCCTGGTGGCGGTGCCCGGCATGGAAGGAGTCGTCCCACAGGAAGCCGATGAAGCCGCCGCTGGGCAGCAGGAAAGGCGCTTCGTCGCAGCGTTCGCCTGGCTGTACCGCCCAATCGGGGTGCGCCTGCGGGTTGCGAATCCACTCGATCACGCGCAGGTTGCGGGCGGTGAGGGCGGGGCGGCGCAGGTAGAGGTGGTAGAAGCCGGCGGCAGCGACGAGCACCGCTGCCAGCGCCGCCAGGCGCAGCGTGTACCCCCGTAGTGGGCAGGTGTTCTTCATGGGGTGAGATTATACTACCCCTTCTCGCTAGGCATGGCGGGAATCATGCTATAATATTTTTGTCGGAGTCAAAGGGGGGGCCCGTAGCTCAGCGGCAGAGCACGCGGCTCATAACCGCTTGGTCGCAGGTTCGAATCCTGCCGGGCCCA
>JBBIKU010000003.1:0-40816 GCA_037445245.1 Anaerolineaceae bacterium
TAGCCAATGACTTCCGGTCGGTGTTTTGATGCGGTTGCGGTTACGCCAGCCGTTTTTGTCGTACTTGACGTCATCATAAAAGACGAAGATATCGGCAAGGGCGATCTGGTGGAAATACCCTCGCCAGGGGATGTAAGATGGCTGTAAAATCACGCATTTCATCGGCTTGCGTCCGCCACCGCCTCCGTATCGCTGTTGCTGTTGATGGTTTGGCTGATGACGTAGGTGGGGCGGTCCATACTGCGGTCGAAGATGCGAGCCAGATATTCGCCAAAGATGCCAAGGGTGAACAGTTGTGTACCGCTGAAAAGGGAAATAATCGACGCCAGAAATGGAAATCCGGGGATGCTGCCGACCAAGAGATACAGCAGCAACACATAGAAAAAGATGGCGATCCCAAACAGGGTGAAGAAAAATCCCAGCCAGCTTGCCAGCCGCAGCGGAATGGTGCTGAAACCGGTCAGAATCAAAAAGCTCTGCCGCACCAGATTGCTGAAACTGTAGTTCGAACGCCCGTATGGGCGAGGTACCTCGTCCACCTGTACGCTGGCAAAGCGGGTGGTTGCCCAGGAAAGCAAGACGTCGATGATCACCGCCGGAGATTGATAGTGTTCGAATGCCCGGCGCAGATGGGTGCGAAAAGCGCGAAAGGCGCTGATCTCGCGCACGGTCTTGATGCCCATCACCCAAGCCAAGACACGTTTGGTGAGGCGGGAAAACAGGTTGCGCCAGAAGGTGTGCGGCAATTTTTTGGGGTAGCCATACACCACGTCGTGCCCTTCTAACAGCTTCTTGATCAATTTGGGCACTTCTTCGGGCGGGTGCTGCAGGTCGTCATCCATGGTGATGACGACTTCGCCGCCAGCGGCGCGCACGCCGCACAGCAAGGCATTATGCTGCCCGTAATTGCGCATCAGGTCGATGCCGCGTATCCAGGGGTGGTCGCCTGCCAGGGATTGAATGACCTCCCAGCTAGCATCGAGGCTGGCGTCGTTGACCAGAATGAGTTCGTAGCGGTCGGTGAAGGTGGGCAGAACTTGTCCCAGCCGGGTGACCAGTTCGGGCAGCGATGCGTCGCTGTTAAAAACCGGCACGACAACACTGCAAGATGGGATGTGGTTGTGGGTCATGGTTATTTCCTGCACCTGTCAGTGGGCTGGGCATTCGAGGGTGACTTGTGTATCACGGATCAGCTTGCCGGTTTCATCATCCAGCGTTTGTTTCCGAGCAAGTCGATCGCTGATGTTGCAAAGGTGGGGACGTAAATTGGAGGATGCCTCGTAGGCGCGGCGCGTCAGGTTTATGGCTTGCTCCCAATCTCCGTGGATGGCGTAACCCTCAATGAAAACCAGCAATTCAGACGGCTCGGCAGGGAAGAGACCCTGCTCAAATGCCCGGTTACCGTTGGCAATCACCTTTTCCCAGTCGCCGCGCTGGCGGGCAAGCTCGGCGTGTTGAAAATAATAACACCAATTGGAAACAGGTGGAGCGCCGAAAATTTCCGATGGCGGCTGGGCGGGTTGTGCAGGATTAAGGATCACCTGTTGTAGATTTGAGATCTTCATGGCGCGCTCGATTTCGGCGGGGAAGATTGGCAGGTCTCCGTCCCGTTGTGGGTCCAATATTCGCAGGCAACCGGGCGGTGAGTAGAAAACGACCAATGCCTCAGAGGTGGAGCCTTCAAACTGGACGTTGCGATACCTCTGTTGGATGGGTAAACCCCGCTTTAATGCGGGAATACTGCGTCCCAGGCGAACTTGCGTGTAGGCAAAGTAGTATGACATTTGGTGGGAATGGTCATCGGGGGCGTAGACCCAATTCAACGGCGCCGTCAGCGAATTGTCGCTGTAATAATTGAGGGGCAGGTAGTGCGTGATCAGGGTGGTGCCCGGTTGCAAACCCGGCGCCCGCCAGACGAGCTGCCAGAAGAAATCTTTCTGGGTGAGCCAGTCCCGGCGGTAGGTGTTGGCGTTTTGGAAGTGGCTGCCGATTGCCATGCTCACCAGCAGACCCATCACGATCACCTGCTGGGCGCGGGTGCGCAACGCCCACACCAGCAACCCGACTAAAAAGATGGCGCTGCCGAGCATGAAAGCCAGGGTGAAGCGTTCCCAGGGGAAATCCAGCGTGATCGGCAGTTCGGTAATCCAGAAGGGCCAGCCGGCGGCAAACAGGGCAACCGCCCCCACCATCATCGCCTGGGGTGCCCAGCGGAGCTGTGCTTTTGGGCTATCGACGGGGTTTTCTTGGGGGAATCGCCGGAATTTTGCCAGATAGAGCCAGGCGAGCGGCAAGCAGATGCCGACGACCGCCCAGTAAAGCGCATTGGAAAGGAGCTGAAAATCTTGCGATTGTGGAAAGCGAAAGGTCGCGCTCCATGCCAGCCAGCCAGTGGTGAACACATCCTGTATCAGGCGCGCCAGCAGATGAAAACCGGCGAAGGTCGGGGCGATGGTCAAATCTTCGACCAAACCAGGCTGGTAGGTGGGGAATTTGAAGATCAAGACGCGCCAGGCGAGAAAAGCAAATAAAACCAGCAGATAAGGCAACCAGTGGCGCAGGGTGCCTGTCAGCCGGGCTCGTTGGTGTTGGATCGATTCACCAAGCACAAGCCAGATCAACAGCGGACGAATCAAATCCAGTCCAACGTAGTATTCGGTCGAAAACATGCACAGGGTGTAGGCGAGCAAGCCGGCGATCGTCCACACCCAGTACCGCGACGGTTTGCGGATGGCGACCAGCATGCACCCCCATGACAGCAGATAACCCAACAAGAGCAGGAATCCGTTGCTATACACTACCGAAATGGGCTGCTGTTTGAAACCGGGATACACCGCAAAGAGGAGGGCGATCCAGGCAGTTTGTTCACTGTAATCCCGCCACAGATTGCGGAGCGTCCACCACAGCGCCAGCGCGGTCAACCAACGGGTGATGATGCCGAGCATCTGCCATTGCAGCGGTGCGGTTTTGAGCAACGAAGTGGTCAAGATGTAAACGCCTGCCAGGAAGGGTCGGTCGCCGGAAAAGACCGCGCTATAACCGGAAGGACCCAAGCGGTGGGCAAACCAGATCATGGGCCAGTCGTCCCAGTAGAAACCGAGATAGGGGATCAGCAGCCCGTATGCAGCAATGGAGGCAAATAGCAACGCCAGCGGGAAACCCTGCGCCCGAAAGAATCGTTGCAAAAAGTTCACGCCAGGACCTTAGAAGTAGGAAATTGCGTCAACGCTTCAGCAAACATGGGTGCCTGTGGTGGTGTGAAACCCCACGCCAGCCTTCCCCCGCCGGCTGGGTTATCGAGTGCGGCAGAATTGTACCACGACTTACCGCAGGCATTCTGGAATGCGAAGCTAGAGTCTGTGCAGCAGCTTGAGCTTGAATCAGGCAGACAGAAACGGGAGCGGAGGAAGCGAGGTGAGAATGCGCATATCTTCACCTGGCGCGGCGCTCTCGTCCAGGAAGCGAAAGATGCGCTGGCTGGGGTTGTTCTTGAACAGTGCGGTAAAGATCGGCTGCATCAAATCTCCGCGCCGGTACATTTCTCAGGCGCGCGCCAGATGTCGCCGCAACCCCAAGCCGGCGTTCATGATGAGGAGGATTATCGCCAATGAGACAGCAACGCCGGCGATGAGCGGAGCAGTTTGCCACTGGACGGCGATGCCGATAAATGCCCAACTCAATACCAGTGGGTAAGCAACCTCACGGCGGGTGATGGTCATCAGAATGCCGAGCAAAGATGCGATCAGCAACATGATTATCGTCCACATCTCGGCGGCGATGCCCCAGCCCGTCCAGGCGATGCGGTAGAGGGCAACCGATGCATTGGCGACGGTGGCGACAGTAATCCACCCCAGGTAAATACTGAAAGGCAGGTCAACCAGCCAGCGCTCGGCGGTGGTAGTTGGCACCTTGCCGATGCCCAGGCGAAGGTAGATCGCCAGCAGGGTGATCAGGATGCCGAGCATGATAAGCAGGGTCAGGTTTATGATTTCGTAGTGCCACAGGAAGATCCAGGTGGCATTGAGCAGGTTGCTGGCTGTAAACCAGTAGCCGATCCTCTCGAGTCTGGCATTTTGACGTTGGGAGGGCAACAATTGAAAGACGCCGAAAGCCAGCAAACCCAGGTAGATCAATCCCCAAATGGAAAAAACATAGCCGGCAGGTGTGAATAGGGTGGGGTATTTTGCGGAAATTTCTCCGGTGGTTATCCCGTTGAGGGGTAAGCTGTTTGCTAAACCATTTGCCATCAGAACAAGGATGAGGGTGATAAAGTTTGAGATTCGCCGGAAGCTCATGATGTCCTCTTTGTAAGCATTGAATGAATATCTCGTTGAATTATATCCTTGTGTAGCTGTGATTATACAAGTGATGTACAAGGTTAGCGGGTGAAAAACAAATTGCCACTTTTCGGGTTGAAAAAGAGAGTACAATTCTGCCCTGGTAGCAAGAAGGGATAATGAAGATTGAGCGGCAGATCTCGATGACTGATTTCCCCCATCCGCTTTCGATCCGACGCATTATCAAGATATGGTGGCCCTTGGCAGCCAGTTGGCTGCTGATGGCGGTGGAAATGCCGGCTTTGAGCGCCGTGGTCGCCCGTCTGCCGAACGCGGAAATCAACCTGGCTGCTTATGGCGGAATTGTGTTTCCAATTGCGCTCATCATCGAAGCGCCGGTGATCATGTTGCTAGCAGGTTCGACCGCCTTGAGCAAGGATCATGCCTCGTACCTTAAGATCCGCCGCTTCATGATGTGGATGGGTTTTGGATTAACTCTCGCCCATATCCTGCTGGTTTTTACGCCGCTATATTATTTCGTGACGGAGCGGGTCATCGGCGCACCGGATGTCATCGTTGAGCCGGCTCGGCTGGGGTTGATGATCATGACACCCTGGACGTGGTCGATTGCCTATCGACGCTTCCAGCAAGGCATCATGATTCGATTTGGACGTTCGCGTGAAGTGGGTGTGGGAACGGTCGTACGTCTGCTCAGCGGTGGACTGGTTTTGCTGCTGGGGTATTGGATTGGCAGGATACCGGGGGTGGCAGTTGGCGCCAGCGCGCAAGCCTTGGGCGTGCTGAGCGAGGCGGCTTTTGCCGGTTGGCGGGTGCGCAGCACCGTCTGCAAGCGGCTGATGTCCGCGCCTCCGGTCGAGCCGTTGACCTGGAAGGCATTTTTTGATTTCTACACCCCTCTGGCACTGACATCGTTGCTGTTCCTGATCTGGCAACCGCTTGGCAGCGCTGCTCTCAGTCGGATGCCGCGGGCGGTGGCATCGCTGGCGGTCTGGCAGGTTTTGTCCAGTTTTACCTTTATGATGCGCAGTTTTGGATTTGCTTACAACGAAGTGGTGGTAGCGCTCATGGGGGAACGGCTGGCATACCGCGCCCTGCGTCGTTTTACCATCATTCTTACCGCAGCCACTTCGCTAGTACATCTGTTGATCGTGGCAACGCCGTTGGTGGAGCTGTGGTTCAGGGGCATTGCGGCGCTGCCCTTCGAACTGGCGCAGATGGCGCGCACCGGCTTCTGGATTGCCCTGCCCCTGGCAGGGTTGAGCGTTCTCCAATCCTGGTTTCAGGGAAGTTTGACCTTTAGCCGCAAAACACGCCCGATCCCGGAGGCGGTAGTGGTGTTTCTTTTCTCGGTGGTGTTAGTACTGGGGGCTGGCGTTTATTGGGGGCAGGTCGTCGGCTTATACATCGGTATGCTCTCGTTTGCGTTCGCCAACGGGATGCAGACGATCTGGCTGTGGCAGCACAGCGCAGACGTGATGCGCTGCCTGGGGGCGCGAGACTCGGTGCAGGATTGCCAACCGGTTCTTAGCGGTTTATGAAATGGGATCGTTCACAATGTAATCTTCGAGGTGGTCAAGCCCGACCTCGTTTTCAGAGACAGCCCTGTTGCGCACTGAAATTCCCAGTTCGTGAACGATGCGCCGATCACCCGAGATGAGCGGATGCCACCATTCCAGCTCTCTGCCGGTCGCCAATCGTCGATAGGCGCAGGTTTTGGGCAGCCAGGTCAGGCTGCTGGCTAAGGCAGGGGTCAGCACTGAACAGGCGGGCACCAGCTTCGCACGATTTTGATAATCTGTGCAACAACAGCGTTCGATATCCAGCAGCCGGCAGGCTACCTTGGTGTGGTACACGAAACCTGTATCTTCGTCTTGCAGTTTGTGCAGGCAGCATTGGGCGCAGCCGTCACACAAAGCTTCCCATTCGTCGGGGGTCATCTCGGATAGCGTTTTCGTTTTCCAGAAGGGTGGCTCGGCTGGCATCCCATAGCCCTGTAGTATAATTCGACCGTTCCCCTAATTCTAATACCGAGTGTGTTAATGGACAGCCTGAACGCCAAACAAGGCAAGAACACCCCCTTTGAGACAAACAATTCATATCCAGCAGAGTCGACAAGGTTCTTGCTGGTATTTCTTCTTATTCTGTTTGGGGTCGTCCTGCTGCGCCGGGCGTGGCTTTGCGACGATGCTTACATCAGCTTTCGGGTGGTGGATAATTTCATTAATGGCTACCGCCTGACATGGAACATTATGGAGCGGGTGCAGGTATACACGCACCCGTTGTGGATGTTTACGGTCAGCCTGTTCTACTGGATAACCGGCGAGATATATTTGACTACCCTGCTGCTCTCGGTGGCAATCTCGCTGCTTGCCGTCACACTCCTGGCGAGCAAGATAGCGATTGAACGGTTGGCGGCGCTGCTGGCTGTGTTCGCCCTGACACTCTCAAAAGCCTTCATAGATTATTCGACCTCTGGGTTGGAAAATCCACTCAGCCACCTTTTGCTTGTCATATTTTTTATTCTCTTTTTTCGCGCCCAAACTTTCACTCCAATGTCAATCTTTTGGTTGTCCTTGGTCGCCTCATTGGGGGTGGTCAACCGCATGGATGTGGCGTTGATATTCGTCCTACCGCTGGCTTATCTGCTGATCAAGAACCACAGCCGCAATGCCATTGCGGCACTTTTCATCGGGCAGGCGCCGCTTATCTTATGGGAAATCTTTGCTATCGTGTATTACGGTTTCCCTTTTCCCAACACGGCGTATGCCAAATTGAACACGGGTATCTCCAACGCAGACTACGTCCAGCAGGGGCTGCTGTATTTTTTGAACAGCCTCCAGTGGGATGCGATCACGGTGGTTTTGATCGCCTTCGGGCTGGCATTGGGGTTTTCTAACCACTCTATCAAAGAAAGGCTTGCCGCCGTTGGGGTGGTGTTTTATCTGTTATATATCGTCAGGGTCGGTGGCGACTTCATGAGTGGGCGGTTCTTCACCGTGCCGCTGTTCGTATCGGTGATACTGATCATACGCAGGGATTTTTCACGGTTGCCTGGAGGGGTGCTGCCGGTGCTGTTTGGCGCGGCGCTGATGCTGGCGCTGAGTGTGCCCAATCCCACTTTGCGGATCAGTGATTATGGCGAGATTGACCGTGGTCCGGTGCATCTAGGCAGTAATGGGATTCTTGATGAACGGATGTTGTATTACGGCAGCACCGGTTTGCTAAACACCTTGCGGGATGTGCCACAGCCGTCGTTTTATTGGGCACAGTACGGCGAACAGGCGCGTCTGATGGAGCGCCCGCTCGCTGACAATTACGGGATCGGAATGTTCGGCTTTGCCGCAGGTCCTCATGTGTACGTTATCGATAAGCTGGCGCTGGCGGATCCACTGCTGGCGCGGCTTCCGGCAAAGCAAAAGGTCGACTGGCGCATCGGTCATTTCGAACGCCAAATGCCGGATCGTTATTATCAGTCCTTGTTGTTGAGAGGGAATGTCCTCGAAGACGATAACTTGCGAATGTATTATGATAAATTGAATCTGGTGACCAAAGGGAGGTTGTTCGATCCGGCGCGCTGGGTTGAGATCTGGAGGTTCAACACCGGGCAGTATGATCATCTGATTGATCGGGATCGTTATCAGTACCCGACCTTGGTGCGGCTGGACTTGGCAGATGTAACGCAAGTTATACCGCGGGGAACGGGTTGCCGGCATCCGTCGGTTACCGTGATGGATGATAGCGGGGTGGAGGTTCAATTGGGAGAACCTCGTCGCCCAACCTGGTTGTGGGTTTCGTTGAGCCACAATGACCGTTACCGCCTCCGCTACTTCCTCGGCGAAACACAGGTGGGCGAACAACCGATTGCGACTGCCTATCTGCCAGAGCCGGGGGGCGTTTCGGCGCGGCTGGTGCGCCTGCCGAAAGGCGTGTCGCAAGGCGGCTTTGACCGGTTGCGTATCCTGCCGCTGCAGGGTGACGGCGAGTACTGTCTGGCGTATCTTCAATTTATTGATTGATTTCAACTGGGTCGCCGGACAGCGTTAGCCGGCGTTTTCGGTAGCGCTCGAGGGCGGAAGTGAGGTGGGCGCCAAATAATGCAATCCATCCGCTCCAGTAGATCCAAAACATGAGCGCAATCAGCGCACTCAACGAGCCGTACACCAGTTCGTAGCCGGCGAGACCGCTACCCAGGTACCAGGTGAAGGCGTTCGTGAGCAGATTCCATGCTACGGATGCCACCAGCGCACCCCAGAAGGCATGTGCCCAAGGCACGTGCAGGCTGGGCACCCAATGGTAAAGCCCCATGAAAGCGAGAAAAATCACACCCCACGGCAGCCACTGTGAAAGAAAAGTGCGGAAATTGGTACCATCGACCACCACGGTTCCGTTTCCAAGGGTCAGCTCAATATTCGCCAGAATGCGCAGGAGGGTGGTGGAGAGCAAGGACATGCTCAGCAGCGCCACCAGCAGGAACACCATTACCAGTGCCGAAAAGCGCGCCCGGAAGAAGTTGAGACTTTTGGCTTTAGGCCAGGCGCGGTTGATGTTGTGCGAAAGGATCGAAAAAACGTTGGTGCCCGACCAGAGCAGCCCTGCCAGACCGGCAGCCCCAACCGGACCACGCAGGTTGAGCACCAGGCGCAAATTGCGTTCGATCAGGGCGCGCGAAACCGGCAAAGCCAGGTTGATGGCAGCCACGACACCTTCGAAGGCTTCTTCGGTGCGAACGAAGTAGCTGGCGATGGTGATGAAGATGATCAACAGTGGAAAAAGAGAAAACAGAGCGTAGTAAGACATGCTGGCTGCTGCTTCTGGTGCCCGAGCAAGATAAAATGATTTGATCGCGCTGCGGATGATAGCGGGAATTCCACCCGTATAGCAATTGACTTGATGATATGCGCGGCGCACTTTTTCGAGGAAGTTGTTCGATTTGCTCATGATGTCCGATTGATTTTACAAACGCCAGAAGATGTGAACGATTGCTGTGGGCTGAAGTATTGTGTCATAGATGATACGTATCGTCAAGCAAATCAAAAAGTAAATGAGGTGTTTTTTTCTTGACATGATTTGGATTTGATCTGGTATAATTGATTTATGGGACATTGTCCCATGGAACGGGACATATCTTCCAGTTTATTATGCGCAGGGAAAAGAATCAGACCCTTGAACGTGCCATGGCGTTGCTGGATTGCTTTACGCAAGAGCAGCCTGAAATGGGCGTGCGTGAAGCGGCACGCCGCCTGAATTGGTCCAGCAGCACAACCGGGCGGATGATGACTGCGTTGAAGGAGTTAGGAATCCTCAGCCAAAATCCCGAAACACGCGCCTATGCGCTGGGGGGCAAAGTGCTGGCATGGGCTGGCGTTTATACCGCTACACTAGACGTGCGAAACCGCGCCCTACCGATTCTAGAAGAACTCTACCGCCAGACCAGCGAGACAGTCAGTCTCTATGTTTTGGAGGGTAACGAGAGGGTGTGTGTCGAGCGATTCGAGAGCCCGCATAACGTGCGCATCGTCGCCCGCATCGGAAGGCGCTTGCCGTTGCATGCCGGCTCGGCTGGTAAGGTTTTTCTGGCGTACCTGCCTGAGCAACGCCGGGAGGAGATCCTTCGCTCTGCGCCACTGATATCGTTCACGCCCAAAACGATCATTGACCTCGACCTGCTCCGAAAAGAAATCCGTAAGATCAGGCAGCAAGGATACGCCGTGAGCAACGGGGAGTGGATCTTGGAGGCTGCCGGTGTGGCGTCGCCAGTGTTCGATCAAAACGGCGAAATCGCGGCTGCGGTAACCATCTACGGTCCGGCGCAGCGATTCGATGAAGAACATGTGCAGTGCTATATTGATATGCTGCTGCGCGTGACGCAAAAAATTTCTCTGGAAATGGGATGCCCGAGGAGGTTGCTATGATCCTGTATGACAAAATCGCCGCCCAACTTCCCGACTGGCGAAAACGGGTCGCCAGCTTGTTGAGCGAACACGGTTCCTTCAAAGTCTGTGATGTGACGGTAGAGCAAATCTATGGCGGAATTCGCGGGGTTCAGATTCAAGTGACTGATATTTCACACGTTGACCCCGACGAGGGCATCCGATTGCGCGGCTACACCATTCCTGAAGTGTTGTCGCTGCTACCCAAGGCAAAAGATTCCGATATTCCGCTGGCCGGCGGATTGTACTACCTGTTGATGGTCGATGAATTGCCGAACGAAGGGCAAGCCTGGATGATAGAAGAAGCCTGGCGGGAGCGGAGCAAACTGCCCCAACACGTGTTCGATGTCATCAACAGCATGCCAGAAAACACTCATTCGATGACTTTGTTTTCACAGGCGGTGTTGGCGTTGCAGACCGAATCGGTTTTCTCGCGTGAATATCGCAACGGCATCGAAAAAGTTGATTATTGGGAGACCTATCTTGAGGACAGCCTGAATCTGACGGCTAAATTGCCGGTAATTGCCGCCTATATTTATAACAAAAAGTACAAAGGCGGCGCCCATATTTCACCCGACCCCCACCTGGATTGGAGCGCCAATTTTGCGCACATGATCGGAAAATCGGACAACCGTGAATACATGGATCTGTGCCGCTTGTTCTTTTTATTGCATTCTGACCACGAAGGCGCCAACGTCAGTGCCCATACCGCACATCTGGTCGGTTCCGCCTTGTCCGATGTCTATCTCTCCTGCGCCGCCGGGCTGAATGGTCTGGCAGGCCCGTTGCATGGCTTGGCGAACCAGGAATGCCTGCGCTGGCTGTTGACGGTGCGCGACCACTTTGGAAAAATGCCCCATCGGGATGAACTCGAAGCCTATCTAACTGAACTGTTGCGCAGTGGAAAGGTGATCCCTGGCTACGGGCACGCTGTCTTACGCACGACCGATCCGCGCTTCACCGCTCAAATTGAGTTTGGCATGCGCTATTTCCCCGATGATGAATTGTTGAAGCTAGTCAAATTGATTTATGAGGTGTTGCCGGGGCTTTTGAAGAAACAAGGCAAGGTGAAGAATCCCTGGCCCAACGTGGATGCCATCAACGGCGCTATGCAGTATCATTACGGCGTCACGCAGTTCGATTTCTACACTGTGCTCTTCGGCGTCAGTCGTGTGTTGGGTTTTACCGCCCATCTGGTTTGGTCGCGAGCATTGGGAAAACCGATCGAACGCCCTAAGTCGTTGACGACGAAAATATTGGAAGATATGGTCGCAGGGATCTATCAAGCCTGATGTGCATGAGGCTCAAAGACAATGTCGCAGCGCCGGATTGTCGTTAAATTAGGGACATCGACCCTCACTGCCGGAACTCCGAACCTGTCCCTGCCGCAGATGGTCGAACTAGCGCGCCAGATGGCGACCCTTCACAGCGAGGGCAAAGCGGTGATCCTGGTGTCATCGGGGGCTATCGCCGCCGGCAACGAGGCTCTGGGCTTTCCGGAGCTTCCTAAGTTCGTGCCTTCCAAACAGATGCTGGCAGCCGTTGGTCAGCCGCGCTTGATGGCGATCTATGCCAAGCTGTTCGGGTTGTACGGCAAGGGGGTGGCGCAGGTATTGTTGACCCGTCGCGATCTAGCAGACCGCCAACGCTATCTGAACGCTTACAATACTCTCGAAGCGCTGCTGACTCAGCCGGTTATTCCGATCATCAACGAAAACGATACCGTTGCCACCGAAGAAATCCGCTTTGGCGACAACGATAACTTGTCGGCAATGGTTGCCAACCTGGTGGGTGCTGACCTGCTGATTTTATTGACCGATCAACCTGGTTTGTTCACCGCCGACCCGCGCAGCATTCCGGATGCCCAACTGGTGCGCGAGATTTCCACTCAATCCATCCCGGAGAAATATTGGGAGGCAGCGGGAGGCAGCAATACCCGCCTGGGGACGGGGGGTATGGTCACCAAATTGCAGGCAGCCGACCTGGCGCGTCGGTCGGGTTCGATGGTGGTGATCGCACAGGGCACTGAAGCGAACGTTCTGTTGCGTATTGCAGCCGGCGAAGAGATCGGCACCCGCTTGCTGCCGGTGATCTCCACCCTGGAAGCCCGCAAGCGTTATATCCTTTCCGGACGGCGCTCGGTGGGTGTAGTGCGGATCGACGAGGGTGCCGCCAAGGCGCTGCGTAAGGGCGGCAGTCTTCTGCCAGTGGGCGTCATCGGGCTGGAAGGAAATTTCAAACGTGGCGATACGGTGCGTATCCTGGATCCCTCCGGCAATGAAATTGCCTTGGGGATCGCCAATTATTCAGTCGAAGACATGGAAAAATTGCGCGGGCGCAAAACCAGCGAGATTGAAGGCTTGTTGGGATACACCTTCGGAGACCGCTTCGTTCATCACAATAACATGATCATCATGTGAGGGAATTTTTCTGGCAGGAGATCAGGTATGTTGGCGGAACTCGGAAAAAAGGCACGAAAAGCGGCGCGCCAACTGGCGCTGGCAAGCACAGTCCAGAAGAATGTGGCGCTGACACAAATTGCGGAGCGGCTATGGGAAGAGCGGGAGGCGATCCTTTCAGCCAACCAGAAAGATGTGGTTGCAGGGGCGGCGGCAGGATTATCGCCGGCGCTGCGCGACCGTCTGACGCTCACGGAGAGCCGATTGCAGGCAAACGTGAACAGCCTGCGGGATATCGCGGTGCTTGATGATCCGGTGGGCGAAATCTTTGACGAACAGGTGCTTGCCAACGGCTTAAAGGTGTACAAACAACGTGTCCCCATTGGCGTGCTGGCGGTGATCTACGAAGCGCGACCCGACGTGACGATCGAGGTATCGGCGCTGACGCTAAAGACCGGCAATGCCGTCATTTTGCGCGGTGGCAAGGAAACGATTCATTCCAACCGGGCGCTGGTTGCGGCAATCCGCAAGGGTTTGGAAAAGTCTGACCTGCCGCTGGATGCGATCCAGTTCATCGACAATCCTGATCGGGCGCTGGTGCAGGAATTATTAAAAATGCACCAGGATATTGACATGCTGATCCCGCGCGGGGCAGCGGCGTTGCACCAGTTTTGCCGCCAGAACAGCACCATTCCGGTGATCACCGGCGGTATCGGCATCTGTCATCTCTTGGTTGATGAATCAGCCGATCTGGAATCGGCATTGCAGGTGATTCAGAATGCCAAGGTACAGCGCCCGACGGTGTGCAACGCGCTGGATACCGTGCTGGTTCACCGGGCGGTTGCGGGTGATTTCATCCCTCGTCTGGTGGCTCGCCTGTCAGAAGATCAGGTCACTTTTCGAGCGGATGAAGACGCCTTCGAAATCCTGGGCGGTGTGAGCACTGATCGAGTCCAACTGGCTCAGCAGGGGGATTTTGACACCGAATGGTTGTCGTTGGTACTGGGCATCAGGGTGGTCGACAATATCGGTGAAGCGATCGAGCATATTGCCCGCCACAGCACCAGTCATTCCGATGGAATCTTGACCCAAAATGCGCAGAACGCCGAACGTTTTTTTGGAGAGGTCGATTCGGCGGTTGTTTATCTCAATGCCAGCACCCGCTTCACCGACGGCGGGCAGTTGGGAATGGGGGCGGAAGTTGCGGTATCTACCCAGCGCTTGCACGCTCGCGGCCCAATGGGACTGCAATCGCTAACTACCTACAAGTGGGTGGTGATCGGCGAGGGTCACATCCGGGAGTAGGCGGGCGCGGTTATGATTGGGCGGTGCGCAGCTTTGCCAGTTCTTCTTCCAGTTGTTGGCGTTTTTCAACCGCAGCAGAACGAATTTCCTCGACCAGGTTCTTCGTGTAGCCGTGAAGTCGACTGCGCAATTGTGTACCCGAAGCCGGCGCCAACAAGAGAGCTACCATGGCGGCGAGGAAGCCCCCCAGGGCTGCGCCAAAGATGAACGCGCTTATTTTTCGCATGAATTCCTCCTCAATGAGTAAGATTAATCGGTATGATGTTTCTGTGTCAAACCAGAAAGCCGCAGATGGACAAAGAGGCTGGGAGCAAACAGCGATACCCAACTCCCTACCAGCGCATAGCGGATAAAGCGCAAGCTATAGCTTAGCAGATCGTTGCCGCGCGGGAAAATCATTCCTAACCCTGACCAGAGAACGGCAACGCCGAGGATGCCCAGCACATAACGGACAAGGCGCAGCCAGATGCTGCCGGAAGCGTCCAGCATACCCCGCCGGCGATAAAACCAGACAGCTCCGGCGGTCATGCCAAACCAGGTGCCACCGGCGGTGAACGCGCCACCCAAATCCGTCGGGTGAATGGGGTCATGCGGGAAGGCAGCCAAAGCGTTTTGCGCCCATAGCGGCGGTAACGCCCAGCTTTGCAGAAGCCAGTGTGGCAGGACGATAAAGGCTATGAATGCAAGCGAGGCGAATAGCAAAATCCCAATTTGATGATTGGGTTTTGAAAGCAGCCATGAAACGAGTGGCTTTTCAAGCCGCAGGGCTGATAACAGTAGCAATCCGCCCAGAAGCCAGCCCATTAAAACATCGCTGATGAAGTGTACCCCCAGATGGATGCGGGAAAATCCGATCAAAAAAATGAGGACCAGCATTACCACTGTTGTCCAGCTTTTTCGTAGGCAGGCAGCCAGGACACCCCAAACGCTAGCAGCGTTCATGGCATGACCGGAAGGGGCGCCAAAAGAAGCTTCGGCGAGCGCCGGTGTGACGCCGGTATCTATCCAGTAGGGACGGGGTGTGTGTAACAAGAATTTGAAAAAGGTGTTAAAACCGGTGCTCAGCAACAACATGTTACCCATTCGCAACCCCCAACCAGCGTTGACGCACCAGTACAGCGCCGGCATAATTAGCAGGTAAAATTCCTCGTCACCCAGAAACGTGATCAGCCGAAGCGGGGCGGTGAGCCAGGGTATGGCAGCCTGCAGAGCGATGATGGCAGTGATTTCGAGTTGTTGAAGCGTTTCTATCATTGGATGCCTTTGAAAAGTAGGATCGATTGACGGCAGTCACGTTTTTATTGTACACTCAAATCAAGCCTTTCACCAATCCGAAGGGACCAACGGTATGGATTTAATGGTTCCACAGTCACCGAATTTTGATTTAATCGAACAGAAGATGCTGTATCTTGATGGTTTGGTGAGCGGGATGCAGGAGTATCTGAACCAGACCCGCTCGGCGGCGATCCCCGCTTCGATTTATGAGGGCGTTGCTCATTTAGGCGGCAACCTGAAGCAGCTCCACAAATCCTTGCTGGCGCTTGAAAGCGAGCGCCGTAATCTGTATGAACTTTCGCAAATTGGACAGTTCATCAATTCTTCGCTGGAACTGGACGAAGTGTTGCAGATTGTGATGGACACGCTGATTCAGTTGCTCAATGCAGAGCGCGGTTTCCTAATGTTGTGTGGGCAGGATGGCGAATTGAGGATGCGAGTTGGACGCAATTGGGCGCGGGAATCGATTCCCGAAAACGATGTCGCCATCAGCCGGACGGTGGTCAACCGGGTTTTCCAGAGCGGGCAGCCGATCCTGACTACCAATGCCCAGGAAGACCCCCGCTTTATCGGTCAGGAAAGCGTGGTGGCGCACAGTCTGCTCTCCATCCTGTGCGTTCCAATGCGGGCGAAAGGGGAAGTGATTGGGGTCCTATACGCTGACAATCGTTTGCAAAGCGGGTTATTCACCGTCAAAGAGCTCGAGCTGCTTTCGGCGTTTGCCAACCAAGCCGCAGTTGCGATCGACAATGCCCGCCTGTTCGCGTCGGTGCGGAATACACTGGCTGAAGTCATCGAGTTGAAAAACTTGATGGACAACGTCTTCTCTTCGATCGCCAGCGGCGTGCTGACGGTGGATACTCAAGGGCGGGTGATGATGTGCAACCGGGCAGCCGAGACGATGCTGGGACGGGCGGCGACGGAATTGATCGGTAACGAACTGGCTAAAATATTCCCCGCACTGACGCCAGTGCTGATGCCTTCCCTACAACGTGTCTTTGAAACCGACCAGCCGGTGTTGGGATTAGAAGCGAGCCAGACCCTGCCCGATGGCAGGCAGGTCAACCTTTGTTTGAGCCTCTCGGCGCTGAAGGACATGGAAAAGATCAACCAGGGCGTGGCAATTGTGATGGAAGACCTGACCGAAAAGCTAAAACTGGAAGCTCAGCGCCGCTTGTTCGAACGGATGGTATCGCCGGCGGTCATTGACCAGTTGGAGACGAACAGCCTGCAATTGGGAGGTCAGCGGAGGGAGATCACAGTTTTGTTCGCGGATCTTCGTGGCTTTACCAGTTTCAGTGAGACTTCGCAGCCGGAGGAACTGGTGGCGGTGTTGAATCGTTATCTGGCGGCGGCGACTGAGGCGGTGCTCAGAGAAGAAGGAACGGTGGATAAATTTGTTGGTGATGCAGTCATGGCATGGTTCAATGCTCCCATCCCGCAGCCAGACCATGCGCTGCGGGCGGTGCGGGCGGCGCTGGCGATCCGCGCCGTGGTGGAAAAGTATCACCGGGAAATGCAGATCACTGCTCCCTTATCTTTCGGGATAGGCATTCACCTTGGTGATGCAATCCTGGGTTTGATCGGCAGCGAGAAACGGTTAGACTATACTGCCATTGGGGATAGTGTAAACACGGCAAAGCGGGTGCAAGAAAACGCAGCGCCAGGACAAGTACTGATTACCGAAACAGTCTATCGGCTGGTGAAAGATATCATCCATGCGCAGGCGGTGCCGCCCATTCGCGCCAAGGGCAAACGAGAGCCAATACCGGTTTTCGAATTGTTGGGATTGAAGGAATAACCCCTCACACTTTGCGTACCATCGCGCTCAGTGCCTCGCGGCGGGCTTGCGCCAGTCCGGGTAGGGCGTCCAGGGCAAAAAATGGTCCACAGCCCTCGACCGCCAATGAAGCCGAAACGCTACCATAAATTGCAGCCTGCAGTGGGTCATAGGTGGTGCGCAACCCGGCCAGAAAGCCGCCGCAAAAGGCATCTCCGCTGCCGGTTGGATCGACACTGCGGGCGGGATATGCCGGCAATGTCCAGCGTTGGCGACTGGGGGAATCCCATACATTGTATTCTGTGTTGTCACGACGGATGACCACGATCTCGCACTCGAAACCAGTGATGGTTTCTGCCATTTGCCACAAATCGTGGCTGCGTCCGACAAACAAGGCGCGGATATCTTTCTCTGAGACGATGAACGCCGTTAAACCTTTCACAATGGAGGGGAAATCATCCCAGCAAGAAGAGTTCATGTAATCTTCGGCGGGCTCCAAGGTGATGGTAGAAGCCTGCCCCTGACGCAGAATGGCGGGTAGCAGGGTGTGACTCATGAAATCCATCGGACAGATGTGAACGGCGCTGGCATCCAGATATTCTTCCGGAACGTCGCGCAAACGAAAAGTTAGGGCAGTGGCGCGGTTGCGGTTATCGAATTGCCGCCGCGGTGGGGTATATCCGAGCAGGGCTTTGGGAAACGGCAGGTCCAAGCGGGAGTAATGGGAAACGGGATTATCGAGTTTGCGTGTGTGATGATCGGGGTAAGCGATGAACGAGCGCAGGTCAATCATTTCGGGCAGGATGGTAATGCCTTCGCAGACAAATTGCATGCTGGCAAGTTGATCGAGCCATTGCTGTGGAAAATCTTCGCCAACCTTTGCCAACAAACCGATGCCCGTATCCCACACCGCCAGACCGCCGGCAGCATATAACACATTACCCCCCAGAATATCATTGTGCGCTTTTCCGTCGGGAGTGATGATGAAATCGCGTCGTAATTGACCGGCAATGACGTATTGCATGGTTGTCTATTTTTAATGACAGAAATCCCTGCTTTCGGGATCTGCCAAGAGGAATTCGAGTCAGGTGATCGGTGGGGGCGTGTGTGGCTTATGACTTGGGGTTACTGAATTCAGCTACGAGACGGAGCAAGCCCAAAACGCCCAACCCCAATTTTACGCCATCGCCAGCGGTCAACTGGGGTGGTGAGTCAAGTTCATTGGCTCGCTTGATCATGATCAATGCCGCAGCTATCCCGGCGGCGGTT
The DNA here is from genome assembly GCA_037445245.1 of Anaerolineaceae bacterium. GTDB lineage: Bacteria > Chloroflexota > Anaerolineae > Anaerolineales > Anaerolineaceae > JBBIKU01. The sequence continues at coordinate 18,257 of JBBIKU010000003.1, forward strand.
CCGATCAAAGCACCGAAAAGAATGGTTTTCGATTTCCAATCGTTCATATTGTCCTCGTTATCGGTGGGTCAATTAGCCGTTTTACGCATCCGAATAAGACCTGCTAGTCGTTGCAGCCCTGCCCAGCCGCCGCGAAGCGCAATCAGCGGCTGAACCAGCCGGTTCGAGTTTATCATGGTGAAGGTACCGATTCGATAGAGCAGGCTGCGAATCTTGAGCGTGTAGATGGGCAGAATTCGGTAGAGCTTGGCAATACCGACGATCATTAAGATCGTTAATGCAAAAACAAGCATGCCGGCCACGTATAGTGGCAGAATTAAAACGATCAGCGAAATGCTTGCCCAATGAACCCCGTGTGAGGCATGCTGGGCGGTTGCCAGGGCAACCAGAACTGCAAGCGCCACCGCGATCAGCGCGCTTGCGCCCAGTGGCAAGCCGATCTGCCAAAACGATTGCCGGCGATGATTTGCGTGCGGATTGGGAATTGGAGACGCAGATGGCTGGCGGGATGTGGGGTTCATGCTCCTATTTTAGCATGATTTCCCCACGACCTTTACCGAACAGCAAAATTGATAAATTGGGTAGGCGATGAAATATATGCGAATAAAACATATTCATGTATAATAAGTCAACAAAATTATATCTGTCGTGCCTTAGAGTTTAGGTGCAAGAGTTGCAAAAGATGAAGGTTGCTTGTGCAGTGGGTACTCTTACACTCGGTATTGAGTGTTACTGTCATGACAATGATCGAGTGATTTTGCATGGCGCTGGTAGCGAGCCTGACTAGTTGTGGTGTATTGCACAATTGGGGGCGTTTCTACCAGGAAAACCTATGATGAGGGACTACGTAATCAGGTGTGTGAATATTGAATCCTGATTGAAAGTTTTTTCTTCTCGATTTTGGTATCCTGAGAAGAAAAGATGAGTGTGTGTTAGATAGCCCTCATTGCACCGACCTTCACAGCCGTGACGATTGCCGACAGAATGCGGCTGTGTGTTGTTTTAATGGACAGGAAAATTACCGCCTTAAGGATGCAAAGACAGAATCCCAATCGAATCAACGTTTACCTCGATCGGGAATACGCGTTCGCGATTGCGCGCATCGTTGGCGCCTGGTTGCAGGTGGGACAAGTTCTTGATGAGGATAAAATTGCGCATTTACAACAACAAGATAGCCTTGAGGGGGCGTATCAATGCGCCTTGCGATACATCAGCTACCAACCTCGTTCCGAACACGAAGTCAGGCAAAAATTGATCGCCCGTGGCTATACCGCAGATGTCATCCAGGGGGTGGTTGAAAGGCTGGTGCAACACAAGCTAGTAGAGGATTATCAATTTGCGCGCTTCTGGGTGGAGAACAGAAGCGCTTTTAGACCCCGCAGTTACCGTATGATGGCATATGAATTGCGTCAAAAAGGGGTAGCTCAAAACGCCATCGAAAACGCTCTAAATGAGGCCGCCGCAGAAGACGAACTGGCATACCAGGCTGTGACCCACAAGCTGGCTCGGTTCGAGTCGAATGACTGGAACGCTTTTCGCCATAAAGCGCTCGCTTATTTGGGGAGGCGTGGCTTCAGTTATGAAACCTCCGCCCCGGTCATCCGGCGGGTCTGGCAGGATTTGAAAGCCTCAAAGAGCGTTGCTACTCAACTTTCAAATGAGGACGATTAAGATGATACATTTCTTAACTGGATGGTGGGTGTGGTTGGTCATCGGTCTTGTACTGATGGTCGTGCTTGCCTATCTCTTGAGCCGGGCATTGATCCACCAGTACATCAAAAAGCAGGAGAATCTGGCGCACAGCCTGCTACAACAAGCCAGAGATCAGGCTCGCGCCCTGGAATTGGAAATCAAAGACAAATCTCTCAAGATCATGCAGGAAGCCGAAGTCGAGGTTGCCCGGCGGCGCGCCGACCTGGCACTTGAAGAAGAGCGTTTGCAAAAACGCCGCATGGAACTCGACCAACGTATTGAACGCATCGAACAACGCGAAATGGCGGTCAACAAACGCCAGAGCGCGGTTGACAAACGCGCCAATGAAATCGAAAAAATGTATCAGGATCAGTTGGTTGAATTGCAGCGGGTGGCGCAGATGACGATTGAGGAAGCACGCGCCGAGTTGTTGGAGAACACCGAGAAAGAAGCCCGCGCCGACATGGCGCGTATCATCCGCCAGATCGAAACCGAAGCCCGCTTGGACGGCGAAAAGAAAGCTCGCGAGATCATCGCTGATGCCATTCAGCGCATTGCATCCGATCATGTCAGTGAGGTGACCACCTCCATCGTGACGTTGCCGAACGAGGAAATGAAAGGGCGCATCGTCGGCAGAAACGGCAGAAATATCCGCGCCTTCGAGCAGGCGGCAGGAGTTGATGTGATCGTGGACGATACACCTGAGGCGGTTATGGTTTCGTGTTTTGACCCCGTGCGGCGTGAAGTGGCGCGCCGGGCGTTATCGCGTTTGATCTTGGACGGGCGCATTCACCCGGCGCACATTGAAAAGATCCTCGGTGAGGAACAGAAGGAAATTGAGCGGGCAATCGTCGAGGCGGGCGAACAAGCGGCGTATGATGCCGGCGTGGCGGGACTGCATCCCGAAATCCTAAAGATGCTGGGACGGCTCAAATGGCGCACGTCGTACGGACAAAATCAGCTTGCTCATGCCGTCGAGGTCGCCAAGATTGCCGGTGTGATCGCCTCCGAATTGGGGGCGAACGTGGAGGTTTGCAAGGCGGGCGCGCTGCTGCATGATCTCGGTAAAGCGATGGATCACAACACCGAGGGCACCCACGCCGTGATCGGTGCCGAATATGCGCGGCGTTACGGCGTGAATCCCCAGGTGGTCAACATTATTGGATCGCACCACCACGAAATGGAACAGGAGAGCGTTGAGGCAGTGATCGTCGAAGCCGCTGACGCCATTTCGGGAGCCAGACCAGGAGCACGCCGTGAAGACCTGGAACAATACATCAAGCGGCTGCGGGCGCTGGAGGAGATCGCCAATTCGTTCAAGGGCGTCAGCCAAAGCTACGCCATCCAAGCCGGGCGTGAGGTACGCATCATCGTCCGCCCGGAGGACATTGACGATCTGGCAGCTACCAGGTTGGCGCGCGACATTGCCCGCAACATCGAAGAAGCGATGCAGTATCCTGGTCAGATCAAGGTCACGGTGATCCGCGAAACGCGGGCGGTCGATTACGCCAAGTGACGCTAACTCGAACTTGCTATTAAAGCTCCGGCGAACCACCGCCGGAGCTTTTTGGCGGATCTATCGCAAGTATGGGTTGCCGTCAGCCTCGGCTGCGACAGTTGTCTCTTCGCCGTGACCGGGAAGCAGGCGGGTGCGGGCGGGCAGGCTTAGAACCTGGTTGTGGATGCTCTCCAACAGGGCAGACATGTTCCCGCCCGGTAAATCGGTGCGCCCGATGCCAAAACGGAAGACAAGATCGCCGACAAAAGCCGCCCCAGCCGATTCGGCATAGAAAATCACGTGTCCCGGCGAGTGACCGCGGGTGTGACGAACTTCCACAGCGTGTTCACCGACCTTCAAGATTTGCCCGTGTGTGAGTTCGAGCGCAGGCGGATCGCCGGGGTTAAAGTTGAACCCGAAATGACGGGCGCCCCCGGCATCCTGCCATAATGCCAAATCCAACGGGTGCAAGGCAACCGGCAGTGGAAGGCGGGTGGCTGTTTGTACGCCGCGGACCCCTGCGATGTGGTCGAAGTGGGCATGTGTCAGCCAGATGGCTTCCAGCGACATGTGGCGACGTTTCAATTTTGTCACCAGCGTTTCTGCGCCAAATGAGGGATCAATGATGACGGCTTGGGCGCTTTGCGGATCGATTAAACAATAAGTGTTGTTTTCCAGTTGTCCGAGGACGTGTTTTTCAATCACGAGCGGCATGAAGTCTGTGTTTCTCCTGTGGCTTGGAATGTGTAAGACGATGAATGAAATCGGCTGCAGCTTTGAAGACAGTCTGGTGTTCCGGTTCTCGGGTGATGACGTGACCGCTGTTCTCCAGCCAGATCATTCGTTTGTCGGTCGTTCCCAGTGCGGCGTAGATATGCTCCATATTCGCCGGTGGTACTGCTGCATCCAGCCGGGAATGCATTAGCAAGGCGGGAATGCGGATATTGGGCAAAGCGGCGCGCAGTTGTGCCAGCAGTTTGTTCAATTCACCCACTGCAATGGTGGGGTTCGTCCGGTAGGAGACGTGGTCGCGGGCGGCGTCGGGATTACGCCAGTCGGGCGCTCCTTTGGCGATTTCGGGTTGGAATATACGAATGATGCCCACAAAGTTGAGGCGCCAGTCTTTCGGCAGTTGATAGGGCGTGGCCATGGCGATGACACCTGCAAGGGGGTAGTGCGCCGCAGCCAGCAGGGCAAGCGCCCCGCCCATGGAAAGACCGATCACGAACACCCGTTCACAGATCCCGTTTAGCAAATGCAGCCCGTCCTCAACCGATGCCAGCCAGTCCTGCCAATGGGTGCGTTTCATGTCTTCGATGGAGGTGGCGTGCCCTGCCAGCCGAACCGCCAGCACGGTATGACCCGCCCTGTTAGAGAGGTATTCTCCCATCCAATGCATCTCTTTTGGCGTGCCAGTAAAACCGTGCACCAGCAAGCAGCCGGTTTCATCACCCGGAAAAAAGAACGGTTCGGCGGTGGGTATGATCAATTGATTTTGCATATCCCTCCTCCTGTGGTGAAGACAGTGGTCAGGTGATCGTGATCAATTCTCGATCGAGGTCGCTGAGAATCTCGACCCCGTTGGGGGTGATGACGACGTTATCTTCAATGCGAACTCCAAACTGTTGGGGAAGATAAATGCCCGGCTCGACCGTAAAGGTCATGCCCGGACGGAGCGGCTGTTGATTCTCCTGAAAAAGGTAGGGTGGTTCGTGTGCTTCCATACCGATGCCATGCCCGGTGCGGTGAATGAAGCAGTCGCCGTAACCGGCGGCGGCGATCACTGCTCGCGCCGCACGATCGATTTCACCGGCGGGCACGCCGGGCTGACAGGCTGCCAGCGCAGCGGTATTGGCTTTCAGCACAATGTTATAGATTTGCTGCATCTCAACAGTAATTTCGCCGATGGCGATGGTGCGGCATAGGTCGGAGTGATAACCGCCATAATTAGCGCCCCAATCGATAACCACAAAGTCGCCCCTTTCTACAGGGCGGTCGCCGGGGGTGGCATGCGGGCTGGCGCCGTTGGGTCCGGCGGCGATCACGGGTGGAAAGGGGAATTCGGAATCGGAAGCGGCGCGCAATAATTGAATGGTCAATTCGGCGGCAATTTGACGCTCGGTTACGCCAGGGGTGATTGCCGGCAGGGTGGCGAGAAAAGCTTGCTGGGCGATTTTGATGGCTTTTCGTATGGCAGCGATTTCATCTTGATTTTTTTCGAGGCGCAGGGTTTCGAGGGCGGTTTCGGCTGAGAGGAAGCGCCCTTTTGGGGCAGCCGTTTCCAGATATTGCAGTTCTAGCGCCCGCAAACGGGTGGTTTCAATCCCGATTCTGCGTTCGTTCAGCCGAAGGTACTGGCAGGCACGGTGGAAGGCAGCTTGCCAGGTTGCCGGGTTGTCACCGTAAGTGAACTGGCGAATGGGAAAAGGACAGGCAGACAGTTTGGCGCTCTCGAGTTCGGGCAATGCCATGGCGGCTGCGTTGGGGGGCGCCAGCAACAAGACGATGGGACGCTCCATGAGATCGAAGCGCATGCCGGTGAGGTAGCGGAGGGTAGGTCCGGGCGAAAGCACCAGGGCATCCAGACCGGATTGTTTGAGGCACGCGAATAATTTGGACAAGCGGGCATACGTCATCATGTCACCTCTCTAGAGATTATATCTTTGATTTGGGTACATGCCAAATTGAGCGTCTGAGCGGTGTAAGGGGCTCGTGGCGTGTGTAGCTTCCAGGCGGCGGGTAGTCATGGTAAAATACAAACCGTTTCCGGAATCATGCGCCCGTAGTGAAGTGGACATCACGTTGCCCTCCGGAGGCAGAAGCCCGGGTTCGAGTCCCGGCGGGCGCGCTCGAGGTGAGATGATGATTTATCCGTTAATGGGTGGATACGGGATTTATATTCTATTCAGCCTGCCGGCTTTGCTACTCGGCTTCTGGGCGCAATGGAAGATTCGCGCCGCAATCCAGCGTTATTCGCGGGTGCGCACCTTCAGCGGTTTGAGCGGCGCACAGATCGCCCGTCGCATTCTGGATGGGAATGGATTGTATGACGTGGCGGTTGAACAGGTGCGAGGGTGGCTGAGCGATCATTATGATCCGACCCATCGCACATTGCGATTGAGCCCCGAAGTTTATCAGGGCAACAGTCTGGTAGCCGCCGGCGTTGCCGCGCACGAAGTCGGGCACGCCCTCCAAGACCAGGATGCCTACCTCCCGTTGCGAATTCGCACCGCAATGGTGCCGGTGGTTCAACTGGGAAGCTGGCTTGGTCCGATCATCTTCATTTTCGGGTTGCTGCTCGCCTCGGCTTTTGGCGACCGTCTGGCGTGGGGCGGAGTGACCTTGTTCGCGGCAACGGCGATGTTTGCCTTCGTGACGCTGCCGGTCGAGTTGGATGCCAGCCGGCGCGCCCGCAAATGGCTGACCGAAATGGGGATGGTACACCAGCAAGAATTAGAGGGGGTGAACTCGGTGCTGAATGCGGCATCGTTGACTTACCTAGCGGCTGCGATCCAGGCGGTTTCAACCCTGCTGTATTATGCTTTTCTGCTGATGGGCAGACGGCGTAATTAAGTTTCAACACTCCTATCCCATGCGTGTATTCAAAGCAATGTATTTGCTGGCGTTGTTGCTATTGGGCTTGCCTTTGCTGGGCTGTCGCCCTGCCCCTGCCGCCTTGCCTGACCGTCCTCTAGCTGAATCAACGGGGGATTGGACGGCGGATGACCTGCGGCTGTTGCGCACGGTGGCTACGGAGGAGGCAGAAGATTTTGTGGTTGCAGTGGGGGCACGCCGTTCGAGCGATCAACTCCAGTTTCGGTTGGATCTCTTTGAGTCCATTGCGTACGAGGTGTATCTGGCGATCGATAGCGGCGCTGACGGCGCCCGGCAATTGCCAAACGGCGCGGCGGCCGAGATAGCCTGGGATATACTGGTGCACTTTTCTAGCAGCGGAGCGGTTTCGGCGATCGCTGCCACCGGCAATCCACTGCCGCATCTCGGACCTGCGTGTAGCGGTGATCCTTTTCTGGATTACGTCGTGTGCAGTCTTCAAACGGCATCGCTGCCGTTGCCTTTTGAAGATTATCGCCTGCAGGCTTTTCTCTTCGCTCCTGATGGGAATACGCTGATTGACCGCACGCCTGTGGCGCGACTGGGACAATCCCCGCCGCAGCCGGTAAATGTGATCCTGGCATTTTGGGACGCGCTTCCGGCTTTCACACCAGTGCAAGCCCTGCGTCGCTGGGATGGCGCCCACAGCGGCCCCTTCGGCAGGCGACATGGATTGCGACATCTGTTGCAGGCTTCCTCAGCAGCGGATGTGCCAGTGGTGTTACTGGATCTGGCTCAGCCGGTCAGCCTCGCCGGGCTAGACATTGTGGGTGGGTTGGAATGGGTGCGCTCGCTGCAAGAAAGCGGATTGGTCATTCTGCCCGAGGTGTCGTACGGCGGCGACCCACAGGCGGCGCAAATCAGCCTGGAATTCTCGCGTCGCATTGCTGACAATTATGGGTTGCAAACTAGCCGCATTGTGTATGGCGCAGCCAGGATGGAGCAGCTTGCAGGTTATCCGGCGGCGTTTGCCGTCATGCCCAATCCCGGTTTGATGCTGATGTATGATGATATTCGTCTGATCCCCTTATCGGTTGCGCCCTTGGCGCCTGGCGCCGGCAGCGGCAACCGGCTGGGCGTACAGGTTGATCCTAAGGAGGGGTTGACCGCTACGCTTCGTCGGGCGTTGTTGGAAAGCGCGGCGACAACTCAGCCGGGAGCGGTACTGGTGTTGGGTGGCAGCCTTCCGCAAAGCGCCTGGGCAGACCAGATGACGGCGGCTCAGGCTTTCCGCTACGTGGCGGGACAGCCGTGGCTGCGCGTGCTGAACTTCGCCTCGAAGATCGGCTCCAGCACCTGGAGGAGGCTGACCTGCTGAGCGCTGAAGCGGCGTTGGGCGAGGGCTCACCTGCCTGCGAAGATCTGATGTGCGTGCCGCCGCTTCCATCTTTAGTTCCCTTTGACGGATTCGGTCAGCCGGTTGAGAGTGGCATAACCCTGCCCGAACTGCGGGAAGCCCTGCGCACGGAGTTACGGGCTTTGACACCCAGCCCGGTAACGCATCTCGCCTGGCAAGCGTATTTGCAATTGAGCCGAGTGACAGGCAATGCACAATACATGGATTTGAGCGCAAATTATCTGGGTAATGTGGGACAGCTTGTGCGGGCGGAAAAATGGGCACAATCGCCGACGCCGATTCGAGATTGCGAGACTGACCTAGATTACGACGGGTTGCCAGAGTGTGTGCTGGCATCCGAGACGGTCTTTTTGGTCGTTCGATTGGATGGCGGTAGGGTGACGGCGGCGTTTTGGTCTACCCCTGCTGGCGTAACGCAAGGGATTGCCCCGATTTCTCAATTTGCTCTGGGGCTGGGCGATCCGTTTGACTGGCGGCCCAATTTGGGTGCAGCCGCCGACCCGGCTGAAATTGCCGGCGCCTTGGTTGATTCAGAGATGCCGTTTGCCCGTTACCACCCGAAAACTGCATTGGATGAACTTCACCTGAGACGGGAGGACGGCGCGGTGATGAAAACCATCCGCTTGCTTCCTGACGGCTTTGAAGTGCACTATCAGCGGCAGGGCAGGATCGTAACCCGCTTGCCGGTGTTGCTGGAGCCTTTGTTGATGTCTCAACCGGGTTGGAGCACGGCGGGCAGACTGGAGGAACATTCTCTGCGGCAGTGGAAGTGGGCTTCTGCGCGAGGCGCGATCATCGCAGTTGAGGTTGAGGGCGGTCAACTGGTTGTGGAGTCCGCTTTGGATTCATTGGAATGGATGACCACAGCCGAAGACCCCAACCGGGCTTACCCGCCGGGTCACTATCTTGCCTATCCGTTTGCGATAATTGAAATCTTGGGGGATAATACTGTCAAAATACGCATTACCTCATCAGACTGAAATGGCGTGCGAACTCAGCGTTGAGGAAGGATGATGAATCGAACTCCAATACCGGATATCGTTGTTGGACGCCTGCCGCGTTACCTGCAGGCACTGCGCCAGATGGCGGAGGCGGGCAAGACGACTACCTCATCCAAGGAGCTTGGGCAATGGTTACGCATCTCCGCAGCTCAGATCCGTAAGGATTTATCGCAATTTGGTGAGTTTGGCAAACAGGGAACCGGCTATGCGATCCCCTTCCTCATCGAGCAGCTTCAGGATATTCTGAATGTCAATCGCTGTTGGGATGTTGCAATCATCGGCGCCGGCAACCTGGGACACGCTATCGTGCGCTATCAGGGCTTTGCAAACCGGGGTTTTTGCATTGCCTGTATCTTCGATAATGACCCGGCGAAGATCGGACAGAGGATCGGCGATCATATCGTTGAAGATATTGCCAATATTGAGAACGCCATTCAAAAACTGGGGATCAAAATTGCCTTGTTGACCGTACCTGCTTCGGAGGCACAAGCCATGGCGGAGCATCTGGTAGCGGTGGGAATCAAGGCGATTTTGAACTACGCTCCGGTGCCACTCGATTTGCCGCCTGAGGTGCGTGTGCAAAATATCGACCCCCTGATCCAGTTGCAGCACATGACCTATTATCTCGAATGAAAACGGGTTCAGTCGAATCAGGCGTAAAGCAGGTTTCGGCGCAGAACTTCACGCATGCTCAGGGCACGGGCAGCACCTTCGGCGGTGCAGGTGCTGGGTGAATCGACCAGATAAGCGGGGATGCCTAGGGCTTTGGTCAGGTATGTATCCATACCGCGCAGCAGTACACCGCTGCCGCACATGGCAACTCCACGATCGATGATGTCCGAGATCAGTTCGGGGGGCGTTTTTTCCAGTACGCGACGGGCGACGTTTGCCATTTCGTTGAGCGCATCTTGCAAACTGTCGACGATGTCTTCGGTGGTCAGGCTAATCGGACGGGGCAAGCCGCTGACCTGATCCTGCCCCTGTACCTCCATCGTCTGTTGCTGGTCTTGGTGGGCGGCGGCGCCGATGCGAATTTTCAATTGTTCGGCAGTCGGCTGTCCGATCACGACGCCGTATTTCTTTCGAACGAAATTGATGATGGCTTCATCGAGCTTGAGACTGCCGGTGCGAGCCGTTTCTGCGGTGACAATGCCGTTCATAGCCAAAACAGCAGCTTGGACGGTGCCGCCGCCGACGCTAAAGATCATGTTGCCGGTGGGAGTGGAAATGGGTAGATCGACCCCGAGGGCGGCGGCAAGCGGCTGCTGAATGAGATAGATCTCGCGGCTGCCAGCGCCATAGCCCGCCTCCTGCACGGCGCGGCTTTCGACACTGGTAATCCCATAGGGAACCGTCAACATGAGACGGGGACGAAACAGCAGCATCGGTCCGGATACTTTTCGAATCATGAAAGCGAGCAATTTCTCGGTGACTTCATATTCGGCAATCACACCGTGTTGGAGCGGGCGAATGACCTCGATGGTGTCCGGGACGCGCCCCAGCATATCTTTCGCTGCCTGTCCCCACTCGACCATCTTCATTTCTTCCGTGATGATGGCTACCACCGTAGGTTCCAGGAGCAGGATTTGATTGCCCTCAACGATCAGGGTGTTCATTGTTCCCAAGTCAATGCCCAATTCGCGCGTCAAGCCTGGCATGTGATTGAATTCCCTTCTGAATGCCGTACTATGTTATTCCGGTTTGCCGAGATTGCCTTGTCCATTATTTCTGGCGGGGTCGTCATTGAACCTGTCAATAGCGGCGTATCTTACCCTAAAGCGCAGGGGTTGTCCAGTTCGCAGGCTGCGAATGCGGCTAGGCGGTTAGCTGGTATAGCTCCACCAGCACCCCGTTTGCGCTTTTGGGGTGAATGAAAGCCATTTTGCGTCCTTCGAGTTGGAGGGGTTCTTCGTTGATCAGGCGCACGCCCTTGCTTTTCAGAGCGGTCAACATTTCTTCAATGTCGTCGACTTCGAAGCACAGATGGTGCATGCCTCCGCCGCGTTCGTGCAGGAATTTGGCGCTGCCGCTGTCATCTGATGTTGGCTGCACCAGCTCAACCTCATTTTCACCCAGTGGCATGAAGGCAACCGCGGCTTTCTGACTGGGGACATCCTCGATGTGCCTCAACGGCAGACCGAGCGTATCTCGCCAGAAAGACAGGGCGTTATCGATATCTGAAACCACGACGGCGACATGGTTGATTTTGGTGATTTTTGCCACGATTGCTCTCCTTAATTCTCCGTGATTCACAACCAAGCAGGTGGATGATACTCGCCCCACGTTTTGCGCAAGGCGATGGTGATTTCTCCCAGGGTTAAGTCATTTTCGACACATTCGATCAGCAACGGCATCAGATTCTCGTTTGTGGCGGCGGTTCGCGCGACCTGCTCGAGCAGGGCGCTGGTTCGCTCGGCGCTACGCCGGGCACGCACTGAGCGCAACCGGTCGCATTGATTCTGCTCGATGGTCGGGTCGACTTTGAGCTGCTCTAGTTCAATTGTCTCTTCTTGGGTGAAGGCATTGACGCCGACAATAATCTGTTCGTTCGCCTCCACCGCCCGCTGGTTCTGGTAAGCGGCTTCCTGAATCTCGCGCTGAAGATAGCCGTTTTCGATGGCGGTCAGGGCGCCGCCCATTTCATCGATTTTTTCGATGTATGCCTGCGCCAGGCGACAGATTTCAGCGGTTAATTTTTCGATGACGTACGACCCGCCGAGCGGGTCGATGGTATCGGCGACACCGGATTCATGGGCGATAATCTGCTGGGTGCGCAGCGCAATACGAACCGCCTTTTCGGTCGGAAGCCACAAGGCTTCATCCATGCTGTTGGTGTGCAATGATTGGGTGCCGCCAAGGATTGCCGCCAGTGCCTGCATGGTAACGCGCACGATGTTGTTTTCGGGTTGCTGGGCGGTGAGGGTTGAGCCAGCAGTCTGGGTGTGAAAGCGGAGCATCATCGAGCGGGGATCGCCGGCGCCAAAACGCTCTTTGACAATTTGCGCCCACAGACGGCGGGCGGCGCGGAATTTTGCCACTTCTTCCAGAAAATGGTTATGGGCGTTGAAGAAAAATGACAACTGTGGGGCAAAGTCGTCGATCTGCAAGCCTGAATCGAGCGCCGCCTGCACATAGGCGATAGCGTTTGCCAGGGTGAAGGCAACCTCTTGAACCGCGGTGGCGCCGGCTTCGCGGATATGATAACCCGAAATGCTGATCGGATTCCAGCGCGGCACGTTTTGAGCACAGTAGCTGAAGGTGTCGGTGATCAGGCGCATGGACGGCTGGGGGGGGAAGATGTAGGTGCCGCGGGCGACATATTCTTTGAGAATGTCATTTTGGATCGTGCCGCGCAGTTGTTTCTCTTCGATGCCCTGATGGCGGGCGACCGCGATGTACATCGCCAGCAGGATCGCTGCTGGGGCATTGATTGTCATGCTGGTGGACACCTTATCTAGGGGAATCTCCTGAAAGAGGATCCGCATGTCATCCAGTGAGGAAATCGACACGCCGACTTTGCCGACCTCTCCGCCGGCGAGCGGGTCATCGGCGTCGTAACCGAGCTGGGTGGGCAGGTCGAATGCAACCGAGAGTCCGGTTTGCCCCTGTTGGAGCAGGTAGCGGTAGCGGCGGTTGGAGTCTTCGGCGGATGCGTATCCGGCGTACTGGCGCATCGTCCATAGCCGGCCGCGGTACATGGTTGGTTGAATGCCGCGGGTGAAAGGGTATTCCCCCGGGAAGCCCAGCTTCTCGAGATAATCAAAATCCTGCGGAACTTCGAGCGGCGGCAGCGGGATGTGCGATGGTGTGGAAAAATCCTTTTTACGCTCCGGGTGACGTTCCACGAGCGGGCGGTGGACTTCATCTTCCCATTGTTTTCTTCTGGAATCCAGATTCATGAGAGCCTTATCCTGAGGAAGGGCAAAATCTAAATATAGTATACACCAAATGGAGGGCATTGGTTTCAAGCGCGATTAATGGCACGCCGCTTATCCCACAGCTTCAGGCTGAATACCTCGTCGACGCGAATTGGTGGGAAGGGTAGAAGATGACCGCGTACCTGATGATCTTCATCGTAAATTATTTGCTTGGTTTAATTTCCTCGGCTGTTTTGGTGACCCGCCTTTGGAAAAAGGCTGACATTCGGACGCTGGGGGACGGAAATGCCGGTACAGCCAACGTGGCTCGCTCGGTTGGAATCGCACCGGCTGCGCTGGTTGCGATATTCGATCTGTCCACAGGCAGTTTACCAGTTCTCGTTGTGCGAGGATTGGGGTTGAGCGAAGGCGGCGCAATTCTGGGCGCAGTCGCTACTATCATTGGACACAATTTCCCGCTCTATTTCCGCTTCAAGGGCGGGCGCGGCTTGGCAACCTCATTGGGGGGGCTGCTGGCGTTATCGCCAATATCAGCCCTGGCCGCCCTGCCGGTATATGGGATTGTTTACTTTGCCAGCCTGGGCAGCGGAATTCTGGCAACGCTGGCTGCGTTCCCTTTAATGATTGTGATGAATTACTGGCAGGGTCAGAGTGTATGGGTGATCTGGTCTCCGCTGATCATGGCTGTGGTTACCTTTCTCTGTTCGTTGCCTGAACGGCTTTCGCGCTGGGTAAAACTGGAAGATAAACGAATTATTCTAAACGAATTGTTCCCTGCCTATGCTCCTCGCCGAACAGCGTCCCGCTCAACGGCGATCATTACCGATAGCATACCCTCGCTGCCATGCGGACTGGCACAACGGGAGGGGATTCATATCGTGCCGATGAGCCTGGTCATTGGCGAGAAGCTGATCAGTGATGACGCCGATATAAACCTGAATGAATTTTATGAAGGTCTGCAAAGCGGAAGTGTACATCCAACTACGGCTGCGCCGTCTCCGGCAGAATTTTATGCGTGTTTTGAGTCTTTGGCGAACAATCACCGTGATGGTCTCGTTGTATCCCCGCCGGAGAATCTGACCCAATGCTATAATGCGGCGCGTTTGGCAGCGGAACAAATTGCCGACCGTTTCAGGGTCGAAGTCATCGACAGTGGGGTTGCTGGTCTGGCGCAGGGATTGATGGCGCTGTTAGCAGCCCGGCTTGCCAGCTAGGGCGCAGCCCTTTCGGATATCCAGCGGGCAATCGATGCTGCGCGTAGCCAGGTCGGCATGATCGATGTACTAAACACCTTGCGTTTTCTCGAACGGGGTGGACGAATTGGGATGATCCAATCGCTTCTGAACGCTACCCTCGGGTGTATCCTGTAATGACCCTCTTTGAGGGGCAGATCAGGCTGCAAGGAATGGAAAGGACGCGCAAAAAACAATTCAGCGCATGATGGGCTGGATGCAGAAACACATTAATTCTCAGTGCGCGGTGTTAATTTGTTTCCACACCCATCATGAGCAAGAAGCGGTTCACCTAGAAAAAAATATCAAACGACTATTATCCCCCGGCGAGATTTATATTAGCGAATTGACACCGGTTATCGGCGCTCACACCGGACCGAGTGTGCTGGGGGTTGCCTGGTGGCAGGGTTGACAGTCATATCATGTCATTTAGTGCTTGACAGTGGTTATACCATCGTGTACAATCCCAACCACCCTGAAAAAGGGCCTGTAGCGCAGTTGGGAGCGCGCTTCAATCGCACTGAAGAGGTCGAGGGTTCGAATCCCTCCAGGTCCACTGGGCAAGGAACCCAGCCGACCACGGTTGTTGCGCTGTTTGAACCTGAAAAATCAAAAGGGGCCCATAGCGCAGTTGGGAGCGCGTCTCAATGGCATTGAGAAGGTCGAGAGTTCGAATCTCTCTGGGTCCACCTGGTCAGCAATAAGGCGGCGAGGGACGAGGGTTTCTCCTCGTCAGTCGTTGCCTTTTTTATTTGCACAATTGTATAATCTGTATTGGCAGGAGTAGTAGGTCATCCGCAAGCGAGTCGGGGTGGGTGTAAGCCCGGCGGGGTGCCAGCGGACATCCGCAGACCGAACTCGCCTGCTTGTCCCGTGTTGGACAATACAAACCTGGTGAGGCAGGGTCAGCCAGGTTCGGGCTCGCCCGTTATGGCGCATTAGAGCGGTCCGGCGCTATTGCCGGGCAAGCAGGGTGGTACCGCGGAGGCATTCCTTCGTCCCTGACGGGCGAAGGATTTTATTTTCACAATCAGCGAGGACTTAAGGATGGCAAAGTTGCCTTATAGAATGTACAAACCTGAAGAAATCGAATCCAAATGGCAGCGGAAATGGGAGGCAGACGGGTTGTACCACGCCGATATTGCGCCTGATCAGCCCAAGCACTATGCCCTGACGATGTTGCCCTACCCTTCGGGCGACCTGCATATCGGGCACTGGTATGCCATAACCCCTGCAGACGCTCGCGCCCGCTTCATGCGGATGCGGGGGTTCAATGTCATGTTTCCGATGGGTTTCGATGCTTTCGGGCTGCCGGCGGAAAATGCTGCCATCAAAAACAAGATCCATCCGAAGGAATGGACCTACAAGAATATCGAGCGAATGCGGCAGCAGTTGCGCACCATGGGCGCCATGTTCGATTGGCGGCGCGAGGCGGTCAGCTCCGACCCGGAATATTATCGCTGGTCGCAGTGGTATTTCAACCAGTTATATCGACACGATCTGGCTTACCGCAAACATTCGCCGGTGGACTGGTGTCCCAATTGCAATACCACCCTGGCGCGCGAACAGGTGTGGGGCGATGACCGGCATTGTGAACGCTGCGGGACGCCGGTGATCAAAAAGGAGCTGGAACAGTGGTTCTTCCGCACCACGCGCTATGCAGATGAATTGTTGTCGTTTGAGGGCATTGATTGGCCCGAGCGGGTGCGTGCGCTGCAAACCAACTGGATCGGTCGCTCGGAAGGTGCTTCGGTGGCGTTTAGAACCGAACAGGGGGACGAACTGGAGATTTTTACCACCCGCCCGGATACCTTGTGGGGGGCGACCTTCATGGTGCTGGCGCCGGAGCATCCCCTGGTAGCCAAGATCACCACCCCCGCTCAGAAACCCGCCGTGGAGCAGTATGTGGCAGAGGTAATTCGGCAGACCGATATCCAGCGTGAGGCAACTGATAAGGAAAAAACCGGCGTTTTTACCGGTGGTTATGCCATCAACTCCGTCAATGACGAGAAAATCCCGATCTGGGTGGCGGATTACGTGTTGATGACCTACGGTAGCGGCGCCATCATGGCGGTGCCGGCGCACGATCAGCGCGATTTAGAGTTTGCGCGCAAATTCAATCTTGAAGTGCGGGTGGTGATCCAACCGCCGGAGATGGAGCAACTGGACGCTAAAACCATGCTAGAAGCTGTTTCGGCATACGGGATGATGGTCAATTCCGGACCCTTGACCGGCACACCCGGCGATCAGGCTTCTGAAAAGACGATCGCTTATCTGGAGGACAGAGGTATTGGAGAAGGGGCGGTGAATTACCGTCTGCGCGACTGGCTGATTTCACGTCAGCGCTACTGGGGGGCGCCGATCCCGATTGTCTACTGCGCCAGGTGCGGTACGCTGCCGCTGCCCGATGAGCAATTGCCGGTGCTATTGCCGGATGATGTGGAATGGTTGCCGACCGGCGAAAGCCCGTTGAAGCTGCATCCTACCTGGCGCTTCACCTGTTGCCCTGTTTGCGGCGGCGAGGCTGAGCGCGAGACGGATACCATGGACACCTTCATGTGCTCATCGTGGTATCACCAGCGTTACCTGAGCCCCCGGTATCACGAAGGTCCATTCGATCTCAAAGAGTACGATTACTGGATGCCGGTGGATGTATACACCGGCGGCGTTGAGCATGCTGCGATGCACCTGATTTACACCCGTTTCTTCCACAAAGCCTGCCGCGACATGGGCATCGGCAAAGGAGACGAACCCATGCTGGTTTTGCGCAACCAGGGTCAGATTCTCGGACCGGATGGTCAGCGCATGAGCAAATCGCGCGGTAATGTGGTTGACCCGGATAAGCAGGTGCGCATTTATGGCGCCGACACGGTGCGGGCTTACCTGATGTTCGGCTATCGCTGGGCGGATGGCGGTCCGTGGGATCCGGGGAACATTCAGGGTTCGTCACGCTGGCTGCAGCGGGTGTGGAGCACGATTCTGGAAGACGGTAGAGCGGGAAAACCTGCCGGAAGGGTGCTGAAATCCCTGCGCCGCAAGGTGCATCAGACGCTGCGCTCGGTGACCCGCGATTTCGAACAGTTTGAATTCAACACCATTGTCTCCGCTCTGATGGAGTTGATGAACGAGATGAGCAAAGCCAAACAAGAAGGCGTGTGGGGCAGCGACGAATGGGAAGAGGCAGTGGATTATTACTTGCGCATGCTGGCGCCGGTTGCACCCCACATTAGTGAAGAATTGTGGGCGCTGCTTGGAAAAGCGTACTCGGTGCACACTCAACCCTGGCCCACCCTCGATGAGCAGGCGGCGGCTGAGGAACAGATCACGCTGGTGGTTCAGGTTAATGGTAAGGTGCGCGATCGCATTACTGTTCCGGCAGACATCGACGATGAGAGCGCCCGCCTCACTGCCCTGCAGAGCAAGGCGGTGATGAAGCACCTGGGAGACAACAAACCCCGCAAAGTGATTGTGGTGCCGCGGAAATTGGTCAACTTTGTGCTGTAAGGTTGCCGATACTGCGATTGTAAAAATCGATGCACTGCCTGTGCTCATAGAACGAAGCCTGGTGGCTGGTTTGGGTTATACTATAAGTCAACTTGGCGGTGCGGTGCAGGATGTTTCCTTCAGCCTATATTCAAATCGATGATGTGATCAAGCTGCTGCTGGCAATCCTGGTGGGCGGTTTGATCGGGATTGAGCGCGAGCTGCGCGACAAGGATGCCGGTTTTCGCACGCTGATCTTCATTTGCGCCGGCTCGACCCTGTTCACCATCTTCTCGCTCAGGCTTTCGGTCACTGGCGACCCCACCCGGGTTGCCTCGAACATCGTCAGCGGGGTGGGCTTCCTGGGGGCGGGGGTGATCTTGCGTGAACGCGGTCAGGTGCGCGGGCTGACCACCGCCTCCACCATCTGGCTGGCGGCGGCGCTGGGGATGGGTATCGGCGGCGGGCATTACTGGTTCGCCCTGGCGGCTACCGGTTTCGTTCTGATGGTGTTGTGGATATTTCCTTTTTTCGAGCGTTTCCTCGAGCGCCATTTTGAACGGCGCACCTACGAGATCGTGTGCAGACCGGATGACGAGAAGTACCGCAAGCTCGAAGCGATGCTGTGCGAACACCGCCTGAAGATCACCGACCGCAAATACGGCCGGCGAGGCGCGAATCTGCACTTTACCTGGAACGTTTACGGCAGCGGTGCCAACCACCGCCGGGCAGTGGAAGCGCTGCTGGCAGATGCGGATGTCCTCGAATTCAACGCCTGAACCGGTTGAAATTTGCCCGATGTCGATCGCTGATTACGAGGCGATGCTGGCTTTGTGGCAGGCGTTGCCCGGGATCGGTTTGAGCCGCGCCGACGACCGCGATTCGATCCACTGTTTTTCAAGCGCAACGCGGGGCTGAGCTTCACTGCCCGCGCCGGGGAAAAGCTGGTGGGGACGATCCTGGGCGGGCAGGACGGGCGGCGCGGCTTCATCCATCACCTAGCGGTCTCGCCCGAGTGGCAGCGCCGCGGCATCGGCGCCCGTTTGAGCGATGAATGTTTGCGGGCGTTCCGGCGCATCGGCATCGAACGCTGCCACATTTTTGTGTACGCCGACAACGAGATCGCCAAACGCTTCTGGCAGCAGAATGGGTTTTTCCGGCGTGACGACCTGGTGATCTTCTCAAAGGATCTTCGGTAACAGTTTGGATAAAACCATCCCTGCGCAGTTGCGCTTGCGGGTGCTATAATGCGCTGAAATTTCAGCGCAGGAGCGAAATGTGAAAAAATTCCGGGTTGCGGTTCTGGCGAATTTAAAGGTCAACGCACCGCATCTTGAAGGGTTGCCCGCAGATCAGTGGGACGATCTGGATTCGGAGAAAACGGTGCAGGCGCTGGTCGAGGCGCTGCGCGCCGGTGGGCATGTGGGGGAATTCTTCGAGGGGGGCGTTACCCTGGTTGGCGCCCTAGAGAAATTCAAGCCGGATATCTGCTTCAATATTTGTGAGGGTCACTTCGGCGACGCTCGTGAAGCCCAGGTGCCGGCGCTGCTGGAAATGTTGAGGATTCCGTACACCGGCTCGCAGGTGTTAACGCTGGCGTTGGCGCTGGATAAACCGATGACCAAGCGCGTTCTAACCTACCACGATCTGCCAACGCCAAACTTTCAAACTTTTGAACGGGTGGACGAGCCTCTCCACGATGATCTCTCTTTCCCACTGTTCGTCAAGCCCAGCCGCGAGGGTACCGGGATGGGGGTGAGCGCCCGCTCGGTGATCCACAGCGAAGTGGAATTGCGCGAGCAATTGGATTACATCCTGAACCAATATCACCAACCAGCGCTGGTGGAACAATTCATCGAGGGCAGGGAGGTAACAGTGGGAGTTGTGGGCAATCTGGTCGGTCCGGTTGCCCGGCGACTGCCGTACAACCTGTCGGCGCACCGGATTCACGCCGGCTTGCGCTTCTTCCCGCCCCTGGAGGTGGATCTAAAACCCTATCTGGACAGCGACGCGGTCTACAGCAACCGTCTCAAGGTGGCGTTGGCAGATCAGTTGAATTACCTTTGTCCGGCACCGCTGGATGAGGATACCATCGACGAGTTGAACTGGCTGGCAGCAGCAGTTTTTCGGGTAACCGGCGCGCAGGATGTGGCACGGATCGATTTCAGACTGGATGCAAACGATAATTGGAAGCCTTACATTTTGGAGATCAATCCACTGCCGGGTCTTGCACCGCGCATTTCGGACATCGTGATCGAAGCTGAAGCGGATGGCGTGGGGCACACCGAACTGGTGAACATGATCCTTGCGACGGCGCTGCGGCGTTACCGCATGTGGGAGTAGCGCGCAGTATTGAGAGGAATCAGGTTTGCACACGCAGCAGGCGCGGTGCGCCAGCCAGGTCAGGAATCACTTCAGCCTGTGCAGCCGGAAAAACGCGACGAGCAATCCTCATTGCGGCAGATTTCTGTTCGGGATCGATTTCGATCAAGATCAACGCTTGCGGGGCGAGCCAGCGCGGCGCATCCTCGAGCAACCGCTGGATGAAAACCAAGCCGTCTGCACCGCCGTCCAATGCCAGGCGCGGCTCGTATTCGGCGACCTCTAAATTCGCCCAGGTTGCAGTCGGGATATAAGGCAGATTGGCGCATACCAGATCCCAGCGAGACTCGAAGGCGGTCAGCAAGTTGGAGGCTGCCAGGTGAACCCGGCTTTGGAGGTTGTGACGCGCCGAATTTTTTTGGGCGATGACCAGAGCATCAAGCGAGCAGTCGATTGCGGTCAGTTTCAAGTCCGAGATGCGACTGGCTAAGCTGATCGCAATACAGCCGCTGCCGCAGCCAACATCTGCTACCGTTCTGCGGGCAGGGTTGGCGTGCAGCCATTGCAGCGCCTGTTCGACCAGCAGCTCGGTCTCCGGACGGGGGATCAGCACGGCGGGCGCAACCAACAGATCAAGCCCGAAGAATTCCCAGTGCCCGATCAAATAGGGCAGGGGTTCTCCCGCCAGCAGACGCTCCAGTTTAAGATCTAAGGCTCTGGTTTGTTCACTGGTTAACGTCGCTTCGGGATGGGCAAAGACCCAGGTGCGAGGTCTTTGCAAGGCCGCTGTCAGCAAAACCTGTGCCTCGAGAGCGGGGTTGTCCCGACGCGGCGACAGGCGGGCATGTGCCTGCGCCAGCCAAGCGCGGATGTCAGATGTTGTCATCTTCTATGCCGATCGTGGCGAGACGTTCGGCTTCGGCGCGCTCGACCAACTCGTCGATGAATTCATCCAGGTTGCCGTTCAACACCTCAGAGAGATTGTGGGCGGAGTAATTGATACGGTGGTCGGTGACCCGCGATTGGGGGTAATTGTAGGTGCGGATTTTTTCGGCGCGCTCGCCGCTGCCG
The DNA here is from genome assembly GCA_037445245.1 of Anaerolineaceae bacterium. Classification (GTDB taxonomy): domain Bacteria; phylum Chloroflexota; class Anaerolineae; order Anaerolineales; family Anaerolineaceae; genus JBBIKU01. The sequence continues at coordinate 39,403 of JBBIKU010000003.1, forward strand.
ACCTGTGAGCGGCGGTCTGCATCGACTTCACGGCTGCGCTTTTCTTCTTCCATTTCGTACAGGCGAGCGCGCAAAATACTCATTGCTCGCAATTTGTTTTGCAACTGGGAGCGTTCGTCCTGACAGGCAACCACCATTCCGGTCGGCAGATGTGTGATGCGGACGGCGGTCGAATTCTTCTGCACGCTCTGCCCGCCAGCCCCGGCAGAGCGAAAGACATCGATGCGCAGATCTGATTCGGGGATTTGCACGTCGACCTCTTCCATCTCTGCCAGAACAGCGACTGTTACGGTTGAAGTATGGATTCGCCCGGATGCTTCGGTGGCAGGCACCCGCTGGACGCGGTGGACGCCCGATTCGAATTTCAGATAGGAGTAAGCCCCCTTGCCCTTGATCAGAAAAATAATTTCTTTGAACCCGCCGATGCCGGTCTCGTTTTGCGACAACACCTCAACACTCCAACGTCTGCGTTCGGCGTAATAGGCATACATGCGGAACAAATCGGCGGCAAACAGGGCGGCTTCTTCGCCGCCGGTGCCGGCGCGGATTTCAACGATCACATTGCGCTCGTCACGTGGGTCTTTTGGAACCAGCATCCCCTTGAGGGTCTTTTCGAGCTGCTCGGCGCGGGGCTGCAATTCTTCCAAATCGCTGAGGGCGAGCTGACGCAACTCTTCATCGGGTATGTTTTCGAGCGAACGCGCCTCTTCGATGCGCTGCAGGGCTTGACGGTAATCCTGCGCGGCGTTGTAGATCGGCTCAAGGCTGGCGCGTTCTTTCGCCCATTCGGCGGCGCGCTGGTAGTCATCGCCGCTGCTTTCGAGCAGCCTGCCGAGTTCATGATATCTTTCTTCGATGGCGGATAATTTTTCTAACATCAATGTTCACTCTCGCACGATTCTTTTCGCGCCCCGAATTATACCAACCAAATCCCGAAACATCCGCAAAAGGGCTAACACACAAAAAGGTTACCATTTACCTTTTTTGCAAGATGGCTTAGAATCATAGGCGCATCGAATTCACACGGAGGTTAGATATGGGAAAATGTAATGAGCGAAAAATCATCCTGGCGGACAAGGCGCCCAAGCCGATCGGTCCTTATTCGGTGGCGGTGCAAGCCGGGCATTTGGTTTTTGCTTCGGGTCAAATTGGGCTTGATCCTGCCACCGGCAATGTGGTCGAAGGCGGCATTGAAGCCGAGTCTCGCCAGTCCCTCACCAATCTCCAAAATGCGTTGCGCGGCGCTGGTTTAGGTTTAGAGAATGTAGTCAAAACGACGGTTTTCTTACGCGACATGGCTGATTTTGAACGGATGAACGCGGTGTATGGCGAGTTCTTCACCCAAGAGCCGCCAGCGCGCTCCACGATCGCGGTCGCAGGGCTGCCGCGCGGGGGAGCGGTGGAGATCGAGGCG
>JBBIKU010000004.1:0-8129 GCA_037445245.1 Anaerolineaceae bacterium
CACCCATTTACGATTTGATTCAGGCGGGCTTCATATTCCACCGCTCCCAGCATTTTTCGTTTCAGGATATCCGGCGTATCATTCACCAAAATGCGTCCGCGGCGAATAATGGCAACCTGGTCGGCGAGTTCTTCGGCTTCCATCAAATTATGCGTGCACAGCAGAATCGTGCGGTCGCTCGATCGGAGGCTTGCAATCGCATCCCGAACCATGCGGGCGCTTTCTGGGTCCATCGCCGAGGTCGGCTCTTCCAATAACAACACCGACGGTTCGTGAAGCAAAGCGCGCACCAACGCCAGCTTCTGGCGCATACCCTTTGAATACTCACCCAGACGTTTCTTGCCGGCATCGGCGAGCCCGAAACGTTCCAGCAAGATGGCAATCCGGCTACGAAGACAGCTGGGGGGCAAGTTATACAGTTTGCCAAAAAAGGTGAGATATTCGATGGCGTTCATCCTGCCGTATAGACCGTGCTGCTCGGTCAAAACGCCTACGGCAGCGCGTACTTTTTCCGCTTGATGCACCACATCAAAGCCAGCCACCAACGCTCTGCCGCGCGTCGGCACCAGCATCGAGGTCAGCATCCGGACGCTGGTGGTCTTCCCGGCACCGTTGGGACCCAGCAACACCAGGCATTTGCCAGGGGATACCTCTAAATGAATGCCATCAACGGCGACAAAGCGGTCGAAATGTTTGGTCAGGTCTTCGGCGTAAATCATTCCAATTCTCGGGTCTGCCAGTCATTCGAATAACAATAATCATACCCGATTTTTACCGCCGCCGACCTAACAATAAAGCAATGGGCTCAGGCTTCGCCCTCCCCGGCGAAGGGCTTCGGTCTCCGATGTCGCCGAATGAGAAAGCCCAACGAAAGCAAACCGATCAACGCCATCAAGGTCTGGTTGATGTTGAGACCACCGACATTGGAATGATCGATGCGGATGAACTCCAGCCAAAAGCGAATGAACGGATAAAGAACCAGATACATTAAGAATATATCGCCGGGGAGCAACCTGTTGACAAAGCGCCTCGCCGCCCACAACAGAAAAGCCATCGTCGCCAGGTTCCATAATGATTCGTAGAGGAAGACCGGATGATAGGTAGCAACGTCCACGTAACCGGGCAGCCGAAAACGCGGTTCGATAAATATCGCCCACGGCAGATCGGAGGGTTTTCCGTATAGCTCCTGGTTGACGAAATTCCCCCATCGCCCGATCGCCTGCGCCAGCGCCAGACCCGGCGCCACGATGTCAGTCCAGGTGGCAAAACTGGCTTTTTTGCGCCGCAGATAGATATAAAGCGCCAGCGCACCGCCCATCACCGCCCCCGGGATTCCCAGCCCGCCGCGCCAGATTGCCAGCGCGTCCAGCGGATGGGTCAGATAATACAAGGGGGTGATCCCCTGCGCCACCATCGACTCGGGCGGGGTAAGGATATGCCAAAGGCGCGCCCCGACGATGCCGGCGCCTAACGCCCAGGGCAGGCAATCCCAGACATATTCGTGGTTTTCACCCCGCCGGCGCGCTTCACGATCCGAAAGCCAGGCGGCCGCCAATGCTCCCAGCATGATCAAAATGCCGTAATAATGGATAAAAATCGGTCCGATATTAAAACCCTGACTCATAGAACGAACTCTGCCCTTTCAGTAAATATGAGTTACTTCTTGTTGAACAGATGCGGTTCCTGTTGGCGCGCCTGACAGCGCACATTGAGAATGCGCTGGAAGGCGGTCAGGTGACCGAAGATGGCAATGATCCACAAGGCAATCAGCGGGCGGTTGAAAACCAACGCCGGGATCAAGACCAGGTAGCGCTCCACGCGCGTCAGCAGACCAACCTTGGATTGGTAATCCAGCGATTCAGCCCGCGCCCGGACGTAAGACACCAAAACGGAGCCGGTTGCAGCAAGATAAACCAGCCCACACGCCATCCAGTTCTCCTGTCCCAGGTAATAAATGAGCAAACCACCCAGAACCACAAATTCTGAGTAACGATCGGTAACCGAATCAACAAAAGCGCCAAAGCGGCTCGATTCTCCGCGCAGCCGCGCCATTGTTCCATCCAGAAAATCGATCGGCGCCATGACGATCAACAACAAACCGCCCCAGGTGATCATGCCGACGGCAATCAGATAGGCGGCGGCAGCTTGCCCGATTAAACCAAAGATGGTAACCGTATTGGGTCTGAGACCCAAACGAACCAAAAATCCAGCAATCGGTTCGAAAACTCCCCGAAACATACCCCGCAGGGTGTCAGTGAGGGTTCGGGCTTCTTTTTTCACTGCATGCTCCACAACGCGCTCCAATCAAGCAGGGAATAGGGGTTTGCACCCCTTAATAAAAACAGGTCAATTTTACCACCTCCGATCAGAGCGCCGGGCGAATGCTGCCTTCAATTTAGGGGATATTCTCTTCAACTTCTGAATCCTCAGCCGCGGCGTACCACAACACCTCTCGTTCGCGCCCTCCCCCCAAGGCAGGACCGACCGCGCCCATTTCTTCCAGTTCATCGATCAGCCTGGCTGCCCGTGGGTATCCAATCCGAAGGCGGCGTTGTAACAGCGAGGCGCTGGCGCGCTGCATTTGCCGCACAACCGCAAGCGCCTGCTCGATGAGGGCATCGCCGGCGTTGTCCGCTTCAGCCAGCAGTTTCTCCCAAGGCGCCGTTTGCACCTCGGCGGGTGATTCTCGCTTCCAGTAGGCGACGATACGATCAATCTCGTGATCGGTAACCATAACACCCTGACAGCGGATTGGTTTTCCCAGTTCCGGATCAAGGAAAAGCATGTCGCCTCGTCCCAACAGCGTTTCTGCACCGTTGGCATCCAGAATGACCCGCGAATCGACTGAAGAAGCAACCGTGAAAGAAATGCGCGCCGGAAAATTTGCTTTGATCAAGCCGGTCACCACATCCGTGCTGGGGCGCTGTGTCGCCACCACCAGATGAATGCCGGTCGCCCGCGCCATCTGCGCCAGACGCACCAGGCTCTGCTCGGTCTGGTCTGGAGCAGCCATCATCAGGTCTGCCAGTTCATCGATCATGATCACAACCCTGGGCAGGGTTGCCTGCCGCCGCCGCGCCATCTTCTTATTGTAGGCATCGAAATCGCGAGCGCGTTCCGTTTCCATTTTACGGTAGCGTTGATCCATCTCAACCAGTGCCCAACGCAGCACTGCCAACATGCGCTCCGGTTTAGTTTCCACCTTTCCCACTAAGTGTGGCATACCATTGAAACGAATCAGCTCGACCATCTTGGGGTCCAACAGCGCCAGCCGAAGCTCCGAAGGCGAATTATTCATCACCAAACAGACCGCCAGCGCCGCAATGCACACCGATTTTCCAGAGCCGGTGGTGCCAGCCACCAACAGATGCGGCATGCGCGCTAGGTCGCCCACTACCGCCTGTCCCGACACATCCTTCCCCACCGCCACCGCCAGCGGCGACCCCAGGCTTTGAAACACCTCGGTCTCCAGAATTGGGCGCAGGCGTACCAATGTGCTGTGAACATTCGGCACCTCGATGCCGATAAAGGAATGCCCCGGCACTGGCGCTTCAATGCGCAAACGTTCGGCTGAAAGCGCCAGCGCAATATCACGCGACAAAGCCGATATTTGCGACACGCGCACTTTTTGGCGAGCCTGTGTTCCCTCAGGCGTGATCTTTTCGATAAAGCCAGGTTCCACCGCAAATTGGGTCACCGAAGGACCCACCCGAAAGCCGATCACCCGGGAGGGGATACCAAACTCAGCCAATGTTTTTTCCAGCAGGGCTGCGGTGGTATGAATGTTGGCTTCATCGGGCTGCTGGGATTGTTCTGGCATCAACAACGTCAGTGGCGGCAGGCGTTCATCCCGCAAGGGCAGCTTTTGTGCCTCGAGCTTAGAGACTCGGGCTTTCAGCAAAGCTTGCTTTGAGTCGGCGCCAACCTGCCGCGGCGGTTGAAGTGGTGCCGGCGGCAGCCGGGCAGGAGTGCCATCCGCTGGCATCAATCTCAGATGCACTGCCACCCGCTTCAAGACCGGCAATAAAAAACCGAAGCCCAAGATCGAAAAAACCACAAGCAACGCTACCCACAAAAACGTAGCCAGCGGCGATGGGATGAGGATTTCCACCAATTCGGTCAAGCCCCACCCGACCAACCCACCATCCAGACCTCTTTCTGCCCGAACCAGGGATCTACCGCCGGCAATGGCAAGCAGCGCCAATATGCAAAAAGCCCACATTTCCAAAGCCAAGATTCTGGCAAGACCCGCCACCGGTAGCGCCGGCGTTCTGCGAAACAGCAAGAACACCCCCGTCAATCCGAACACCGTCGCCAGCGGGTAGCTTCCCCACCCAAACAAACGACGGATAAAACCCGCCAGCGGGGTGACAAACGCTCCTTCGGTCAGCCCGCTCAACCCCAGCAGGATCAACAGCGCCATAGCGGTAAGCGCCACGCCCAGGATATCCGAGCCAAAGCGGCGGAAATCGAACCACATCCTGCCGGCTGTGCCCCACAGGTCTTGAGATGACTTTTGTGCCCTTTGAGAATAACTACTCGAGGGTTTTTTCTTCTTTTTTTGATCAGGATGTGCAGAACGGCTCATTCTGCCTGTACCAAGCCCAACCCAAGACGGCGGCGTGGCACATCGATATGCAGGATGCGAACCTTGACCCGCTGCCCGACATGGAATGCCCGCTCCAGCTCTCTTTTGCTACCAGGGACAGCCATCGAGGAAACGTGGATCAATCCTTCCACCCCTTCTTCCAAACGGGCAAACGCGCCAAACCGCATAATGGTGGTAATGGTTGCCGAAACCGCATCCCCCACGCTAAGCGTATCCAGGATGGTGTCCCACGGATTAGGTCTGAGTCGTTTGAGGCTCAATGCCACGCGGGCGCTCTCCTCACATACCTGGAGGATCGTCGTTTCGACACACTCGCCAACCTGCAGCACATCCGAGGGATGCTGCACCCTACCCCAGGAAAGCTCGGATACGTGAATCAAGCCCTCGACGCCTCCCAGATCGACGAACACCCCGAAATCGGTGATATTGGTGACCGAACCCGTGATGGTTTTGCCAACCTTGAGTGACTGAAAAAGCTCCTTGCGTTTTCCCTCCCCGGCGCGGGCAGCGCGTTCAGACAAGACGATCCGCTCCATTGAAGGATCACATTCGATCACCTTGAGCGATATGTTACGACCGACATACTTCGCCAAACGCATCTGCCGTTCATCCTCGCTGATGGTGCAAGAGGGGATTTCAACCAGATGCGAGATCGGCACAAATCCCTTAATGCCATCCCCTTGAGCCAGCAACCCGCCCCGGTTAAAGGCGGTCACCGTCATCATGACGATCTCATCTTGTTCGAAAATTTGTTGAACCCGTCTCCAGTCAACCGTTTCATAGCTGATGGATATTTCGCTTTTCGGGGGTAACTCGACCCGCTGAGGGTGCAGAATGGCTTCATCGGCTAACACAGAAGCCCACCAGCCTTCATCAGGCGTTTCATGTGCTTGGTGAGGGCGTTCCTCACTGAAACCATCCATAATCATCTTCCCACCTCCCCGACCTGCCACTTCCAATAAGGACTCGCTATCAAGATCACCGACCGCCATGGCTTCCCTCCCCAAGTGACGGCATCTCGTCTGTGACATGGTTTCGTGTCTTGGCTTCCATGTCCAGGATCGCCCTGGCCACGGCTTCGATTGCGACCTTTTGCTTGCGGTAAAGGTCGGCTTCAGACATTGCCAGACGCAGCGCTACCTCGCGCACTTTTTTGCCTTCCAAGAACTTCATGTCAATAATATTATACAATATCCACTCGGCAGTAAACCGCCGGTCGCCCTCCGGTTTTACGCGTTCCACCGCCTGGCGCAGCACCGACCGCAAGGCATTTGCGTGATTTCCCTCATGCGAGTGAAGCGACTCCTGCACTACCTTTAAATCCAGCAAGGGGCTTTTGGTTAATTTCGGACCGCCCCAATAATGGCTGAGCGCTTCCTTGACCCATTGAAACACATCCACCGACACGGATGGAATCTCTTCTTGCAGCAGAGTGGCGCCATCATAACGCCCTGCTGCCCGAATGCGTTGGATGGTCTCGAAATTGGGCGCCATATCTTCAAATGAGCGAAAGACCGTTTGTTGTGTTCTGCGATCAAACAATGCCAGCGCCGCCCGTTTTGCCAACACAGCCAGAGCTTCTAGTTCTTCGCTGTCCAGGGTCTTAGCGCCAACTCCTGAAACCCCCAGCAAACCTTGCAGGTTCGATTCGCCGCTCGCCGTGGTGTAAATCAGCGGCACCAAGTAATCATCCCCCCAGCGGAAGAGATTTTCACGGCGATCGTCGCCACCCGTCAGGCGAGACAATTGATCGGAAACCGCCCGGTCATCAAAATTGGTTTTGCCGGTCGTAAAGACCAATTCCAGGTTTTCGCCGTCAAGTGCAGCCACATACGCCCCCCCCGCCTGTAAACGGTCGCGCACAGCCGCCAGGATCATTTCCATGAACTGCGCAAGGTCATTGCGGGTCAAGAGATGTTGTTCCAGGAAGCGTATCAGCGTCAATTCCTGCCGATCACCGCCGAAGAACAGCCATTTCTCCCAGAATGACCCCAGGATGGTAATCAGGTATTGCCCGATCAGCACCGTGCTGACCATGGTGATTGGCACCAGTGCTGTGTAACCGGCGCCAAATGATTCTCCTAGACGCCGAACAATGGTGGTCAGCGCCAGGGTAAAACTTGCGATGACCGGTCCACGCAGAATCCATTTAAACAGTCTGCTTTTGACCACGCGGTCCGGCCAGGGAACGCCAAAAAATGCCACCGAATACGCCATCACCACCATCAACACCGAGTACACCAAGTTGCTCGTTGCCGCCACCCCCCACAAGATCGTGGGGTAGGCGGTAGCGATCGTGGAGCCGAACAGCATAAACGGAAAAGCAGCCATTGCCGGCGCGAGGGCACCGCCAATCAAATAAGCCATGCGGCGTCGGCTGGTGGGGGTGGTCGTTCGGCGGTAGGCGCGCCAGAAATTGAACCAAGACACCCCCATAACCGTCACATAATAGGAAATAAAGGTACGGGCTACCCAGGTGGGTTCCAGATATGCCACCGGCAAAGCGTCCGGCTGTAAGGCACCGATAAAATGCCCCCTTGCCAGTTGCACCAGAAATACCAGCGAAATCAAGTATACAATCCGCACCGCCCAAAACCGTCGCCAGCGGCTGGTCTTCCCGGTAATTGCTAGCAGTGCATCCGAAAAGTGCAGGTAAATCGCCGGCAAGAGGATGATCCCAATCCAGCGCAACCGCAGCCAAATATCCACCTGCCAAGCGATCTGGGTGGTGCTGCTCATCGTCTCTGTGGTGTAAACGATCACAACACAGATCATGATGGCAGCAAACAAGCGCGCCACCCGGTCGCGCAGGTTGAAGGTCAGGGCATAAAGCAACAGCGAAAACGCCGTAATGGCAATTCCCGCCATCACGATCTGATTGATGGTTCTAAAGAAGATGAGCAGCCCCTCCTGCCAGCCTCCGATCATCGGAACTCCATCCGGCAACGCAGCGGTACGCTTTCAGCGAAAATAGCGGCTGAAAAAGAGGGCAATATCTTGGCTGGGATAAAAACGGTCCTGATAGCCGGTAAATTCATAACCTAATTTCTTTGCTAATTCGATCGCCGGGTGATTTTTGGATTGAATCTCAATTGCCACTCGGCGCATTCCACGCTGCGCCGCCCAATCCTGAGCTGCCAGGATCAAACCGCTGGCAACGCCTTTTCGCCGAACTTCCGGTCTCACCGCCAAGTCTTTGATCAGGGCAGTTTGCGGTAAAACGGTTTCCTTGAGGCGAACATAGCCCACCGCTCTCCTCTGCATACTTGCCAGCAAAACATTGGGGTGCATTCCCCATTCCGCTTCCAGGTAATGGCGTGAATAGGGGTACTCAATGCGCACCGCCCGTGGCAAGCGCACCTCCCGAAATCGCACCGTAATCTGTCCTTCTTCCACAAGGCGTTCCATCTGCCACACATAATTGGAGTGGAAAGCGTGATCGATCTCCCATAACCCAGGGAATTCGGGGGGTGCAGCAGGACGGATTTCAATTTCTGGCATTCAGTGTCCATCCTCAGGG
>JBBIKU010000004.1:8213-14743 GCA_037445245.1 Anaerolineaceae bacterium
GTAACGCCAATCTCGCAGATCGGCAGGATTGCGTTCTGGTTATCGGTCACCACCAGCCGCAAGCGATATTCACCGGGCTCCAATTGGGCGGTGTTCCACACCCCGCCCAGCAGTTCGTCGCGCTTGCGCTCATTACCGGCGGCAATGGTGATCCAATTTTCGCTGCCCGAGCGGGTGTATTCATATTTATAGAAACCCAGGTTAGACACGAACACCGTTCCCTCTAGCGCCACGATGTCACTGACCACGTCGCCATCACGCGGCGTGGTCCACTCGATCTGATCCGGCATGCAGCCTGGAGCAACAGGGGTCGTTTCTTCTTCTTCGCCCGGTTGCGGAGTCTCTTGCATTGCTTCTTCCGCCACCGGCGCCACTTCCCCCTCGCCCAGCATGTCCAGGGTCGGCGTGGCAAGCAGCCCCACCCGCGGTACCACCGGCGCTACAAATGAAACCAGCGTGAACTCCAGCGTTGCCAGCATTAACAACATCAGGATGACCGTCAGCGCTGAGCTTAGCCGTCGCTGGGCGGCTTCACGCTCCAGCCCGAAGACCGCCAGCCGCCAATCCTGCCAGGCAACCACGACTTTATTCAAATAAGGAAGTGCAATCAGACCCAGCAACAGGTAAATCCAGGTCTCGTACGTTTCCAGAAAATTAAATACCGATGCCATGCTTCAACAACGCATCAAAAAGATACAAGAATAAGCCGGAAAAGAATAGCAACAAGATGCCGGCGCCATTAAAGTCGATTCAGCACACCCAACAAAATCGATTTCAGTTTGGGGGCGATCACCTTGCCCGCTTCGAGCACCTCTTCGTGGGTGGTCAGTGTACTACCATCCAGATTGGCTTTATTGCTGATGCCCGAAATCCCCAGGACGCGCATGCCGCCGTGTCGTGCCACAATTGCCTCCGGCACAGTGGACATGCCAACGGCGTCGGCGCCGATCGCCCGCAAGAATCGCAAGTCGGCAGGGGATTCAAAGGAAGGTCCCGCCAACCCGACATACACACCCTCGCGCAGCTTAATATCCGCTTCCTTGGCTACCTGGCGCACTGTCTGATGCAGTCCACGATCATAAACCTGGCTCATATCAGGAAAACGCTCTCCCAGTTCGTCGATATTCGGTCCCCGCAGCGGATTCAAGCCAGCCATCGCCACCAACGCTAGGTGGTCGGTAAGCATCATCAAATCACCAGGAACATAATCGGGGTTGATAGCGCCGGCGGCATTGGTCAGAAAAAGAGTCCTGATGCCGAGGCGCTGCATCACCCGCACCGGCAGCGTGACCTCATCCATGCAATACCCTTCATAATAATGCGCCCTGCCTTGCAAAACCATGACGCACTTGCCGGCGAGCATGCCAATAGCCAGCCTGCCAACATGGCCGGCTACGGTCGAAATTGGCCAGTGCGGCAACTCCGAGTAAGGGATTACATCAGCCGCCTCCACTTCTTCTGCCAGCGCGCCCAACCCCGACCCGAGAATCATGCCAACTTCCGGTTGGTGGGAAGTCTTACGACGCACTACTTCTGTCGACTGATCGATTTGGGAAAGGGTGATAAACGATTCCATATTAATCTCCTCACGAATTATGCATCCGCTTCACCATACGCGGAAAACCGCTGCCCCGCGAAATTTCATGCTACCCGGCAAACGGCTGCAATGGATAAATCATGATAAATAAGTTGATTTTAAGATTATAACATAATCTCTGCTTGCTTCCTGCCAAGCCCAGCAGGACAGGGAGGGACAATCAAGCGCACACCCGCCCAAAAGCCTGAATCACCCGTTCGACGCCAGCATCATCGATCCAGTAATGCGTAACCAGACGAAAACGACGTTCAGCCACCACACCAACCTTAACCCCAACCGCATCCAACTCGGCGCTCACCTGCGCCGCGTTTCGACGATCGCCTTCAGCCAGTGCGACAAAAACCATGTTGGTATGCGGTGGATTGCTTTCCACGACCAATCCCTTGATTTGCGCCAGTCCCACCGCCAGCGCTTTCGCCCGACGATGATCTTGTGCCAGGTATGCTGGCATCTCTTCCAACGCCACGATGCCGGCGGCTGCCAGGATGCCCGCCTGACGCATCCCGCCCCCCAATTGCTTGCGAATACGACGTGCCCGGGCGATGAAATCTGCCGAGCCACACAACACCGAGCCAACCGGAGCGCACAAGCCTTTGCTCAAACAAAACGTCACCGAATCGAAAGGCTGTGCCAATTCAGCGGCATTTGTGCCCAGAGCGATGGCGGCATTGAAAATACGGGCGCCATCCAGATGGGTCTTCAAACCCATGGAACGCGCCAGTTCGGTCGCCTGGCGGCAATAGTCAACGCTGAGGGCTACCGCTCCACAGCGGTTGTGGGTGTTCTCGAGCACCAGCAAGCGGGAGATTGGCTGATGAAGGTCATTGGGACGGATGGCAGCGCGGATGTCCTCCAATCGCAGCGTGCCGTCAGGTTGATTGGGCCGGAGGTGCGGTTGAACACCGCCGAGAGCGGCAAGCCCACCCCCCTCATAGAGGAAAGTATGTCCCAGGTTGCCCATGATCGCCTCGTCGCCGCGGTTGCAATGGGTCAGAATCGCAGCCAAGTTGCCCATGGTGCCCGAAGGCACGAACAAACCCGCCTCCTTAGACATTTTTTCCGCCGCCAGTTCTTCCAGGCGATTGACCGTAGGATCCTCTCCATAGACGTCGTCGCCCACCACGGCGTTCGCCATTGCTGCCCGCATCGCCGGGGTTGGTTGGGTAATCGTATCGGAGCGCAGATCAACGATGTCCATGCTTATCGCTCACAAATCAGAAATTTTATTGACGTATCCAACAAATTCAGACCTGCTCTACTCCAGACGCTGCAGCAGCCGCGCTAAATCTTCCGAGAGAGGCGACTCAAAGACAGAAGGAGTGGTGTCGCCCGGTAACAGGATCTTCAGACGCGCCGCGTGCAAGAAATGCTGTTCAATCAGCAAGGTCGGTTTTTTGCGCCCGTAGAGGGTATCCCCCACCACGGGACACCCGATGAATGCCATGTGCAGTCGAATCTGGTGCGTCCGACCCGTCAGCGGATGCACCTCCAGCAAGGTGTGAGAAGCAAAACATTGACGGGTGAAATACTCACTGATAGCCTCCCTGCCGCGCCCGGGCGGCAACACCGCCAATTTTTTGCGGTGCGCCGTGTCCCGCCCGATCGGCGCTTCCACCCGCCCTTCAGGGGTCGGTGGAGCACCGTCCACCAATGCCAGATACATCTTATCCACCTTGCGCAGCCGGAACTGGTGTTGCAACCAACGATGGGAGCGGTCGTTTTTTGCCAGCAAGATCAAACCGGAAGTATTTTTATCCAGACGGTGCACCACACCGGGTCGCTGTTCGCCGCCGATGCCTTCCAACTGCGGAGCGTGCGCCAGGGCTGCATGCACCAGCGTCCCGCGGAAATGTCCCGCCGCCGGGTGAACCACCATTCCCGCCGGCTTATTAACCACCATCAAATCGTCATTCTCGTAAATGATGTCGAGTGGGATCGCTTCGGGAACCAGATCGGAAGGCTGGGATGGCGGTATGTGCAATTCGACCGTTTGTCCTTCTGCCAACGGATAGCCGGTTTTTACAACCACCTTCCCGTCTACCTGCGCATATCCCACCCGAATCAACCCCTGCAACCTTGAACGCGAGTAAGACGGCAAACGGGAAGCCAGGTATTTGTCCAGCCGTTCACCCGGCTCGCCGGTAAAGTTGAAGCAGACGTTTTCTTCACCACTCAACGAACAGCTTCCCCGTCGATTTCGGAGTCTCCCTCCCCCAAGCGGAGTTTTTGCGCCGCTCCGTTTTTCTTTTTCTGCCGCTCCTGAATCCAGATACCCAGGATCAATACGGCTACCCCAATCGTGATGCTGGCATCCGCTACGTTGAAAACCGGAAAGCTTCCCACCGAAATAAAATCGATAACGTGACCGAACGCAATACGATCAACCAGATTCCCTAAAGCCCCACCGAGTTGCAACCCGATCGCCACCCGCAAGGGCCAATCGTTGACCGGCACGCGTGGAAAATAATAAATGATCGCAATCGAGACCGCAATCTTCAACACGGTAAACAGTTGTCCCTGATCCTGGAACAGACCAAATGCAACGCCGGTGTTATACCAGTGGACGATGCGAGCGTAGGGGGTCAGCCATTCCCATGGCGACCAGATTTCACCCACCTGCAGGTTGGCGCGGATCAAAAATTTACTCCACTGATCCAGAAGGATCACCAACGACGCCATACCGCCTAAAAATAAATAATTCTTCAGATAATGTTTCAAGCGATTCCTCCAATCAGCTTACCTTTACATTTTAACCGATTTTCCCCATTCACCCGATAATTGGCAAATAGCCTGTCTAAAAGGACGACGCGGCGCTCAAATAGCCCTCAAAGCAAAACTGGCGGCAATGCCCCCGCCAGTTTTTTTCTTAACAAGTCAGCCATGGAATGGGATTGCCACTGTTTTCATTCCAGACTGTCCCATGGCGCCCAACATCGCAGGTGCTCCCAATCACCCCTTGACCCGGGTCAAAGCAATGGTCACCGTTTCACCATCAAAACGATCGCTGCTGGTAGGCAGCCCCGGCGGCGCCTTGCCGGCTTTCAGTTCCACCGTCAGCGTCTCGCCTTTCACATAATCCTGGAAAGCGGCGAGTGCCTTGCCGAGACCGTCGCTGGCATCATAATACAACACAATACGGTCGGAGATATCCAGGTCAGCTTGCTTGCGCAGGTCCTGCACCCGCCGCACAAATTCGCGTGCCAGTCCCTCTTGCACCAGTTCTGGGGTCAGCTCGGTAACCAACGCTGCCAGATATGCCCCGTCCGCTGCAACCGCGAATCCGCTGCGAGCCAGGGTGCGCACTTCCACTTCTTCAGGCAGGATTTCGTAGGTATCGCCTTCGGCACTCACCTGCAGGCTTTCTCCCGCCAGCAGACGCTTGGCAGTATCCTCCGCAGGCAGCGCCAGGATGGATTCGCGAATAGCGGGGAAGCGTCTGCCGTATTTTTGCCCCAACTGCTTGGGAAGCGGGTTGAGGCTGAAATCGGCAGCCTCGCCGGCGGTATCCAGCGTGCGCACGGTCTTTACATTCAGCTCATCGGCAAGCAAATCGGCATAACGGGTGACAACCGTTTGCTCCTCAGCGCTGCCCACTGAGAAAGCCGCTTCTGCCAGCGGTTGGCGTACCTTGCGATTGGCTTTGTTGCGGGCTGCATGTCCCAGCGAAGCCAGCTTCATCACCAATGTCATCTCGCGGTTCAATCCCTCATCGATCAGGGTTGTGTCCGCTTTGATCCAATCTGCCAGGTGCACCGAGATCGGCGCCAGCACATCCACCGAACGCACCAAGTTCTGGTATATCTCATCGGCGATGAAGGGCATCGAAGGCGCCAGTAGTTTACCCACTGTCACCAGCGCTTCATACAGGGTGGCATAGGCAGCCTGTTTGTCGGCATCCGAGCCGCTCTTCCAGAAACGCCGTCGCGAACGGCGCAGGTACCAGTTGGAGAGCTGATCGATAAAACCTTCGATCGGGCGCGTGGCAGCGAGCACATCATAACGCTCATAAGCCTCGGTAACATCCCGCACCAGGGCATGCAACGCCGAACGAAGCCAACGATCGAGCGGGCTGTAGGCAATCTGCGCCGATCGATCCGGTTGCCAGCCGTCCAGATTGGCATAGGTGACGAAGAAAGAATAGGTATTCCAGAGAGTGAGCGTGAAATTGCGCACCACCTCAGCCACCAAATCGTTCGAGAAACGCCGTTCCTGCCCGGGCGGGCTGGCAGTGTACAGATACCAGCGGATGGCATCAGCGCCGTGTTGGTTGAGCACGTCCCAAGGGTCAACCACATTGCCCCGCGATTTGGACATCTTCTGCCCTTCTCCATCGAGGATTAAGCCCAAACAAATGACATTGCGGAAGCATTCCTGATCGAACAGCAAAGTGCTGATGGCGTGCAGGGAATAGAACCAACCGCGGGTCTGATCGACCGCTTCGCAAATGTAGTCGGCTGGATACTGTTGTTGGAATATCTCTTCATTTTCGAACGGATAATGCCACTGCGCCACCGGCATCGAACCCGAATCGAACCACACGTCGATTAATTCCGGCACGCGCTGCATGCTCCTGCCACAATCGGGGCAAGAAAAGCGGATCTCGTCCACGTGAGGGCGGTGCAGATCGAGTTCCGCCAGATCGCGCCCCGCCAGCCTGGAAAGTTCCTCCACCGAGCCGACGCACAACTGGTTGTGACAGCCCTGGCACTCCCACACCGGTAAGGGTGTGCCCCAGTAGCGCTCACGTCCGAGCGCCCAGTCGATATTATTTTCCAGCCAGTTGCCAAACCTGCCGCGCTTGAAGTGACCCGGATACCAGTTGATGCGTTCGTTCAACGCCACCAGTCGGTCTTTGTGGGCGCTTGTGCGAATGTACCAGGTCGGGCGGGCGTAATACAACAGCGGGGTATTGCAACGCCAGCAAAACGGGTAG
>JBBIKU010000004.1:14753-15018 GCA_037445245.1 Anaerolineaceae bacterium
TAGGTGTGCGTGTAAGTGCCTGCCCGGAAAAGCAGCCCGCGCTCATCCAGGTCTTTAGTGATGAAGGGGTCGGCGTCCTTGACAAAACGTCCGCTCCACGGACGCACATCCGGAATAAAGGTGCCGTCTTCAGCCACCGTCATCAGAATCGGCAGGTCTTCCTCCAGGGCCACCTGCATGTCTTCCGCCCCAAAAGCCGGAGCAATGTGTACCAAGCCTGTCCCATCCTCGGTGGTCACGAAGTCTCCCAGCACCACATAGTAGG
>JBBIKU010000004.1:15073-18297 GCA_037445245.1 Anaerolineaceae bacterium
TTTCCCCTTGAGGTGTTTCCCTTTATAGCGTTCAACCACCTTAACCGTTTCAGCGCCGAAGACCTTCTCTATCAGCGCCTCTGCCAGGATCAGACGTTCACTGCCGCCTTCCGGCAAACTGCGTTCCACCGTGACATAGTCGATATTGGGGTGTGCCGCAACCGCAACGTTGCCCGGCAACGTCCAGGGGGTGGTCGTCCAAACCAACAGCGAGGTGTGGGGCACGCCCACCAGCGGCAGGCGCACGAAAACCGAGGGGTCAACCGCCTCGTCATAACCCAGCGCCACCTCGTGGTCGGAAAGCGGCGTTCCGCAACGGGGGCAGTACGGCACCACTTTGAATCCCTGGTAAAGCAATCCCTTCTCCCAGAAGCTTTTTAAGATCCACCAGATCGATTCGATATATTCGTTCTTGTAGGTGATGTAAGCCGTATCAAAATCAACCCAGAAGGCGATGCGTTCGGTTAAACGTTCCCATTCTTTAATATAGGTGAACGCCGATTCGCGGCATAACTCATTGAATTTAGCAATACCAAACGATTCGATTTGCTGTTTGTTGTTAAAGCCCAGTTTCTTCTCGACCTCGATTTCAACCGGCAGCCCATGCGTATCCCAGCCGCCTCGCCGGATGACGTGATAACCACACATTGTTTTGTAGCGCGGAAAGATATCTTTGAACACCCGTGAAAGCACATGGTGCACTCCCGGCTTGCCGTTGGCGGTGGGCGGTCCCTCGTAAAACACGTACTCCGGTCCGCCCTGACGCGTGCTCATCGACTTTTCGAAAACCTTGTGGGTCTTCCAATGCCGCAGCACACCTTCCTCCATCAAGGTCACGTTCAGCTTCGGTGAAACCGATTTGAACATACTTCCTCCTTGTTCCTGACGATATGCGATAAGTGCAAAATAAAAAACCTCGTCCTCTACAGGGACGAGATTGGTTTCCCGCGGTACCACCCCGTTTCCCGTCCAATGACGGGCGCTCACCCAGACACACCATGTTTCCTCATGTCTGCGCCCGAATAACGGTCGGCGAAATCGGCGCACCTACTGGCGGAAAACCCGCGTTCAGATTGCAGCTCCGGAAGGATTTTCAGTTTATCCGACTGCCCCGCCTCGCACCAACCCGGGTTCGCTGCCAGCCCGCAATAAACCTACTCGTTTCCATCTCCGCTTTTGAATGAAACTGATTATCTCATAACTGCTTCTAGCGGTCAATTGCCCTTGATGAGAATATTCAGTCTTCCTTTTTTTGGGGGGGAATCAGGGCGTGGATTCAACGCATCAATGCAACCTTGGGGTAATCGAAAAACGATCGGCATCCAATCATCACGGTAGGCGGAATCGTCGATCCCGGCTACAATCCGCCGCGCCCCAAGTCTGCCGAAGAGCGGGTTCGCCACGCCGATCGGTTCGAATTATGCTATCATTCGGCTGTGATCTGGCAGCCGAGACGACCTCAATCAACAATCCTGCCGGCGTTCCTTCAGACTAACCCGGACTTACCACCGACACACGCCATTATCGGTGTTTTAAAAGGTGATTTCTCGAAATCAGTCGCTGGCGGCGCCATTCATCGTCTGCCGGCTCGATGCGATGCCAAGCGCGGCAGCTATAGCGCTGCCACCTTCCTAATAACTGGCAAATCTCGTTTTTTAGTCCAAAATGATAAACGGGCATTTTTGCGACGTGACCGAGCTAACCGAGAAAGGTTGAAGCACCCATGATGAACAAGCAACTGCACGAACTGGCGGAAAAGCATTTCAGCAAAGATCTAGATTCGCTGACAGAGCATGAAAGGCGTATTGTTCAACACCTCAAAGATCGCAAACACGTCAGCCGCAACACCAATCGCGAATTTGAAGAGAAACTGACCGTTGGACAAAAGATCGCCGATAAAATTGCAGCCTTCGGTGGTTCATGGACATTCATCCTCATCTACCTTTGCATCCTATTTTTATGGATTCTGGCTAACTCGTATCTCCTTCTTCGCTGGGGCAAACCCTTTGACCCATACCCTTATATCCTGTTGAATCTTTTCCTTTCCATGCTGGCCTCAATTCAGGCGCCGATCATCTTGATGTCACAAAATCGACAGGCAACAAAGGACAGGCTGGAAGCTGCTCATGATTACGAGGTTAACCTGAAAGCTGAGTTTGAAATCCTTGGCTTGCATGAAAAAATCGATGAATTACGCGAAAAGAAATGGACTGAATTGCTATTACTACAACAAGAAGAGATTCAAATGCTGACAAAACTGTTGGATAAGCACAATGGTCAGGCGAAGGCAGCTAATGGCAGAATTAAAAACCAAACCAACCCAAAAACGCGTAACCGATTTCATCGACGCAATAACGGATGAACCGCGAAAGAACGACTGCAAAGCCGTTCTGCAACTCATGAAGGATGTAACAGGAGCAGAACCCCAAATGTGGGGCGAAAGCATCGTGGGTTTCGGACGTTATCGATACAAATATGAGAGCGGCAGAGAAGGGGAATGGATGATGACGGGTTTTTCACCACGAAAGAACAGCCTGACTCTCTACATTATGCCCGGCTTCGAACCTTTTAGCGATCTGATGCAACGCTTGGGCAGGTACAAACTCGGAAAATCCTGCCTTTACCTCAAGAAGCTCGAAGATGTGGATATCGACGTCCTGAAAGAGTTGCTTGTAAAATCCATCGAAATGATGGCGGATAAGCGGGTTGACCGATAAGACATAACGGCTGAAGCGGACTCGCCCATCAAAATTAATCCGATGTCCTTTAGGACTGGATTTCATACAGGCGGCGGTAAATGTGCATGAATTCGGCAATATTCATGATGTAGTTGCGGGTTTCAGCGAAGCGTACCGATTCCAGGAAGAGATCAGGGTCGGCTCCGGCAATCTTTTTCCATTCGATGGCGTTGCCCCACCCACCGTTGTAAGCGGCCAACGCTGCGTACAGGTCGCCGTTGAAGTAGTCGCGCTGACGAGCGAGGTAACGCACCCCCAGCCGCACATTGACTATCGGACGGTTAAGATCGGCGGTACGGTAGGCGAGAGGCCAGTTAAGCTGCGAGACGATCTCCTCCCCGGTGGCGGGCATGATCTGCATCAAGCCGCGCGCCCCCGCCACTGATACGGCTGAGGCGTCGAACATGCTCTCCTGGCGAATGATGCTGAAAACCAGCAAGGGATGCAGCCCCTCCAATTCAGCGTTGGGGAGCACAATGTCACCAA
>JBBIKU010000004.1:18357-39379 GCA_037445245.1 Anaerolineaceae bacterium
GTTGAAGTAATCTGGGGCGGTGAAGGTTTCGGCGTTATCCATCTGCGCCAGGGTGAGTATCTGGCGACTCATAAAAATGGCGGAACGATACATGCCCATCTCCAGCAGGTGATTGAGCATGCGGAAATTGGCGACCGGGTCCTGCTGAATATCGAAACGCAACGCCTCAAACTCGTTCAGCGCCAACGAATACAAACCCAGCTCCCAGAAAGCGTTGCCGCGCCTCAGACGTGGGTCATTGGCTAGCTCGCCCAGCTCGTTAAGATCGGTTTCGGGCGCGATCTCAAAGGTGTTGCGCATCCACAGCTCCGCCAGACGACGTTCGTGCCCAAGGTCATAGTCTAGATCAAACGCCAGTGAGGGGCTGAGCGGGGCAGCACCCGCCAGCAGTTCGCGGGCGCGCTCGCTGTAATAGCCGGTAGAGTCACGCTGTTGCGCCTCCTGCCATGCTGTGCGGGCGCCCTCAGAATCATTTTGCACCTGACGCACTTTTCCGATCCAAAGATATGCGGCTGCCTGGTCACGCGGCAAAGTCGCCAGCAGCAACGCCCGCTCGAAGATGGTCTGCGCCGCTTCATAATTTCCCATCCGGTAACGCGTCACCCCCGCCAGGAACAAGCCGCGTTGGCTGAGTTCGACACCGGGATACTCGTGGATCATCCGTTCCCAGATAGTGGCAGCATCTTCCAGGCGGTCGGCGCGCTCCATGTAGCGTCCCGCACGGAACAGATAATCCGGCGCTTCGGTCGCATTCGGCGCCCGCGCCACGAAATCCAGCATAGTCTGCGCCGCTGCGACGAGCTGTGTCAGGTTACGGTCCTGGGTGATGGCTTTCTCCTCGAAGGCGCTCACCCAAAAGCGGTCACCGGAATAGTTGGCGATCAGGTTGTCCCACTCGCGCAGGGCGTCTTCATGTCTGCCCAGGGCGCGCAGGGTGAGCGCCCGGTAATGGAGAGGCGTGGCATCGTGTTCAGGGTTGCCCCGGATGTAGCGTTCCACAGCGTCCAGCGCAAAACCGTAATTCTGGGCAAAATAGTTCACCAAACCGCGGTGGAGGTCATTGACCGCCTGACCGTTCTCCACCAACACCACCAGTCCCAGATAGCTGTCGTAAGCCAGGGGATAATTGGTGACCGAATCCTGAAAACGGGCGTATGCCTGTTCGGGCACTCCCATCTCGAGGTATGCCTGTCCGGCTAAATAATTCACCTGAGCTTTGGTGTAATCGTTGGAGGTGGCGTCGTAAACCGCCATGTAACGGCGCACAGCGTTGGCGTAATCGCTCAGGGCAAAATAGGCTTTGCCAATCTTGATCTCGATCTGTTGGGTATCACCTAGTTGCGGCGCCTGCAAAGCAGCTTCGTAGGCTTGAATCGCCCGCAAATGATCACCCGCTGCCACCAGTGCATCGCCGCGCAGGGTATTGACATAGGCGTCGAGCACTCCCGGTTGCAGTTCCAGGTACTTCTCGTAAGCCTCAGCCGCCCGGGTATAATCCTCGCTGGCTTGATAACACTGCCCAAGGGTAAAGAAGGCATGCCCCAGGTGATCGCTGTCAGGGTGGGCTTCGATCAGCGTTTCCAAGGTCAGGATAGCTCCCTGGTAGTTGCCGGAAAAATATTGGGCGCGGGCGATTCCGTAGAGCGCAGCCGCCCGCGTCTTATCGTCGCTGGCAGCGCTGAAAGCGATTTCATGCTCCCGAATGGCTCGTTGGTAGTCGCCGTACAAAATAGCCTGGTCTGCCTGGACAACTCGTTCAGCCGGCAGGGGAGTGGGGGTAGGGCTGGGGGCGACGGTCGTAAGCGTGACCGCCACCGACTCCGGCACGCTTACAATATCTTGCGGTTCAATCGCCAAGGGGAAACTGCACGCCAGCAACGTCAATAGCGCCAACGTCAGCAACCAGGGTCTCATCTTGGGCGTCATAGCAACCTTATACCGGATGATGGGGGTTGTGTCAATGCCGGTATCATCCTTTCTTAATATATCCTGAATCGAAAAACAATCAAAGGCACAAACACAAGGCGCATAAATACGGTACAATTTGGTGGCAGTCCGGAATTGGGTGTCGTTTTCAGCACATCCCCGGGCGTATCTCAACTCGCACGGAATGGAGCATTTCATGACACAACCCTCTGCACCTCCACCTGCCGTGTTGCCGCTATCCCCATCGGACGAGCGCACCTGGGCGATGTTGGCGCATTTGAGTGTGCTGGTCAACCTGGTGACGGGCTTATTGGGTCCGGCGGCGGCGCTGGTGATCTACCTGGTGTTCAAGGACCGTTCCCGCTACGTTGCCTATCACTCGTTGCAGTCATTACTGCTGCAACTGATTCTATGGGTCGGTGGCGGCACACTCGCTGCCATCGTCTGGGCGATCACCGGCATCCTATCAGCGATTGTCATCGGCATCTGCCTGATCCCGCTGGCGGTGTTGGTTAGCATTCTGCCACTGGCAGCCCTGGTCTACGGTGTGATCGGAGCCATCCAATGCAGCCAGGGACAGGACTTCCGTTACTGGCTGATCGGCGATTGGGTGCGCGGCACCCTTGAAGGGTAATCCTTGACGGGCATTTTCAGTCACGAGCTCAGACGGCAAATTGAAGGTGAGCTAGAACAGGCGCGGGCAGCGCGGAGCGCCGGGCTGGAAGGTCGCAGCCGGGTCTGCGCCCGTCGCTCCGCCACCCTTGCCATCCAGAGCTACCTGGATTATCACCACTTCTCACCGCCGGGCAGAAGCGCTTTAGATCTGCTGAATTATCTTGTGGCAATTCCCAACATTCCAAAGCAAGCCCGTAACGCGGCTCAGAAACTACGTATGCGGGTGAACGAAGATTACCGGCTGCCGGACGACATGGACCTGATCGATGAAGCCCGTAAACTGATTACATTATTGGATAAGGAGAACGATCCCTGATGGAAAGCACCTCTCAATTAACCATGTACGGCACTGGTGTGGTGACTGCCGCCGGGCACGCTCGTTCCTGGACCGGAACAAAATCCCTTACAAATGGGTCGATATCGATGTCAACGAAGAAGGACGCCGTTATGTCGAATCAGTCAACAATGGGATGCGCAGTGTGCCTACCCTGCTCTTCCCGGATGGCACCATTCTGGTCGAACCTTCTGAGCGAGAACTGGAAGAAAAACTCGCCCCCTGAAAGCAATCGCAAATCCTGCCGGCTGGCGTTTGCGGCAGGCGAACTTTCGATGCGCCCTTCCTTTGGGATGGCTATCAGCGGTTGCGCTGCAAGAACCAAACCAAGACCACGCCAAGCGCAAGACCGCCGAGCAACGTCAGAAACGCCCAACTGACAGGATGCCGCTCTAAAACAACTGCTGCCGGCGTGGTGAGACGCTGGCGCAACCGTTGTACAAACTCCGGATCCGGTCGAACCGGATTCAGAATCGATTGCAATGTGCCCTCGAAATCCGTAAGCGCCGCTTGCACGCCCAACGAGTTTTTTTGCCTGACCTTCATGTTTCAGTTTTCCTCCCACGCCGGGTAAGCTGCAATGCCAATCGTTCCGGGGCCCAGGTTCGCTGCCACCGGGATCGCCAGTTCGGTCAAAATCAATTCCTTGATATTCAAGAGCCCCTTGACCTTTTCGATCATTAAACTGGCGGTGTCGGGGTCATTGGCATGCACAACCGCCAGATTTACCGGCGCATCGCCAAGGTGTTCGTGCACCAATTCCAACACCCGCTCAATCGAACGGTTGCGGGTGCGCACCTTTTCTGCCATCTGCAGCAAACCATCACGCAGCACAATGATCGGCTTGACCTTCAACATCGAGGTGAGCGCGCTCTGAAGCGCGCTCACCCTGCCGTTCATCCGGGCAAATTCGAGGTTGTCTAGCGTGAAGATCACCGTCAGCGAATCGCGAATCTTTTCCAGCCGTTCGATGATCTGATCCAACTTCACCCCGGCGCGATCCCACAGGCGAGCTTCGCGACACATAAAACCCAAAATTGCTGACCCGGCGTTTGAATCAAATGGGGTTACATTTAATTCACCAATCAGCTCCTGCGCTGCCATCTGGATGGTCGAAAAAGTCCCCGACATTTTGCTCGCCAGATGAATGGAGAGAATCTCTTCTCCCCGTTTGGCGATACTGCGATAAAAATCCATCACCTGCTGGGGTGAAGGCAGCGAGGTACGCGGGATAATCTTTTTCTCCTCTACCACCTGATAAAAATTGGAATTGGTAATATCGACGCCCTGGGTGTACGTTTCTTCGCCGAAGCGAATTCGCAGCGGCAGCATGTGAATCTGGTATTGCTCCAGCCAGCCATCCGGCATGTCGGCTGCACCATCAGTCACGATCTTCAACATCTGGACTTCCCTCCTTTTTGTCAAATAACTCCATTTGATCGCGCAACGTCAGCAAGGTTCGGTGATACAGGCTCTTGATGGCGCCCTCACTGCGCCCCATAATCACTGCCACCTCTGAATTGGTAAGCCGCTCGACAAACTTCAAAATAACGACCTGCTGGCGCTCTGGCGAAAGCTCGCGCAGGGCGCGCATCAGTGATTCCAACTCCTGTGTGCGCACCAACTGGCTTTCGGGATGCTCTGCGCGCATCGCTGGGAGTGGGTAATAATCTTCCAGCGGAACTTCGTTGCGCCGGCTGTTGTCGCGATGCCAGTTTGCCACCAAATTATGGGCGATGCGATATAACCAAGCGGAAAAGGGGATGCCGCGGGCACAGTATTTGCGGATATGCCCCATGGCGCGCTGGAAAACGCGGGCAGTGAGGTCTTCCGCCTCTGCCACGTTGCCCGTCCGATAGTAGACATAATTATATATTCGCCCGACATAACGTTCGTAAAGAACACCAAAGGCTTCGGAGTCTCCCTCGATCGCGCGCGCCAGTGCATCATCTTCTGTCAAGTCAGCCACGATAAGGATCCTGCCGCTTTTGCTTAACTGGCATAACCCCCACCAACGCAAATGGTTTCGGATGGGTAGCTTGGTGCGACGGATGCAGTACTAAAACCGCCCTCATTCTGCCGCCTCCTTCAGCTCCAACCCAGCCCGGACGGCAGCAAACGCATCCAGAATGCCATAGCCGGTAGCGTTATTGGGCACCTGGCTGGAAAACACACACTCGGGCAGCTTGCCACGATAGGCGTTGGCGCTGCGGTTGAGAATCTCCTCGGTGCGTTCAATGTCGCCGATCAACGCCGGGTTGGCAGACCAGAGCAATGCGACTGTGCCCGCCACGTGCGGCGCCGCCATAGAGGTTCCGCTGGCAGTTTGATAACTGCCATTGGGGTAAGCCGAAAGCACCTCCGCACCCGGTGCAACCACATCGGGCTTGGTGCGATTGCTTTCATCCACCAGCACCGGTCCCAGGCTGCTGAATTCTGTCAGATCGCCCAGTTGATTGACGGCTCCCACCGTATAAACCCCTTCATAGATCGCCAGCGGATCTTTGACGCTGCCGCAGCCGGAATAACCGGCGTTGCCCGCAGAAGCCACCACGAACAATCCTGCCTGGCGCAGCGCTTTGACCGCCGTTATGAAGGTCAACGGGTCACAGCCCTCAATTTCGGGGCAGCTCCACGAATTGTTGAGCACATGAGCACCCACTTCCGGCGCACCGTCCTTGAAAGGGTCGCCATCCATCGGAAACGGCGCCAGCATGAACTGCATGCAATCCAGATAAACCGCCGGGTTGCCGAAATTGCGCGCCAGGTTGACGCATCCGATCCATTGCGCCTTCGGCGCAACCCCAACCTGACTGCCGACAATCGACCCCAGCGTGTGCGTGCCGTGCCCGCTAAAATCGACCGGCTGGGGCGAGCCATTCCAGGGATCGAACCAGTTGTAATCATGATCACCATGCCAGCCGCGATAACTTGACGCCAGCTCAGGATGACTCGCCTCCACGCCGCTGTCCGATTGACCGATCACGATCCCTTCACCCCTCACCCCCAACGCCCACACCGCCTCAACGCCGATCATGCTCAGATTCCAGGGGACGTCCTGCGGAGCACCGTCGCTGCCGGTACTCACCGGAATCGCCGCCGGTAGCGGACGCAGCACCGGACTATCCAGTACGCGATCGACTTCCGGACGTGCCTGCAACCACCAGCGCACTAGCGCTCCCCCCTGCACCTCCAGCGAGTTGACCAGATAATAGGGCGTGTATGCGATGCCATAGCGGTCTAATTCAGCCCGCAGACCAGCTTGCGATAAGCCGGCATGCTCGGTCAATGCCCGGTAAACCGTCTGACGGCGCAGAACATAATCCTCGGTGCTCGCAGCTTCGCTCACATCCGGTTGATCGTTCAAGATCACAAACAGGCGTTCACCATAAAACCCCGGCTGCCCCCACCAGAAGTAGAGCCCAAAGAGCGCCAGCCATGCCAGCGCCGCAAGCCACGGCAGCGCACCCCGTTTGCGATGGGGTGCGGCGGAACGAACCAGGAAATAATAAATCAGCCCTGCCAACAGCGCCAATCCCAGGCTGTAGAGTCCCGCCCGCAGCGCCCAGCCCATCAATTCGCCGCTGCCGCCGCTGATCACCAGCGACAGTTCATCGGAGTCGATCCAGATCAACGGCTGGGCGGCTGCCAGTCCAATCAGCAGCGCCAGAGGCAGGCGGCTTGCAGCAGCACCTTCTTTTCGTCCCCACACAGAAAGCGCCGCACTCGCCCATCCCAGTCCCGGCAAAGCCAGCGCCAGCAGCCATTGGCTGCCATTCTGCCCCAAGCCGGTCAGCAAGATCAGCAGGGTCAGGGCGGCTGCCAGCCCGTCGCCGGCAAAGCGAAGAACTGGATGGAGAACGTCTTCGGGTTGCTCGCCGGCGAGCCAGATGGGATGGAGAATATCAGCCGCCAACGAACCAAACAATAGACCAAGCGCCAATCCCAGCAGACTATCGAGCGGCGACCCGAGGGCGCCGATCAATACCCACGGCAGCGCTAGCAACGCCGGCGCCAGTAAAGCCGGTGATAATCTCGCCCGCCCGGCGGGTGGAATATGGCCATCGGCTTTTCTCGTTCGCCACCAGCGCAGCCCCGCCAGCAAGATGCCCATCCCCACCAGTTGCAGCAACGCCGTTTCGTGGGCGGCGGTAATCGGCAGCAGCCGCGCCGGAAAGAGAATCAACGCCAGGATTGAAGCCTGCATCCAGGAACGGAAATAAATCCGGCTGCCGCCCCTCGGCAGCACCAGCGTCACTGCCAACAGTGGCGCGAACTGGGTCAAGCCGTAGATCAGGGTCACCAGCCAGCGCAGGTCAGGCGCCGGGAATGAACCTTCCAGCAGGGCTTGCTCCAAGATCCACAACAACAACTGCGCCACAGCAGCACCGGCGACAATCCAGGCTGCCGCCGCTGCCAGCAGCGCAGTTCGAATGCAGCCAGAGGGGTCGGTCGGGAGCGGGGGCGTCGCGCCGGAATGATCTGGCAAAGAATTTACATGCATGAGTTCATTTTCTCTTGGAGCACAGCATGTCGTTAGCAACAAGTCAATTGTACTGTGCTTTTGCCACTTCGAACTGGCAGGCGGGCACACGATTCGAAGCAGTAGGGACAACCTTCGGGAAGAAACACACTTGCCGGGGAGGAGGAGCTGATATACACTGAACGAAAAAGGATGTCCTTCGGTTCATTACAAAACGCTACGAGCCGCAGCACAAGGAGGAAGCGTGAACGTGGAAGAAAGCATTTGGCAGCCGCCGGATAGGTGCACCCTGTTCATCCGCCGTTGGCAATCGGCGCAGCAGCCCAAAGCGACGATCATACTGGTACATGGTTTAGGCGAACACAGTGGAAGATACCATCACCTGGCTGAATTCTTCAATGCCGCCGGTTATGCGGTGACCGCTTTTGATCTGCGCGGTCACGGCAACTCCCAGGGCGTGCGGGGGCACGCCGATAGCTACGAGGTCATCTTGGACGACCTCCACCATTTTGTGGAAGAGGCGAGTCAAAGCCCCCCGGGTTTGCCCCTTTTTTTGTACGGACACAGCCTGGGCGGCGCGCTCGTCCTTTGCTACCTCCTCTGCGGGCGACAAGCGGTAACCGCCGCTGTGGTCACCTCGCCTGCGCTTGCACCCGCCAAGCCCCCCTCTTCCTTCAAGCTGGCAGCCGCGCGAGTGCTATCGCGGCTTGCGCCGTCTTTTACCTTGAGTAATGATCTGGATGTGAGCGGACTCAGCCGAGACCCTGTAATTGTCGAACGCTACCGGCAGGACCCCCTGGTGCATAACCGCATCTCCGCCCGGCTAGGCATGGAACTGATTTCCAACGGGCAATGGATCCTGACACAATCCACGGTGAAACATCCAGTGTTGATCCTGCAAGCCGGTGAAGACCGTGTGGTCGACAGTACCAAAACGGATCAGCTCGCGCAAACCTTGAAGGGCAAAATCACTTACAAGCGCTGGGAGGGTCTTTATCACGAATTACACAACGAACCGGAGAAAGAAACGGTGTTGAACGATATATTGAACTGGCTCGAAGCCAGGGCAACCCGCAAATGCGCACCCCCACACCACCACCAAGCTTGACCCAACCAGACCGCAGGGCTACAATAGATTGGTTTTGTCTGAATCAATATGCTTCCCCATCCCCACTTTCGCCGGACTGTCTCGGCAGGAGCGGGTACGCCGGGGATATTTGCATAACGGGAGAGGTTGCAAATGGCTGATTTTCTTGCACGCGGCTCATTAGCTGAGCTTGACCCCGAAGTACACCAATTGATCCAACTCGAGTCCGAACGACAATACCGTAAATTGATTCTCATCCCCAGCGAGAGCACCGCCCCGCTGGCGGTGCGCGAAGCCTTGGGATCATCACTTCAGAACCTGTATGCCGAAGGCTACCCCGATGAAGAAACGCGCTGGATGAGCGAGGCAGAGATATTGGATTATCCAGCCCAATTGACCCACTATCGCCGTTACTCTGACCCGCGTTATTACAAGGGCGTGGAATACGCCAATATCATTGAAGCGCTGGCGCGCCGTCGCTGCGCCGAAGCCTTCGCCACCGATCAGGTCAGTGCCGACCAGCTTTACGTCAACGTGCAGCCCCTCTCCGGCGCGCCAGCCAACAACGCCGTTTACCTGGCGCTGGTCAATCCCGGTGAGACCGTGATGGGGATGAACCTGCTGCACGGCGGGCATCTCAGCCACGGCTCGCCGGTAAACCGTTCCGGGAAATTGTATAACGTAGTGCATTACAACGTTCACCCTGAGACGGAGCAGATCGACTACGACGCCGTCGCCGCTCTGGCGCAGGAACACAAACCTAAAATCATTATCGCCGGCTATTCCTCCTACCCCTGGGCACCCGATTGGGTACGTTTCCGTCACATCGCCGATTCGGTGGGGGCATATTTGCTGGCAGACATCTCACACATTGCCGGTCTGATCGCCGGCGGAGCCATCCCGTCCCCGATCGGTCATGCCCACGTGATCACCTTCACCACCCACAAAACCTTGCACGGACCGCGCGGCGCCTGCATCGTCACCCAGGATGCCGCATTAAGCCGTAAACTGGATCGGGCGGTCTTCCCCGGGGAGCAGGGTGGACCACACGTTCATGTCTTCGCCGCCCAGGCGCTGACCTTCAAACTCGCCCGCAGCGATGCTTTTCGCAATGTGCAGCACCAAACCGTCAAGAATTGCCTGACGCTCACCGAACACCTGAAGAAGCGTGGCTTGCGCATCCCCTTCGGTGGCACTGACACCCATCTCGCCAACCTGGACTGCAAAACCATCATCGGCGCAGACGGTTCGCCGCTTTCAGGTGACATGGCAGCCCGTATCCTGGATATTGCCGGGATCGTTGCCAACCGCAACACCATCCCCGGCGACCGCAGCGCTCTGGTTGCCAGCGGCGTTCGATTCGGCACCCCCTGGGTCACCCAGCGCGGCTTGCGCGAGCCTGAAATGAAACAGCTCGCCGACGTGATGGCGGATGTTCTTCTGGCTATTGAGCCTTACGCTCTCGACGGGCGCAAAGGCGTTGTGTTGCGCGCCAAAGTGCCTTTCGAGGTGCTCGAAGACGCCAAACTGCGCACCCGCGCCCTTGCTGAGTCAGCCGGGATCGATTACGAATCCGCCCGCTCGGGTTACCCACATTATTTCTTTATCGACGACAAGCCGATGGTCAGCACCGGCTGGGCATCCTACGACTTGAAAGGCAACGCTATCCGGCACTTTGTCAACTACGCCTTCAGCAGCGATGTCGAAGACCTTCAGCCAGGCAAAAGCCAGCCCACCGTCCTCAATACACCTAAAGGCAGCCTGGAGGGCGTCCTGACTTGCGTCGACGTCGAAAATTTCCGGTTCAGCCTGCCAGAAGCCAGTGCTTCGCTGGGGGCTACCTGGTTGCGTGATCTCTCCGACGGCTATGTTGCCTTCGACGACGATCTGGCTCGCCGCATGCCGGGACCGATCCAGGTATGCGATTCGAAAGCACAACCGCAGGCAACCGCTGCCGGTAAAGCGCGTCATCCTGAAAAACCTTATTACATCGGCATCGACAGCGGGGAGGGCAAGCCCTTGCCCGCCTTTCAGTGGAATGAAGCGCAACCCGCCGAACTTCGGCTGACCCCGCTAAACCAGACCCACCGCAAGATGGGCGCCAAAATGGTACCCTTCGCTGGATGGGACATGCCGGTGTGGTACAGCTCGGTGCTCGAGGAACACACCGCCACCCGCCAGGCAGCCGGTTTGTTCGATGTCACCCACATGGGCGTGTATCAGGTCGAAGGCAGTGACGCGGCGGTCTTTCTGGACAGCGTGTGTGCTAACGATATCGCTGCGCTGGCGGTCGGCGAATCCTGTTACACCCATTTTCTCGACCCTCACGCCAACGTTCTGGACGATATGCTGGTTTACCGTCGCGGCGTCGATCGCTATCTGGTAGTAGTCAACGCCGCCAACGACGATAAGGACTGGGCTTGGCTCAACGCTGTGCGCCACGGGACGGTGTTGGTCGACCCGCACCGTCCGTGGTCGCGGGCATTCGGGCGTAACGCCCGCCTGCGCAATCTGCGCGATCCCCAAGAGGCCAAGGACAGACGCGTCGACATTGCCTTGCAAGGTCCGCGCTCGCGAGAGATCCTGCTTGCGCTCGGCTGCGATGATCAGACGCGTCGCCAGGTCATGGCTCTCAACCGCACCGAACTGTGCGAGGCGGTCATCGGCGGCTTTGAGCTGGTGGTATCCCGCACCGGTTACACCGGTGAAAAAATGGCGTTCGAATTGTTCGTCCACCCCGACCGGGCAGTGGATTTGTGGAACGGGTTACTCCAAGCCGGCGAGCCGCTAGGGTTGAAAGTCTGTGGTCTGGGGGCGCGCGATTCACTGCGAACCGAAGCCGGCTTGCCGCTCTACGGTCACGAAATGGGCGGCGAGTTGAATCTGGGCGTTGCCGAAGCCGGCTTTGGCGCTTACGTAAAAACCTACAAGCCGTGGTTTATCGGCAGGCAGGCATACCTGGAAGGCGAAAAGAGCCGTAATTCCATCGTCGTTCGCTTCCGCTTCGCCGAGAAAGGCGTGCGCATAGCGCATCTGGGCGATCCGGTGCTCGACATGAAAGGACGGGTTATCGGCAAAGTAACCAGTTGCGCCATCGACAGCGAGGGTTTTCTCACCGGTCAAGCCTACATCGAAACCAAATACGCCGCAGAAGGCACACCGCTCAGCATCTACCAGAGCGCTCCCAAATCGATCGGGAAAGTGCCGGCAGAACTGAAACAAGGAGATCGCGTCATCCTTCCCACCCCGGCTGTCGTCATCAGCCGGTTTCCCAAATAGATCCTTTTGTTCAAAGCGGTCGCCGTTACACCAAAACGGCGATCGCTCCTAACCCTACTCAAGGAGAGTAAATATGCAGACACCGTGGCACCGCCGGTACGCACAACGCACGCAAAGAATGAAAAGCTCCGCCATCCGTGAATTGCTCAAACTTTCCACATCACCCGGGGTAATTTCTTTTGCCGGAGGGATGCCGGCGCCAGAAGTTTTCCCGGTCCAAAAGTTCATGGAAGCCTGCAATACGGTGTTGAGTATGCATGGTGCGCAGGCGTTGCAGTACGGAATCACCGAAGGATATCTCCCGTTGCGAGAAATGATCGCCCGTCACGCAGCACGCTTCGGGATCAAGGTGTCGCCGGACAACATTATGATCACCTCCGGTTCGCAGCAGGCACTGGACTTGTTGGGGAAGATTTTCATCAATCGCGGCGATCATATCCTGGTCGAAGCCCCCACTTACTTGGGGGCGCTGCAGGCATGGAACGCCTATGGCGCCGAATATATCCCGGTCGATTTTGACGAGGACGGTATGATCACCGAATCGCTCGAAGAGGCGCTGCGAGCCGGACCCAAATTCATTTATGCCCTGCCCAATTTTCAAAATCCATCTGGGGTGACCACCTCACTCGAACGCCGCAACCGCCTGGTCGAACTCGCCACCCGCTACGGCGTTCCGATCATCGAGGACGACCCGTACGGGCAGCTTCGCTTCGAGGGCGAACATCTTGCTTCGCTGGTGGTGCTGGACGCCGAAAAACGCGGCAATGACCACAGTTGCTACACCGGTAACGTCATCTATCTGAGCACGTTTTCCAAGATCCTTGCGCCCGGCGTGCGCCTGGCTTGGGTCATCGCCCCCGAGGAGGTCATACGCAAACTGGTACAGGCAAAACAAGGCGCCGATCTGCACACCGCCACCTTCAATCAAATGGTGGCGCACGAGGTCGGCAAAGGCGGGTTCTTCGACAAGCACATTCAGTTCATCTGCGATATCTATCGCGAGCGCAGGAACGTGATGCTGGATGCGCTCGAAGAACACATGCCCTCCGACGTGCACTGGACGCACCCCCAGGGAGGTTTATTCCTGTGGGCGACCTTCCCCGAAAAGATCAATACCACTGAATTGCTGGCAGAGGCAGTCGAAGCCAAAGTAGCCTTCGTTCCGGGTGAGAATTTCTATCCCTGTGGCGGCGGTGACAACACCATGCGCCTCAATTTTTCGAACGCCGTGCCCGAAAAAATCAACGAGGGCATCGCCCGCCTGGGCGCTCTGATCCGCAAGAAACTGGCATGAGAAGAAAAAGCAGACTTAGTCTGCGTGCTCCCACAACTTGAACTCTTTCAAGATCGATCCCCCGATGAATTCGCGCAGGATCGAATTGTCGGGCACCAGGTCGGGGTCTAAAGGCAGGAACCATTCCAAAAAAGAATACAACCGCTTGGCTTCGATATACTCCGGCGTGCCGAAAGGCACCTGGCGCAGTAGCGGCATCGCCAGCGGTTTGAGCGCTGAAAGCTCGTACGCCAGGGCTGAGGTGAACATCTCGTCGGCGTAATCCTGATAGGCATAAATGTTACGCTTTTCGCCGCGGCGCACCGATTCCCACATGGAAATCGTTTGTTGAGCGGAGTAGCCGCGCTCGCGGGCGTCGCGCACAATACGCCGGATCAGGCGCGTGTCGGTGGTCGAAATTCGGTTATAACGGTCAAGATTCAACTGGGTCAGACACGAAACATACAGACGAAAGGTCTGCTGCGACGGAATATCCGGTAACAGTTGCGGGTTCAATCCGTGAATGCCTTCCAGAATGATCAACTGATCGGGTTCCAAACATGCCGCTTCGCCGGGCACGCTCCTGCCGGTGATGAAATCAAAGCGGGGGAGCTGCACTTCTTCACCAGAAATCAGGCAGCGCAATTGCTCCGCCAGCAGCTTGGTATTCAATGCCCCCAGCGACTCGTAATCATATTTTCTGTTTTCATCGAGGGGGGTATCTTCACGGTTGACAAAATAATTATCCAATTCCAGCGGCATGGGCGAGATACCCTGCGCCAGCAATTGCACCGCCAGCCGCTTAGAAAAGGTGGTTTTGCCTGATGAAGAAGGTCCAGCCACCAGCACAATTCGCACTTCACGGTGTTTCGCCACAATCTTGCGGGCAATGTCGGCGATCTCTTGTTCGTGCAGCGCCTCCGAGACCAGAATGATCTCGCTGATGCGTCCGGCTTTGATCGCATCGTTGAGCGGCGCCACGCTGTCGATCCCTAAGCGGGACAGCCAGTGCCCATAACGCAGAAAAGTGTCCAGCAGCTTGGGCGATTCCGGGATCGGTAGTAATTCGGTCGGCATGTGCCGTCGCGGGAAGCGCACCACGAAGCCTTCGCCCATCTGGAGTAAATCAAACCAGCGGATATAACCGGTAGAGGGCACCATGTAACCGTGATGGTAATCGTGATGGTCACCCAGCCGGTACAACACCAGATCCGCCTTCTGGCGATATTTCATCAAGTGAACCTTATCGAGCTGCCCGCGTCGGTGAAAGAATTCAATCGCCTCATCCAGCGGCACTTTGCGTCGTTCGAACGGCAAATCCGCTTCGACCAGGCTGCGCATGTGCTGCTCCAGCCGCTTCAGCTCATTTTCATGCAAAGGTTGGCGGTTAATCAGGTGACAGAAGAAGCCGCCCGAAGCAACCGAGTGGTCGATTGCCAGCTCTACTCCCGGGAACAGTGCTTCAAACGCTGCCACCAACAGAAAGGTCAACGAACGGCGGTAAATGCGCGCCCCGTCCGAGTCAGTCATGGTAACCGGTTTGACCCGGGCGTCCATCTCAATCGGAAAGGTCAGCTCGCGCAATTCTTCATTGACCACCGCTCCCATGGGTGGAATGTCGCGCCATTCTGGCAGTGAGCACAAGAATTTTGCCACCGGCGTGCCGCGCGGTCCGCACAAAACGCGCCCATCCGGTAGATGAATTTCGACCACCGCACGCGGCGTGACCAGCTTGATCTCATCATTCAGCGTATTTTCCATACTCCAACCATTTTCCCCTCGAACCAAAACGCAGCCGATTGGGATCATGCAAATTATTCGGACGGCAGTGCCCGGAAGACGACCCGCTGGTAACCCAGGCTGTTGAACAACCGTTCCAGGTAATGTTCGGCGTTCACTTGCGCCTTTTCGAGAATGCCATCTTCCAGCGCCCCCTGCAGGATCTCCGCCTCGGCTGTCTGGCGCGCCAGCGTTTCCAGATTGGCGTCCGCCCGTTTGAGCAAACCGGTATCCCGGTCATAAACGTAAGAGCGTTCGTTATCCAAGGTGGCGATAAAGACCTCCGCCTCGGGCAAATCCACATACAACATACCGTCCTCGAGCGCCAGATCTTCGACCATCATTTTCGAAAGATCAACCCCGGCGATGACCGTGCCATGCGCTACAAACAGCAGCCGGTCACCGAACAAGAATTTCAAATCGGTTTGACCCACCTCGGCGGTAATCACCTTCTCGACGCTGTACTGGATGGTTTCCAAGCGCGCCAGTGAACGCACTTCGTTGATGATCGTCACCGGATCAGGGATGACAGTGGGGGTCGGATTGAGCAATTGCGCAACCTGTTCCCGTAATTGCTGGTTCGCTTCTTCGAACGGCGCCAGCGCCCGCTCGGTCGATTGCTGCACTGCCCTCATCACCACGCTAGGAACAGCCACCAGCACCGCCATCACCGCCAAAATAGCCAGCAATATCCCCCCAAACCACATCAACCCTTTCCTCATTGCTTCTCTCCTTGCCCTCAACAAACAGACACATGCCGTAACTTCATAAAGTTGATTATAATCGTTCCTGGCACAGTCACCCACCGTCAGGGAAAAATTGTAACGCTATTTTCGATGATGGTTCAACCCTTTTCTCCTTTATCTTTGTCCCGCTTGTGGCTGGCAGTTTTGCTCGCCATCGTCGGTTTGGCAGCCTGCCAACCCTCGCCCGCGGCTGAGGTAGCCCCAACCGCCGCCCAGGTCACCCCCACCGCCAGCCCATCCCCCACGCCCACCCGAGAGCCAATCGGCAGCCCGCTCAACCCACCCACCCTGGGTATGGTTTTTGCCGGTGACGACCCGGACGATCTGATCGCTGCCACCGCTGAACTGGCGGGGCAGCTTTCAGCCCTGACCGGTTATACGGTCGACGGCGTGATTTACCCTTCCTACGAGGACTTGCTCACCGCCGTGCGTCGCGACGCCGCCCACATCGTGTGGTTGCCGCCGCTCACCTACTTGCTGGCAAAGCGGGACAACCTGGTAGAACCGGTGTTCATCACCAACCGCTTTGGCGTTTACCATTACGGAACACAATTCCTGGCAAACGCCAGCAGCGGCTTTTCGGTGTACTTCGACCCGGCGACCAACCGCAACACAGCCGATGCCGACACCGCCCTCCAGCAGTTTGCCGGAAAGACGCCCTGCTGGATTGATCCCGGCTCGCTCTCCGGATACGTCCTTCCGCGGGGGTTGCTGGCGGAAAACGGCATCCCCGTTGAGCCAGGTGCAAACCTGCTCGACCACACCGCCGTGGTGCGCGCCCTCTATGTGCGCCATATCTGCGATTTTGGAGTCACTTTCGCCATTTCGGGTGACCCGCGCACCGCCTCCACCGTTCAGGATCTGCCGGCGGTCATGGAACAAATTGTCGTCATCTGGCGTAGCGAAGCCGTCATCCCCAACCTCACCCTTGCTATACACACCAAAATGAATGAGGACATGCGCCAAAGCCTGAGCGAAGCCCTGCTCGAGCTGGCAACGACCTCAGAAGGCAAAAAATTGCTCTCACGCGCCACCGCCGACGATATCCAGGGCGCAAGGCGAATCAACGAAAGCGACTTTGACCGTCTGCGCCAACTGGTCGAGGCGGCAGCGGGCGATCTGGATTCCCTGATCGGAAAATAGCTCCCTGTGATATCGACTAACAAGCGCAACCATCGATTCCCGGTCGTGGTAAAATCGGGCGAGTGTTAACAATG
Organism: Anaerolineaceae bacterium; assembly: GCA_037445245.1. GTDB lineage: Bacteria > Chloroflexota > Anaerolineae > Anaerolineales > Anaerolineaceae > JBBIKU01. The sequence continues at coordinate 35,157 of JBBIKU010000004.1, forward strand.
AAACGTTTGTGGATAATTTTGTTTCGCTTGTTTCTTTTTGCAGGGGTGGTCTCGGGGCTGCTGCTGTTGCTGCCGAGATGGATGACAGAACTTTACGCCCATTCGCGCACCCACAGCGTTGAGGATTCTCCACCCGCACCGGTAGCCGTTGTGTTTGGCGCAGGGCTGCGCCGGGACGGATCACCAGCGGCGGTGCTCAAAGACAGGGTGGAAAGCGGGGTTGCCCTGTATCGTGCCGGCAAGGTCAAAAAATTGCTCATGACGGGTGACAATCGCTTTGTGGATTACAACGAACCCGCCGCCATGAGCGAGTATGCCGTCAGCCTGGGTGTTCCAGCGGAAGATATCGTCGCTGATTATGCCGGTCGGCGCACTTATGATAGTTGCTACCGCGCCCGGCACATCTTCGGCGTCACCGAAGCCATTGTGGTGACCCAAAAATTTCACCTGCCGCGCGCCATTTATATCTGCAACGCTTTGGGTGTCAATGCAACCGGCGTTGCTGCCGATCAGCGCACCTACTTGCAGTTCGCCCACAACTTCTGGCGGGTGCGTGAACTGCCCGCCACGCTGGTGGCGCTGTGGGAGCTGTGGGTCACCAAACCGATGCCGGTGCTGGGCAACCCGGAACCCATCTTCCCGGCTCAAGAATGAGCGCAGGGCGTTCTTTGGACGTTGGCAATGAAACTGGCACACTCCTTGCAAAGTCTTCAAGTTAAGAGAATAAAGTAAAAATCTTGCGTTTCGCCCTGCAAGGGTGAACGAAACCGGCAACATCCTCTCTCCGCTATGCCGGCGCTGTAATTTTTTTCTTGTATAATGAAACTTGCTGGCTAAAATCGGCGGATTTATGCGCCAGGAGGAAGTATGCAACGTTCTCAAGCATTGCAGATCGTCAACCAGTACATCAAGAACGTCAATCTGTTCAATCACATGCTTTCCGTTGAAGCTGCCATGCACTTCTACGCCGAAAAATTGGGCGAGGATGTCGAAGTGTGGGGAATAACCGGTCTGCTACACGATTTCGACTGGGAAATCCACCCCACCCTCGAGCAACACCCACAAGCCGGCGAGCCGATCTTGCGGCAGCACGGCGTACCCGAACCAATCATCCGCGCCGTCCTCAGTCACGCCGACCATACCGGGGTGCCGAGGCAAACCCCGATGGAGAAAGCTCTGTTCGCCTGCGATGAAATCACCGGCTTGATCACCGCGGTGGCACTGGTGCGACCCTCGCGCGCACTCTACGATCTCACCGCCGCCTCGGTCAAAAAGAAGTGGAAAGACAAAGCGTTCGCCGCCGGCGCCAACCGCGAGGAGATCAGCCGCGCCGCAGAAGAATTCAACGTGTCGCTGTGGGAACATGTGGACAATGTTATTCTGGCTATGCGCAGAATAGCGCCCCAACTTAACCTCGCAGGCACCCTGCCACCCCCTTAACCCTGCGTTGCATTTTCGGAGGTGACCGATGACTCTCCAAGGAAAAGGCTTTATGATCTGGCAAATCTCCCGCTGCGAGGGTGGCAACGCGGCTCAGATCGCTTCTGTCGCAAAAGCTGCCGGACTGACCCACGTCTTGATCAAGATCGCCGACGGCCCCCACACTTACAATGTTAACCAGCAAACCAAGATCGACCTCGTCCCGCCAGTAGCCAGCGCCCTGCGCGCTCAGGGCATCCAGGTATGGGGCTGGCATTACGTCTACGGTTATAACCCAGTGGGTGAAGCGCAAATTGCCATCAAACGCACCAATGAACTCAACCTGGATGGCTACGTGATCGACGCCGAGGGCGAATACAAGCAACCCGGAAAAGCGGCGGCAGCGACCACTTTTATGAACGAATTGCGTAAGGGCATCCCCAAGAAGCAGGTGGCGCTGTGCTCATATCGCTTCCCAACTCTTCATCCACAATTGCCGTGGAAAGAATTTTTGAGTAAATGCGACTATAACATGCCTCAGGTTTACTGGCAGGCAGCACACAACGCCGGAGCGCAATTGCGACGCTGCGTGCGCGAGTTCGAAGCGATGACCCCCTTTCGACCGATTACCCCTACCGGTCCGGTCTACCGCAACTACGGTTGGGAACCCACTCAGTCTGAAATTCTCGAGTTCCTGATGACCGCCCGCGAGCTGAACCTGAGCGCGGCGAACTTTTTCGCCTGGGATTACGGGCGTAGCATCCTGATCCCGTTATGGAACACCATCGCTGCCTTCCCCTGGTCTACCACCCCCTCCCCGCTCGAATTGCCGGCGCGCTACATCAATGCCCTCAACAGCCGCGACCCCGCTAAGGTAGCCACACTCTACAATAACAACGCCGTACACATTACCGCCGTCCAGACCGTGCAGGGCAGCCAGGCGATTACCACCTGGTATAACACCCTGCTCAACCAAACCCTACCCTCCGCTGCCTTCACCCTCACCAGCACATCCGGCAGCGGCAACGTCCGTCACTTCACCTGGACTGCCACCTCCAGTAAGGGCAAGGTGGAAAACGGAAACGATACCATCGGGATCATCAACGACAAAATCGGCTACCACTACAGCTTCTTTTCCGTTAAACCGTAGGGGTTGCCAACCTCAGATCATGGCTTGCGCCGCTGGTGGGATGTCCGCTCAGGCTTGAGCTTGTTTAAAACAGAATCGCCATCAACGATCACCGTCAGGTGATGCACCCGGTCATTCTCTTTAACTGGCAGCACAATGGCGCCGCTGCGAGCGCGTTTTGTCAGCTCGAGTGCATCGAGACGCACCTGTCGAGCGGCGGCTTTTTCGAAATGTAGAATCCCCGCTTGGGTGCGTTTGCCGACGAGACAGCCCACCAACCACGAACCTTGCGGCGGCTTGCAGCCGATGATACCCTGTCCGTTTCGCCCCTGCAAGGGGAAGTCCTCGGCGGCAATTCGCCAGCCGCGCCCGTTCGAAGCCAACAACAGCAATTCTTCGTTCTCCGCCGCTGTTTCAACCGCTACCACGGCATCCCCTTCCTTGAGTCTGATTCCGCCCACACCGGTCGCCACCAATCCCATCGCCCTGACCTCTCCTTCAGAAAAACGGATCACCATTCCGGAAGCAGTCACCAGATAGATATGCGCCTCGTCGTGGGTTAGGGCAGCACCCACCACCTGATCTTGTAAATTGACCTTGACCAGCACAAACGCCTGCGTCGAAGGAGCGGGAAGATCATGCAGCCTAGATTTTTTCACCATCCCCCGCCGAGTGGCGGTCAGGATGCAGGCTTGCTCCGGTAGATCATGCCGGGAAGGCAGGGAAAACATCAGCGCCAATCGATCCTCCGCTGTTAGAGCTGAAACGCGCCACACGGGCGCGCCGTCGGCAAAATTAACGGCTTCCGGCAGGGCATCCACAGCCAGCGCGGCAGCCCGTCCATTTTCCGCCACCAGATACAAGGTATGATGCGAATTGGTCTTCAACAGCCATTTGGGAGCAGCCCGTCCGATCAGGCGGGGGGGCTTGTCGCCTGAACTGCGGGCAATCGTTCCATCCGCCATCACCCCCACCCACATGGTCTCTTTCGGAGCAACCTCGCGGGTGGTCAGCAAGGATTTGACCGATTGCCCCTCGCCTAACGCGATGATTTGCGTGCGCCGCCGGTCGGCGAAGGTTTGCTTGAGAACGGCAAGCTCTTCTTGAACCAGCTCACGCTGTTTTCTAGCAGACTTCAACAGGCTTTCCAGCTCTTTGATCGTTATTTGCAGTTCACGATATTCGGTTTCGATCTTTTTGCGTTCTAGCGCTGCCAGCCGGCGCAAGGGCATCTCAAGGATCGCCTGCGCCTGCACCTCACTCAATTTGAAGCGTTTGATCAGGCGGGTGCGCGCCACATCGCTATCCACCGAATTGCGAATCAGCGCGATCACTTCGTCCAGATTTTTCAGCGCCACCCGCAACCCATCCAACACGTGGGCGCGTTGACGGGCGCGACCCAAGTCATGCTCACTGCGTCGCCGGATGACCATCAGACGATGCTCAAGGTACACCCGCAATGCCTGCTTGAGCGTCAGCAGGCGTGGTTCGCCATCGACCAGCGCCAGCAGGGCAACCCCAAAAGTGCTCTGCAACGGTGTGCGCCGGTACAGTTCACTTAGAACGGTTTCGGTCTCCGCCGCCTTGCTCAATTCGATCACAATGCGTAATCCCTGGCGGTCGGATTCGTCGCGCAGGTCGACGATGCCCTCAATGATGCCCTCGCGAGCCAGTT
>JBBIKU010000004.1:39389-40431 GCA_037445245.1 Anaerolineaceae bacterium
GATCAACGAAGATTTGTTGGTCAGGTAGGGCAATTCAGTGATGAGCAACCTCGTTCTGCCGCGTTCGCCGCCCTCCACCTGCACCCGCCCGCGCACCACGATCCGCCCGCGTCCGGTGGCGTAAGCGGCTTGAAGTTCATTTTGTTCATTCTCCTGAAGAATGATCCCGCCCGTTGGAAAATCCGGTCCCTGAATGTACTGCATCAGATCCGACACGCCGATATCATCCAACCGCTCCCATTCCCGGAGCATGAAGATCAACGCATCCACAACCTCGCCCAGATTGTGAGGCGGGATATTGGTCGCCATCCCGACCGCAATGCCGCTGGCACCGTTGACCAGCAAATTGGGCGCGGCTGCTGGCAGCACCACTGGTTCCCGCATCGTCTCATCGAAGTTGGTGACAAAATCGATCGTGTCCCGGTCAAGCTGGCTGAGCATGGCAAAGGCATAAGGGGTTAACCGCGCTTCGGTATAACGCATCGCCGCCGGCGGGTCGCCGTCGATGCTGCCGAAATTGCCCTGCCCGTCCACCAGCGTGTTGCGCACAGAGAAGTCCTGCGCCATGCGCGCCATTGCCTCATACACTGCCATGTCGCCATGGGGATGGTATTTCCCCAACACCTCACCAACGATGCGAGCAGATTTTTTATATCCAGAATCGGCGCGCAAGCCCATGTCATACATAGCATACAGGATGCGGCGTTGCACCGGCTTCAAACCATCCTTGGCATCCGGCAGCGCCCGCGCCACGATCACGCTCATGGCGTAATTGAGATAGGATTGCTGCATCTCGTTATCAATGTCCACTTTGCGGATCGTACCCACTTCCATTTCGCAACTCCTTATCCTGGATTGCATCGAAGATTTGTGACTATCTTACGAAGAAATGAACCCGCCGTCAACCACACAAAGAAAATCCCCGAGAGCGCCATTCCCTCGGGGATCGAACATACGATCAGTAATATTCGATCGTCATTCAGCGTCGGTTTGCAATTCTGATTCCGAAACCTCACCACCAGGATTACCGCTGGCTTCCGCT
>JBBIKU010000004.1:40444-40670 GCA_037445245.1 Anaerolineaceae bacterium
ACTCCCGCCGTTTCTGCCATTCCGGCTTCCGTTGCAGGTTCAGCAGTTTCCGCGCCCTCGATTTCTGTCTTTTTTTCCGCTTCTGATTCTTCGAAGCGTCCGTACACAAAGCCGGTGCCTGCCGGAATCAGCTTGCCGATGATCACGTTCTCTTTCAGCCCGTAGAGCGGATCTTCTGCCGAGGCAATCGCCGCGCCCGACAGCACTTTGATGGTGTGCTGGATGG
>JBBIKU010000005.1:0-12786 GCA_037445245.1 Anaerolineaceae bacterium
TGCCGCCGCTGGTTCAGAGCGCCGCCGCCTTCCCGGCGCAGCGCCTGCAGGGTTTGGTCTACCGTTCGAATGGAGAGGTTCTGGGATACACCGAGGTCATCCAGGGTCCGCGTGGAATTTATCTACACCCCCTGATTCACCCCACCCTGGAAAACGCTGCCGATTTGCTCGCCTGCCTGCCGCGCTGTGTGGCGCCCCTGCTGGGACGCTCGGTGTACTTGGCGGTGCGCTCCTACCAAGCCTGGCTGGAAACAACGCTGCAAGACATGCATCTGGAAGCCTTGCCGCGCCAGGCACTGCTGGTCAAGCATCTGGTGGGCATGCAGCGGGCATCCGTTGCCAGCCTGAACCGGGCGGTGATCGAAAACACCCGCGCCGAACCCACCGCCCCGATTATGCAACGGGCGAGCCGCAACCACGAAAAGCTGCCAACGGCGCATTAATACATAACGACGCCATGAGAAGCATATGACGCAGAAACGAATCACAGACGACATACAGGCATTGATGGAAGTATTGCCGCCTCACATCGCCAAAGCGGTTGAGCAAGCCAACGACACCGACAACCTGCTGGAGATCGTTATGGACCTCGGCAGGCTGCCGATGGCGCGTTTCGTCCAACACGAAGTGAAACTGAGCGATTCGGAGGTCAGCCACACCGAGATCGAAAGCGTAGTGAAGCGCATCGGCGACTTTGACGCTGACAACCGAGCCGGGCTGGAACGCACCCTGCACCGCATCTCGGGCATCCGCAACCGGCGCGGTCAGATCGTCGGTCTGACCTGCCGGGTGGGACGAGCGGTTTACGGCACCATCGATATCATCCAGGATCTGGTCGAATCGGGCAAGAGCATCCTCATTCTCGGTCCGCCAGGGATCGGCAAGACCACCATGCTACGCGAGGCTGCCCGCATCCTGGCAGAGCACAAGCGGGTGATCATCGTCGATACCTCCAATGAAATTGGGGGCGACGGCGACGTACCCCATCCGGCAGTGGGACGGGGGCGGCGCATGCAGGTCGCCACTCCTTCCTTGCAGCACGAGGTGATGATCGAAGCGGTCGAGAACCATAACCCCGAAGTGATCGTCATCGACGAGATCGGGCGCGAGCTGGAAGCGGTGGCGGCGCGCACCATCGCCGAGCGCGGCGTCCAACTGATCGGCACCGCTCACGGTCGCACCATGGAAAATCTGCTCATCAACCCCACTCTCTCGGACCTGATCGGCGGCATCGAATCGGTGACCCTCTCGGACGAGGAAGCCCGCCGCCGCGGCACTCAAAAGACTGTGTTGGAACGGCGTTCACCGCCCACTTTTGACGTTCTGATCGAGATCCAGCAGCGCGACTTTCTGGTGGTGCACCCGGACGTGGCGTCCACCGTGGATGCGTTGGTGCGCGGCTACCCGCTACAGCCCGAGATCCGCTACCGCGATCAGCGGGGCGAAGTAAAGATCGACAAACCACCCGCTCAGGCAACAAGCCTCCGTCCGCTGACGCAGGGGATGCGACGCAACAACGGCATGAACGGCGTCGAAACAGTTCGATCGTCCCGCCGTGAGCAAGCCGGCGGTTACCCGCCACGGGGCGAGCGCACGGCGCCCGCAACCGGTGACAGCGAAGACCTGCCGCGCATCCGCCCAGTGCGCATCTATCCCTACGGGGTGGCGCGCAACCGCCTGATACAGGCGGCGAAACGCTTGGGGGTGCCGGTGGTGGTGATGCGCGATCTCGCCGAGGCGGAAGTGCTGATGACTCTACGCACTTACTACCGCAACCGTCAGCAGCCGATCCTCGAAGCCGAGGAGCGCGGCATGCCCATCTTCGTCTTGCGCGCCAACACCGTCAACCAGATGGAGCAATCGCTGGCGGAATTGTTCAACCTTTCGACGGACATGCCCGCAAGCGACGTCGACGCCCTGGCAGGACAGACCCAGTCTGCCATCGAATCGGTGCTCAACGGGCAACGCTGGGTAGACCTGCCACCCGCCAACGCCGCCGTGCGGCGCATGCAGCACGAAATGGCGCGCCAGGCACACCTCGTCTCCCATTCTTACGGTAAAGATCCCCATCGCCGCGTGCGTATCTTCCGCGAATAAGCCGGCGCCGGCAAGCGCAAGCAACCAAAGGCAGACATGTTCATTACCCTCGAAGGACCAGACGGAAGCGGAAAAAGCGCACAGATCGAACCGCTGGCGGAATTTCTGCGTCGGCAGGGACAGCGGGTGATCACCAGCCGCGAGCCGGGCGGCACCGAGATCAGCGACCAGGTGCGGCAGATTCTGATGCGCTTGGAGAACAAGTCGATGTTTCCGCGCACCGAGATTTTGCTGTTTTGCGCCGCTCGCGCCCAACTGGTGGAAGAGGTCATCCGCCCACAACTGACGCAGGGGGCGCTGGTGCTGAGCGATCGCTACGCCGATTCTACGCTGGCGTATCAGGGCTACGGTCACGGCATCGATCTGGAAACGCTGCGCCGCCTGCTCGATTTCGTCACCGGCGGGCTGACCCCCGACCTGACCCTGCTGCTAGATATCGATGTGAAAGAGGGCTTACGTCGCCGCCGCTCGGGCGGCGGCGAATGGAACCGTCTCGACGCCTACGACCTTGCTTTTCATCAGCGTGTGCGCCAAGGCTATCTAGAAATGGCTCGCCGCGAGCCGCAACGCTGGGTGCTGATTGACGCCGCCAAGCCGCTGCAGACAGTGCAGGCTGCCTTGCAGCAGGCGGTTCAGGCGCGTCTGAAGTGAATCAGGAGCCTCGTTCTCGATCTGCCGAGCGGTAATTTCTTACCCAATGGCTCAAAATTGTCTCTTTATAGTAAAATCACAGCCACGATCAACGGCGCTTCCGCTGAAGCGCCCGCTGTTTAAGCGTTTTTCCCCCTCTCCCGGCGTTCTGATTGCCGGGTTTGAGGGTTAAATCAATTACGAAAGGTTGATACCCCATGTCCAAAATCCGGATCATCCTACCCCTTTTGCTGACGGCGCTTTTACTGGTCTCCTGCCGTCCGCAGCCATCCCCCCCGCCAGAGGAGGCAACCGCGACTTCCACCGCCAAGCCAGCGCTACCAACGGTGGAACAGGGCGATTTCGAAGCCAGCGCCCCGGCAAACTGCACCGTGGTCAGCCTGCAGCCGACGCCCAATCCCACCGAAGCGGCGGTTTTCCCGCCGGTCTCCGAATCCGACTGGGTACAGGGCAGTCCGGAGGCAACGGTCACCATAATCGAGTACAGTGAGTTCCAGTGCCCCTACTGCGCCCAGTTTGCCCCGGTGTTGAAACAGCTACTGGAGGACTATCCGGACGACGTCCGCCTGGTCTACCGCCACTTCCCGCTCTCATTCCACGACAAGGCTTTCCTCGCCGCCCAAGCGGCTGAAGCGGCTGGGATGCAGGGAAAGTTCTTCGAAGCCAAGACGTTCATCTTCGAACAGCGACCGACCTGGATCGAACTATCTCCGCAGGAATTCGAGACCTGGATTGTCGATCAGGCTGAAACGCTGGGGCTGGATCGCCAGCAGTTCGCCGAGGATTTCGCCTCTCCCGAGATCAAAGCCCGCGTCCAGTTCGCCCTCGACGAAGCCCAGCGCATCGGCATCCCCGGGACGCCTTTCGTGTTGATCAATGGCAGAACCTATCAGGGTCCTCGCGATTATCATAACCTGGCGGCGGTGATCAATCTGCTCAAGCTGGAAGAACACCAGTTCAGCGAATGCCCCGAAATGACGCTGGATCTATCCAAACAATACATTGCCACCCTCAAAACCGAAAAAGGCGACATCGTGCTCGAACTATTTGCTAAACAGGCGCCGATGACGGTCAACAGCTTCGTCTTTCTGGCGCGCAATGGCTGGTTTGACGGGGTGATTTTCCACCGCGTACTGCCGGGCTTTGTCGCCCAAAGCGGAGATCCCAGCGGCACCGGTTACGGCGGTCCGGGCTACGCCTTCAGCCTGGAAGTAACGCCCGAGCTGCGTTTCGATAAAGGCGGTGTGCTGGGTATGGCTAACGCCGGTCCCGACTCAAACGGCAGTCAGTTTTTCATCACATACGCCCCCCAACCCAACCTGGATGGTAAATATACGGTCTTCGGTCAGATCGTCGCCGGGATGGACGTGCTGGAGAAATTACAGGAACGCGACCCATCCAAAGGGGGCGAATTGCCCGCCGGCGACCGCATTCTGGGAGTGATTATTGAGGAAAAGTAATGCCCGCCGCTAAACCGATGCACCTGCCTTCCCTGGCGCAGTTTCTCTTGAGCGCGGTGGCGTTGCTTTTCTTTGTGAGCGCTGCCGCCGGGATGTTCACGGCAGGGCTGCTGGCGCTCACGGTCGGGCGTTTCAGCGGCAACGATGCCATCCCTTTCTTTACCTCGGGCTGGAGCGCGGCGGTTGTGGCAGTGCTGTTGCTGCCTTCGGCACTGTACGCCCTGAGCTGCCTGATCGGACGCCCGCCACCCACCTGGCTGGCGCTCGACCACGCCCGGCTTGCAAACCGCGCCATGTGGTTGTGGCTGCCCCTCTTGCTGCTGGGCGAGATGGTCTCCCGTCTTCCAGCGCTCAACTGGCTGGTGCTACCACCGATCCAGGTGCTGGTGATTGGCATCCCGATCTGGTGGTTCATTGAACTGGGTCGCCGCGGGCTGACGGGCAAGCGTCCCCAGCGCGAGTGGGGCATGGTGGGCATCGGTCTGGTGGTCATCCCGGCGATCATCCTGTTGGTCGAAATTCTCATCATCGGCAGCCTGGCGCTGCTGTTGTTCGCCTGGGCAGCCACCCAGCCGGAACTGATGGAAACGCTCAACCGCCTCTCGCAGCGGCTGGTCAATGCCCAGTTCGACCCCGAAATCACGCTGCGCATCCTGCGTCCGTATCTGCGCCACCCGGCAGTGATCTACCTGGCGGCTGCCGTCACCGCCGGCATCGTCCCGCTGATCGAGGAGTTTTTAAAACCTCTCGCGCTGTGGGGGATAGACAAACGCCACCTGACGCCCCAAGAGGGTTTCATTCTGGGTTTGCTGTGCGGCGGCACTTTTGCTTTCGTGGAAAGCCAGGGCATGCTCTCGACCACCATGAGCGATGCCTGGTCTTTTACCGTGATCGGGCGGATGGGCACCGGTCTGCTGCATATTATTACCGCCGCCCTGGTGGGCTGGGGGCTGGTCTCGGCGTGGGGTGAGGAAAAATACTCTCGACTGGGACTGATCTTCTTCATCGCCGCCGGACTTCACGGCATCTGGAATCTGTTCGGCGTGCTGATGGGCTTGCTGCCGCTGGCGGACCTCTCCGAAGGACTAACCACTCTCGATCGGCTGGCAGCCACCGCCGCCCCCGCTCTGACAACCCTGATGATCACCCTGTTCATACTCTTGATCGGCAGCAACCGGCGCCTGCGCCGGCAGACCCAAGCAGCATACGCCGCACGCGGCGAGGACGAGCGTATCCCCATCAAGGGAGAAAACCAACCATGAAGCGTCCCACCCTGCAAGCCATTCTCGACTTTTTGCTGCACCGCCTGACCCGGCTCGAGTTTTACGGTACGGAACACATTCCCACCCAGGGCGGTATCATGATCGCCACCAACCATTTGAGCCGTCTCGATCCGGTGATCCTGATGATCACCCCAAACCGCAAAGACATCACCGCCCTGGTGGCCGACAAATACCTGCGCTACCCGCTATTCAAATGGATCCTCCAAACCGCCGGTGTGATCTGGATCGACCGCACCAAAGCCGATTTCGTCGCCTTTGGTGAGGCGGTCAAAGCAATCCGGCACGGGCTGGCGGTAGGGATTGCCCCCGAAGGCACCCGCAGCAAAATCGGGAAACTGCTGGAAGGAAAACCCGGCGCGGTGCTGCTGGCATCCAGGGCAAATGTGCCGATCGTGCCGGTTGGCATTGCCGGCAGCGACACCGCCTTTGCGATGCTCAAGCGGCTGCGCCGCCCTACGATCACCGTGCGCTTCGGAGCGCCTTTTCGCTTGCCGCCGCTACAGCGGGAAAACCGTAATGGCATGCTCCAGCAATGGACCGACGAGGTGATGTGCCGCATTGCGGCACTGCTGCCGGAACGCTATCACGGCTTTTATCACCGGCACCCCCGCCTGCAGGAATTGCTGGCTGGAGATTCTACCGCTCAAGGTGCCAGCGTTGTCTCCTCGTCTCCGCGCAGGTACGCAAATAAAACCGAGCCTTCCGAGTAGCCAATTTTTCCGAGCCGACCGGCAAACAGTGCGCCGTACGGATCGGAGACGGTCAGCATATATTTATTACCGTAAACGTAATTCAGCCCAATCTCATCCAGGTACGAAGTCGCCTCGCCGGCTTTCATGCGCCGAAAATACTCGCTGCTGTTCATCAAACCGTCCAGGTTGACAATGGTGCGATCCTGGATGAAATCGGTGATCTTGCCGCCGCCGGTCGAACCGATGCGCGAGCCGGGTTCGGTCGCCATTTCCAGCATCATAACGCTGAGGGTGGAAGCCTTCTCCTGCATTGGAAAATGCCGCGGCAGCAGGGCGAGAAAACCTCTCCCCATCCCGACCATCAGCGCCAGCGCTGCCAGCCAAAAAACAGCCGCCGGCACGCGTTTTTGCTTCAACCAGCCGACCCCAAAATCGATCCGGGTGACAATCAGCAGGGCGCTGCACAGCGTGGCAGCGATCCAGTACCACGAGCGGGTGTAGACGTAATCGGTGGCTTTGAAACAGGCAAACTGAAAGAAGGCAGCGGTGAACAAGGGCAGGATCCCCAGCCGCGTTGCCGTTTCGACCAGCCGCTTTCTCCCCACCCAAACCAGCAGCAGGCTCAAACCCAGCATCCAGTAGGGCATTAAATGTACAAGCAGACGGGCAAGGCTCTTCTGGCGCACACCGCTCAGGTGCACCAGCCGTTGTGATAGATCGTGCAGGCTGTTAGCGGCAACGTGCCAGGCGCCCAGATCGGCAACCCGGGATACGCCTAAAAAGCTCTCCAGGGTTTCCTTGTGGGCGTAGACGGTGTTGTTCATCGTTCCCCGCCATTGTTTGATCTGTCTGCTCACCGGTATGAAGGTGCCAAAGCCGATAAAATTCCAGTCCATAATGAAGCCGATGACGCGCAGCACCAGCAACCCCAACACCAGGATAAACGTGCTGACGGTGACGGCGACGCTAATCCGCAGCAGGTCGCCATGGTTCGAGAGCGAGCGGCGATGATAAAGCCCAAAGGCGACGAAGATGAGCGGTTTGACCGCCAGCGCCATCAGCGCCACCAGGTATGCCGCCTGCGAGAAGTGATAAGGGGTATTCCCGACTTAGATGCGCAGCACATAGCTCGCCAGGGCGGCGCCGACGAACAGGAACGGCTCGATCAGCAGCGAGCGCGGCAGGGGCGTATTTTACAGCATCAGCCACACCCCAGCCAGCAGCACCAGAAAGATATTGTCCAGGCGGCTCAACAGGGTGGCGGCGGCAACGATGCCGATCCAAAACATACCGTCCGTTTCCGCTTCAGGCTGGGGTAGAAGCCGGCGACGGGAGATCAGATAGATCAGCAGCACGATGAAAAAGGCGTTGATCCCGGTCTCCATCCCCCCTGCGTGGTCAGGGTGTGAACCCGGGCAGCAGCACCCATGCCGTCGACACCAGCACCGCCAACGGTGTGGACAATGCCTGCCGCAACAGGCGATAGAGCAGGATGCCGCTCCCGGCGCTGACCAACGCCGAGACCATCACCAGCAGCCGCAGCGGCAAATAAAGGTCGTGCCGGGCAAGCGAAAAGACCGGCACGCACACCGCCATCCACAGCGGGTGGAAGCCGTTGGTGCGGCTGATGCGGTCGAAGGTTACCCCGTGCCCTTCAGCGATGTTCTGCGCCACCTTGAAGTTATAATAACTGTCGTCGCTGGGATACCAGTTCATCAGGCTGCGCGGTGGCACCTGCGTCACGTAGAGGTGCGAGCCCAGCACGAACTAGAGCAAAACTATCTCGAACGGAATTCGGAGCTTTAGCGGGGATGTGAATATTTTGCCTAACCGAATCATAATTATCTTGCATTCAAAGTGTCTTGTTCATCAAGCAAGGCGAAAATAGATTGTGCCAGCCAATAATCAATTGATTTTTTCCATGAATAGAAATAGAATCACGCTATAATACCATGAACTGATCCGGGGAAAGTAAGTATACGATGAATGAAAGCGGCTTTTGGTGGATTTTGGCAGCCATCGCGTTTTATGGGCTGGTGCACTCGCTGCTGGCTTCGCTGCGCGCCAAGGCGTTGGCGCAGCGCATTTTCGGGGCTGCCGCAAACCGTTTCTACCGTTTGTTTTTCAATGCCGTGGCGCTGCTCACCTTCGTACCGCTGCTGGCACTGGTGGCAGGACTGCCCGACCAAACGCTCTATAGCATTCCCTTTCCCTGGCTGTGGTTGAGCAGGGCGGTGCAATTGTTGGGCGTGATCGGACTGATCGCCGGGGTGCTGCAAACCGGGGTGGCGAACTTCATCGGCATCGAACAAATCATCGACCCGGCTAAAAGCGAGCAGCGCCGCATGACCGTTAACGGTTTGTATCGCTGGTTACGTCACCCGCTTTACACCTGCGGTATCCTGATCATCTGGTTGACGCCGATAATGACCTGGAACGTGTTGGCGTTCAACATCGCCGCTACACTCTACATGACCATTGGCGCCCTCTTTGAAGAACGCAAACTGAGGCTGGAGTTCGGCGCTGCCTACGCAGAATACGCCCGCCGCACCCCCATGCTGATCCCCGGCTTCAAGTGCCCACTGCGTGGGTACAAGTTCAAACCCAAATCATGATCCCCGCCCCGGATTGATTCGCCGCCCGCCCATGCCGCTGCTCTGGCTCTCGCTCGCCTTTCTTGCCGGCATTCTGCTCGCCGATGGGGTGACGCTGCCGTGGCTCATCTGGCTGGGTGCAACCGGGATCAGCATCGTTTCCGCCTGTTTCGAACCGCGTTTCAGCGTCCGGCTGGCGCTGTTTGAGCGCTGGCGCAGGCTGGCGCCGCTGCCGCTTTTCGTGCTGCTGGCGGCGCTGTTCGCCGGGGCTGCCCGTTTTCAGGTTGCGCAACCGCTCTGGAGCCCCAACCATCTGGCGTGGTACAACGACCAGGGCGAAGCGCGCCTGGTGGGCGTGGTGGTCAATGACCCCGATCGGCGCGAAAGCGGCGTGTTGGTGCGGGTGCGCGTGCAGCAACGCCTGGCGCTATCCAGCGCGACGAACGCCACCGCCCTGCCGCTATCCGGCATGCTGCTGGCACGCCTGCCGCAGGGCGACTGGCAGTACGGCGACCTGCTGCGGCTGGAGGGCAAACCGGTCACGCCCCCCGAAGATGAAGTATTCTCCTATCGCGATTACCTTGCCCGTCAGGGCATCTATTCCTACCTGCCCTTCGCTCGCGCCCGTCTGCTGCAGCGCAACCAGGGCAGCCCGTTGATGGCAGCCATCTACCGCCTGCGACAGGGCGCCCATGCCACCCTCAATCGCATCTTTCCTTACCCCGAAGCGCCGCTGCTGGCGGGTATCCTGCTCGGCATCGAAAGAAACATCCCCGCTGATTTGCAGCGCGCCTTCCGCCATACTGGCACCAGTCATATTATCGCCATTTCGGGGTTCAACATTGCCATCCTCGCCGGGTTGTTCACCGCCGTGTTCAGCCGGTTGCTGCCCAAAATGTGGGCGCCGCTGTTCTCGATTCTCGCCATCGGCGCTTACACCCTGTTGGTGGGAGCACAGGCTTCAGTGGTACGGGCGGCGTTCATGGGTGGCTTCGGGTTGCTCGGGCAACAGATCGGCAGACGGCAGGCGGGCATCAACACCCTCGCTTTCAGCGCCGCCTTGATGGCACTCATCCACCCCGGCGCGCCCTGGGATGTCGGCTTTCAGCTTTCCTTCACTGCCACGCTGGGGTTGATCCTGTTCAGCGAGCCGTTGCAGGCGGGTTTCATTCGCCTCAGCCAACGCTGGCTGCCCGGCGATATCAGCCGCCGCCTGGGGCGTCCGGTGGGGGAATACTTCCTGTTCACCCTGGCGGCTCAGATCACCACCCTGCCGGTGATCCTGTACCACTTCCGGCGGCTTTCGCTTGTTGCGCTGCTGGCGAATCCGCTCATCCTGCCACCCCAGCCGCTGGTGATGGTGCTGGGCGGCATCACCGTGTTCGCCGGGATGGTCTTTTTACCGCTGGGCAGGCTGGCTGCCGTGCTGGCTTGGCCGCTTTTGGCATATACCACCCGCACAGTGGAATGGCTGGCGGGCTGGAGCGACGCATCCATCAGCCTGGGCGAGAGCGGGCTGATGTGGGTGGCGCTGTACTACGCCGGGTTGCTGGGACTGGTGGCAGTCAAGCCGCACTGGCAAACACTGCGCACCCGCCTGAGACCGTCTCTGATTCTGCTGGCACTGCTGCTGCTCAACACACTCATCTGGCGGTACGCCCTGACCGCCCCAGATGGCAGGCTGCACCTACACGTGATCGACTTGCCGGATGGACAGGCGGTGCTGCTGCGCACGCCCGGTGGCGCCAATGTTCTGTTCAACGGCGGGTCGAGCGCCAGCCGTCTGAGCAGCGCCTTGGGACGCCGCCTGCCGCCGCTGGCAGCGCGCCTGGACGCGCTGGTGCTGACCCACAACCGCGGCGAGGCGCTGAAGGCATTGCCTGCCACTTTGGAACGCTTCCCGCCCGACAGGGTATTGTGGCTGCCGCAGTTCCCCCGCAAGGGAGGCGCCCTGCGCCTGGAACAACAATTGCTCCAAACAGCGACGCCGATCGATGATCTGATCGCGGGGGAGTCGATAAGGCTGGACGAGCACGTTTACCTCGATGTGATTGCAACCCGCGCCGAAAGCGCCATGCTGCTGCTGCGCTGTGGCAATCTGCGCCTGCTGCTGCCGGGTGGGGTTGCCGCGGCGAGCCTGCCGTCGGAGGCGCAGCGGGCATTAGCGGACGTCAATCTGATCGTTGTGACCTCCGAAGACCCGAAGGAGACAGAGGGCGCCGGTGCATGGTTGAGGCTGTCGCCAGCGTTGGTGCTGGCACCCGCCCCACCCCCAGACGGTGTGCCGCCCTCGACCGTGTGGGTCGATCTTCGCCGGCGCGGTTGGGTCGAAGCAATCAGCGACGGGCATCGCTTGTGGCTGGCGGGCGGGAGGCGCTGAAGCCCGAAACTATTCCGAAAACCCGCTCGTCGGGTGTATAATTCGGCGCATCTTTCAGAACCCACCGTGAACGCCGTCCTGCATCCGCCAACCCCTTGTATAATGGCAGCAGTGGTTGCGCACAATTTGTACCCGAGATCGGAGTTCGTACGTAGCTGAAAGGAGAGGGTTTATGCCTGCGCTGGATAACGTCTTGGCAGTCATCCTGGGGGGCGGGCGCGGCAGTCGCTTGTATCCCCTGACCGTACAACGCTCCAAACCGGCGGTACCTATCGCCGGCAAATACCGCCTGATCGATATTCCCATCAGCAATTGCGTCAATTCCGGAATTTTTCGCATTGCCGTCCTTACCCAATTCAACTCGGTCTCGCTGCACCGACACATCGCCCGTACCTACCAGTTCGATTCGTTCCACCAGGGGTGGGTGCAGATCTGGGCGGCAGAGCAAACCATGGAGCACGCCGACTGGTATCAGGGCACCGCCGACGCCGTTCGCAAACAGAAACTCGAAATCTACTCCACCCGCGCCGATTATGTCTTGATTCTGGCGGGCGACCATCTCTACCGCATGGATTACGAAGCCATGGCGCGCTTCCACTGGGACGCCAATGCCGACATCACCGTGGCGGTGCAGCCGGTCGCCGCCGCCGATGCCTCTCGCTTTGGCATTCTCAAACGCGACGATAATTTTCGTATCATCCGTTTCGCCGAGAAGCCCACCCAGCCGGAGGTGTTGAGAGAGATGGTGAGCCGCGATGATCCTGACCGCCCCTACCTGGGGTCGATGGGGATCTACCTGTTTAAAACCGAGGTGCTCTTTGATCTCCTCAAAAACCAAGCCCTGGAAGATTTTGGCAGAGACGTGATCCCCTACGCCATCAAGTCGCGCCAGGTGTACGGGTTCGACTTCGATGATTACTGGGAAGACATCGGTACTATCCGCTCCTTCTACGAAACCAATCTCAAGTTAACCATGCCCGATTCGCCCTTCAATTTTTACGACCCCGGCAACCCGATTTATACCCATCCGCGGGTGCTGCCCGGCTCGACCATCGAAGACAGCAAGTTGGAAAATGTGTTGCTCGCCGAGGGTTGCACCATCAGTCGAGCTGAGATCAAACACTCGGTGGTGGGTGTGCGCAGCCAGATTCGCGCCGGCGTGCGCATCCGCGACAGCGTGTTGATGGGCTCCGACTATTACGAACGCTCGCTGCCCAGCAACCTCGCCCCCGAATTACCACTGGGATTTAGCGAGAACTGCGAGGTCGCCGGCGCCATTATCGACAAGAACGCCCGCATCGGCAGCGGCGTGATCATCCGTCCCTTCCCGCCCGGCGAAGACCTCGACGGCGAGCAATGGGTGGTGCGCGACGGAATCGTCGTCGTCCCCAAGAATGCTACCATCCCTCCCGGCACCTTCATTGGACCGGAACGCGTCTGAGCGACGCGCTCGAATACTCACCCCCGCACCCGAAGGAGTTTACCCATGACCAGCGAAGCCCAGCCCGGCTTCCCCTCCCTCCCGCCAGACCTGAGCATCACCTGGCACAATTTGAGCGTCGATGAAACACTCTCGAAACTTCAATCGCCCCGGCAGATCGGGCTAACCAGCGAGGAAGTGAAACGACG
>JBBIKU010000005.1:12796-34936 GCA_037445245.1 Anaerolineaceae bacterium
TATTATAAAAGAATTATCAACCAACAATAATTAACCTTATTAATAGGAGTAGAGAAATGAGTAATCGGGTACAAATGTTTCTACCTCGTTCTTGCAGATGCTCATCGGTCAGCTCAACAACTTTGTGGTCATCCTGCTGGTAGTGGCGGCGGTGATCTCAGCCCTGCTCGGCGACTGGATCGAGGCTGCCGCCATCATGGCAATCGTGGTACTCAACGCCATCCTGGGGGTGGTGCAGGAAAGCCGCGCCCAGGCGGCGCTGGCGGCGCTGAAGAAGCTTGCCGCGCCCGAAGCCCACGTGCTGCGCGACGGACGGCGGGGGACCGTACCTGCCATCGAGTTGGTGCCGGGAGACATCGTCTTCATAGAAGCGGGGAACTTCATCCCCGCCGATGTGCGCCTGTTGGAGGCGGTCAACCTGCGCGTGGACGAAGCTTCCTTGACCGGCGAATCGGTGGCAGTCAACAAAGACGCCGCCCTGGTGCTCGAAAAGGACATTCCCCTCGGTGACCGGCTCAACACCGCCTTCATGGGCACCACCGCAACCTACGGGCGCGGGCGCGGGGTAGTGGTCAGCACCGGCATGTCGACCCAGCTTGGCTTGATCGCGGGTATGCTCCAGGCAGTAGAGGAAGAACAAACCCCGCTACAACGGAGGCTGGACCATCTGGGACGGGTGTTGGGCTGGGGCGCGCTGAGCGTGTGTGGATTGGTCTTCGTTGTGGGTGTGCTGCGCGCCGAAGCCATCAGCGTCGAGGTGGTGACCGGCATGTTCATGATCGCCGTCAGTTTGGCGATCGCCGCCGTCCCCGAAGGGTTGCCGGCAGTGGTGACCATCACCCTGGCAATGGGGATGCGCGAGATGGTGCGACGGCATGCGCTTATCCGCCGCCTGGCATCGGTCGAGACCCTCGGCTCGGCGACGGTGATCTGTTCGGATAAGACCGGCACCCTGACCCAAAACGAAATGACGGTCACTCGCCTGTGGGTGGACGGCAAACTGTTCGAGATCAGCGGCAGCGGTTACTCCGCCAAAGGCGATTTCAGGCTGGAGGGTAAAACGGTCAACATCCAGGATTTTGCGGGGGCGATGCAGGCGCTCTGGATCGGCGTGCTCAACAATGACGCCGATCTGGAACCAATGCCCAACGACAATCAGGAGACTTATCGCATCATCGGCGACCCAACCGAGGGATCGATCTTGGTGGCAGCAGCCAAAGCCGGCATGCTCGAAAGCCAGATGGAGAAAGACTACCCCCGCCAAGATGAGATTCCCTTCGACTCGGCGCGCAAACGCATGGTCACCATGCACACCGTCCAAAACTCGCGATACAGCGCTTTGAGGATTCCCAAAAGTGATAATGGCAAGGCTTGCTACGCCATTGCCGTCAAAGGAGCCCCGGATGTAGTGCTCAACCTGTGCAGTTGTTACGCCACCATCGACAACCACATCCAGCCGCTGGACGATCAAGCCCGCCAGCGTATCTTGAGGGCGAACGACTCTATGACCGGAGAAGCGTTGCGGGTGTTGGGTCTGGCGTACCGCATGGAGACGGTCGACCCGAGCCTGGTCAAACGCGAAGACCTGGAGAAGGATCTGATCTTCGTCGGGATGGTGGGCATGATCGACCCGCCGCGAGCAGAAGTATCGCCAGCACTGAGAAAAGCCCGCAACGCCGGCATCCGCACCCTCATGATCACGGGAGATTACCCCAACACCGCCAGCGCCATCGCCAGCACGATCGGGTTGATGCGCCCCGCGGCGCAGGTGCTGACCGGGATGCAGATGAACGCCCTCGATGATGAGGCGTTGAAAAACGAAGTGCTGAAAACCGACGTTTTTGCCCGCGTCTCACCGGAACACAAGATGCGCATTGTCGACGCCCTGCGCGCCAACAACGAGGTGGTCGCCATGACCGGCGACGGTGTCAACGACGCCCCTGCCATTAAGCGAGCGGATATCGGGGTGGCGATGGGCATCACCGGCACCGATGTGGCGAAAGAAACCGCCGATATGGTCTTGACGGACGACAATTACGCCAGCATCGTTTCAGCCATCGAACAGGGCCGCATCATCTACAGCAACATCCGTAAGTTCGTCTATTATTTGCTCTCGTGCAATGTAGCAGAGATCACCATCATCTTTCTGGCGACGTTGATCACCGGCAGGTCGCCGCTGACGGCAATCCAATTGCTGTGGCTCAATCTGGTGACCGACGGCGCCCCAGCCCTGGCGCTGGCGACCGAAAAGGGCGACCCGGATATCATGGATCAGCCGCCCCGCCCGCCCAAAGAATCGATCATCAACCGTTACATGGCGACCGGGATCGGCGTCCAGACAGTGGCGATCACCGCCGTGACCCTGGCGGCTTACTTTATCGGTCTGGCGGCTTCTGATCACATCATGTTTGCCAACACCATGGCTTTTGTGACCCTGAGCATCTCGGAACTGGTGCGGGCATACACCGCCCGCTCGGAGTACTACCCGCTGCTCAAGATCGGTATGTTCAAAAACAAGTGGATGAATCTGGCGGTTCTCTCTTCACTGGCGATGATCCTGATGGTGGTGTATGTGCCTTTCTTGCAGCAGATCTTCAACACCCAAGCGCTGGGTTGGGCGCAGTGGTCAGAAATCATCCCGCTGCTGATCTTCCCCTCCCTGGCGGCTGAAGTGACCAAGCTGCTCTTCTCTCCGCAACGCAAACGGAGACGAGCCATTCCGAACACAGTCGGATAGACGATCCATTACGGTGCAGCGCTTGCAGGCATGATGGGTAAAGGCAAAGGCTCCTACCGCCCTCGCGGCTGACAGGATCGGTTAGTACACGCGCCCGACCGACCCTCAATGATAACCAAGCGCACCGCGACGAAGGGGCGCAAAGGAGAAGCGGTGCGCGTCGCAGGGTCCTTTTTGATGCAGCGCCAGCCGGTGCAATCGGGTACCGTATCCTTTGTGGCGCCCGAAGGCGTAGCCAGGATAGAGCTGCTCCAAACCCTGCATGATGCCATCGCGGGTGGTCTTGGCGAGCACCGAGGCGGCGGCGATGCTCAAGGATCGACAATCCCCCTTGATCAGAGCAATCTGGTCATATTCGACTTCGGGCAGGGTCAGCCCATCCAGCAAGAGGTAATCGGGCAAAACCGCCAGGGCGCGCAGGGCGCGGGTCATGGCAAGTCGAGTGGCAGCCACAATTCCCAGGGCGTCAATTTCGTCGTTGGTCGCCACGCCCACGCTCCACGCCCGCGCCCGGCGGCGGATTTCCTCCGCCCAGCGGGCGCGCTGCAACGGCGTCATCTGTTTGGAATCGCGCACTCCCTTCAACTGTTGCACCAGGTTTGACTCGGCTGGCAGCACCACCGCTGCCGCCGTCACCGGTCCCGCCCAGGCACCGCGCCCCGCTTCATCGATGCCTGCCAGCCGGTTCAGCCCGGCGCGCCACAACCTCTCCTCCAGGTGCAGATCGGGAATATCCATCCTGCCCCCACTATTGCCGGATGCCGGAGCGCAGCAAGATCAAATAAATCCCGACCAGGATCAAGCCGATCGAGCCGGTGTTGCCGATAAAACTCAAGGCGTTATCGGGGTTGCCGCCGATGTACAAACCCCAGCCGACCATTGCCAGCACCCCGCCCGGAATGAGTGGCCACCACACAAAGCGCTGCGTCACCCGCCGCGAGAAAATCGTAATCAATCCCCAGCCAAGGGCAAAACAGACCAGCATGATGCCGGTGCGCGCCAGGCTATTTTGCTCGCTCACCCGTCCCCATGCCAAATAGATGCCGGGGGCAATGCCCATCAGCAGGCTGCCGGGAATGATCAACCCGAACAGGCTTTCGGCGAAACCCCACACCAGCAGAGCCAATGCCAGTCCGATCAGAATATAGAGGGTGAAGTCAACCACGGTCAACCCTGAGTAAAGCACTGCCGCCCCGGCGGCGATGAAAATCCCGGCAGGCGTCAACGCCCACCAGGCAATCAGCCTGCCAACCAACGACGAGAGCAGGGGGATCAAAAGCCAGCCCATGCCAAAGGCGACCAGGAAGAAACCCACCCGGCTGCGCATGTCCACTTCCAAAAAAGTATAGAAAGACAGAAAACCGCCAGCACCCACTCCGCACATCAGACTACCGGCTACCGCCAACCCAAGCCGACGGGAGAACAAGCCAGCCACCACTAAACTCAGCCCCACCAGAATCGGCACCGCCAGCGCTAACCAACCGGTTCTGAGTCGCTGTTCGGCAAGCAGAATGAACCCGATCAGGATCAGCATGCCGCCGATTCTTACCGGGGTGCTGCCGGTCAACTTGCTTATGCCGTGGTCTTTTCCAAGCAACGCCATCGTGATAATCCTTTCGCCGTTTTGTCGCTAATCCGTTATCCCCAACTGCCGCGCTTTGATCACCGCCTGGACGCGATCTTTGACCCCCAACTTGGCGAGGATGCTGGTCAGGTGATTCTTTACCGTGCCCTCAGTGATGAACAGTTGCAAGGCAATCTCCTTATTGCTGGCGCCGGTTGCCACCAGGTTGAGGATTTCAACCTCGCGACTCGAAAGTGGTTCACTCAGGTCATCGGCTGCGCCCGGCTTCGGTCTGGAAAGGCGGGCAAACTCCTGCATCACCCGGGCGGTGATCGAGGGTAACAAAAAATATTCGCCGCGTGCCGCCGAGCGGATCGCTTCATACAGTTTGTCGGACGAGACGTCCTTTAAAAGGTAGCCCACCGCCCCTGCCCGCATACCATCGAAGACATTCTCATCATCGTCAAATGTCGTCAGCACAATCACCCGGCAATCCGGCAGCAGGCTGCGCAGGCGACGGGTGGCGGTGGCACCGTCCATCAGCGGCATTTGCAAGTCCATTAACACCACCGCCGGTTGGTGTTGGGTTGCCAGCCGCAGAGCTTCCTCGCCGTTGGCGGCTTCGCCCACCACCTCGAAATCCGGCTGCACCGAGAGCAAGGTGCGCAGCCCCTCGCGAAACAGCGCCTGGTCATCCACGATGAGGATTCTGATCGGTGTCTTCATACCGGCAGCGCCGCTTCAACCATCACCCCCGTCCCCGGGGCGGAAGTGACATTAAAATTCCCGTTGAGCAGGTTGATGCGCTCCTTCAGGCTGAGTAAGCCAAACCCGCCGTCAAGGTGATCTGCGCCCCGCCCGTCGTCGCGGATCGTCAGGCGCACCTGCGCTGGGTCGGAATAATCCAAGGTAATCCAGATGCGAGTCGCCTGAGCATGCTTGGCGGTGTTGTTCAAACCCTCCTGCGCCACGCGATAGAGCGCCAGCGCCGTCTGCGGCGTGAGCGGATACGGTTCACCGATCACATCAAAATCAGACCGGATGCCGATCGGCTCAGCATTCTTGAGCATCTTTTCGATCCGCTCGGGCAAGGGCAGATCCTCTTCCGCCGGGGCACGCAGGGCTGCCACCGAGCGCCGGATGTCGGTCAGGGCTTCCTGGGTCAGATTTTGAGCGGTGGCAAGCACCTCCTGGCTGCGTTGAGGGTTGCTGGCAAGCACCGCCTGCGCCGCCTGAATCTGCATGTGAATGGTGGTCAGATAATGCCCCAAGCCGTCGTGTATCTCGCGTGCCAGTCGGTTGCGTTCTTTGGCAGTCGCCAATTCCTCGACCTGCAAGGCATATTCACGCAAGCGCTGGTTGGCGACTGCCAGTTCCGTCAGCAGCCGTTCGACTTCGGTGCGGGCTTTCTCTTCGTTGTACGCCATCTGGGTGAAGATGATGATGAAAACCTGCCCCGCCACGAAAGTCGGCACCCCACCAATCACCGCCGTCAGGTTTTGCACCGAAAGCAACAACGCCGTCAGATAAGAGGCAAAGACGCCCAAGTTGGACAGGACCATCCACACCCGTGGCAGCAGTAGCACACTGTGACCCGCCAGCGGCAGCAGCACCAAAGCGTTAAAGCCGGAGCCCTTGCCGAGATAAACGATCGCTCCACCCAGCAAGATTTGCAGCAGGAAATAAACGAGTTTGACCGTCAGCGAGCCCGCTCTGGCGGCGTAGTTATAGCCATAGATGCCGGTGGCAATGTAGGCGATGCCCAGCGTAATCAACAGGGTGATCTCAAGAACCGTTGCCTCCCGCATGGCACTAAAAGTGGCGAAATACGACGCCAGCACCACCATGGCAAAGGCAAGATCGACCCCGGCGCCGGTCTTGATTCCCAAACGGGCAGTCTGGTTCATACGGTTTCATTATAGCATTGCTGTAGATAACACTTCCTGCCCCTCGGGTCACAATTTGGCTTGTGCGGTCACATCCGAAGATATGAACCGAAAGATGACCCCAGAAACATTGCCGGCAATTCCCGGCATGTTAGACTAGAACAGGTGCGTATCGTTCCCACAGCCCGGGGTTGTTAAGGACAACAATGCGATGAATATTTTGATGGTTTATCCCGAATTTCCGGATACGTTCTGGAGTTTCAAACACGCCCTGCATTTCATCCAGAAAAAAGCGTCCTCGCCGCCGTTGGGACTGGTGACAGTCGCCGCCATGCTGCCGCCGGCATGGAACAAACGACTGATCGACATGAATGTGACCAGCCTCAAAGATGAGCATCTGGCATGGGCAGACATGGTGATGATCAGCGCCATGGTGGTGCAGCGCAAATCGGCGCTGGAGGTCATTCAACGCGCCCGCAGCGCCCAAACGACCATCATCGCCGGTGGACCGCTGTTCACCAGCGAGTACGAGCAATTCCCGCAGGTCGATCATTT
Source organism: Anaerolineaceae bacterium (assembly GCA_037445245.1). Classification (GTDB taxonomy): domain Bacteria; phylum Chloroflexota; class Anaerolineae; order Anaerolineales; family Anaerolineaceae; genus JBBIKU01. The sequence goes on from JBBIKU010000005.1 coordinate 19,539, forward strand.
CGTGCGCAACGAAGCGGAATTGACCCTGCCGCCTTTTCTTGCAGACCTCAAACGCGGCTGCCCGCAGCGGGTCTACAGCAGCCAGGAATACGCCGACATGCAGCAGACGCCGGTGCCGCTGTGGAGCCTGGTGGACATGTCGAAGTATGACTCGATGAGCATCCAATTCTCGCGCGGCTGCCCTTACAATTGCGACTTCTGCAACATCACGGCTCTGCTGGGGCACAAACCTCGCATCAAAACCGCCAAGCAAATTATCGCCGAGCTGGATTGCTTGTACGCTCTGGGCTGGCGCCGCGATATCTTCTTCGTCGATGATAACTTTATCGGCAATAAACGGGCGCTGAAAGAAAGCATTCTGCCGGCGCTGATCGAGTGGCGTAAAGGCAAGAAGGGCTGCCAGTACATCACCGAAGCCTCGATCAATCTGGCGGACGATCCGGAGTTGATGGAAATGATGGTTGCCGCCGGATTCAAGTCGGTGTTTGTGGGCATTGAAACCCCGGACGAAGACAGCCTGGCCGATTGCCACAAGCTTCAAAACCGCGGGCGCAACCTCATCGACAGCGTCAGGCTGCTACACCGCAAGGGCTTGCAGGTAATGGGCGGGTTCATCGTCGGTTTCGACTGCGACAAGCCCACCATCTTTCAGCGCCAGATCGAATTCATCCAGGAAAGCGGCATTGTAACCGCCATGGTGGGGTTGCTGCAAGCGCCTTACGGCACCGGGCTTTATCAACGCCTGGAGAAAGAGGGGCGTCTGCTGAAAGAGATGTCTGGCGACAACGTCGACGGTTCGACCAATATTATCCCCAAAATGGACATTCATCTCTTGAAGAAAGGCTACCAGGAGATCCTCGCCCACATTTATTCCCCCAAACTGTTCTACCAGCGCGTCAAAACCTTTCTCAAGAGCTACAACCCGGTAAACGGCAGCAAGCATATCGAGTGGCAGGAAGTGCTGGCGCTGTTCCGCTCAATCTACTGGCTTGGTATCCGCGGCGCTGAAAGCAAAGAGTACTGGCGCCTGTTCTTCTGGACGCTGTTCAATTGTCCGGAAAAATTCCCGCTGGCGATCACCTTTTCCATTTACGGCTATCACTTCCGCCAGGTGCGCGACCGCCACGTGATGGTCTCCGCCTGATCAGCCGGCGAGAGAATGTCGCCCCGAACTGGTTTCGTGATTGTATAAGCCATGGCGGGCGTTGCGGCGAATCGCTAGCAAATCCATTGCCATCCGCAGCGAATCTTTAATCACCCTGACCTTGCTGTGTGAATCAAAGTACCATGGAATGGGAATCTCGACGATGCGATAACCCCGGCGGCGGGCGATATACAGCACTTCGACGTCGAAGGTCCAGCCGGTAATGGTCTGCAAGGGAAATATTTCATCTGCCACCACGCCTCGAAAACACTTGAAGCCGCACTGGGTGTCCTGCAGGCCGGGCAGGGCAGTCAGGCGCACCAGGGTATTGAAAACTCTGCCGGTAAAATGACGGTAAGCAGGCTCGTTGAAACGGATAGCGCCGGGTGCTTCGCGCGAGGCGATGGCAATATCCAGATCAGGCAACCAGGGCGGGATGAAGCGGTTGACTTCGGCGATGGGCATGGAAAGATCGGCATCGCAGATGAAGCGATACTCGCCTTCGGCTTCGAGCATACCGCGACGCACCGCCAGCCCTTTGCCGCGCCCACGCTCATGCAACGCCCGCAGGTTGGGCATGCGCCGTTCGAAATCACGGGCTAATTCGAGGGTACGATCGGTGCTACCGTTCTCCACCACCACGATCTCGGCGGAGTAAGCTTGAGTCTGCAGGAAGGTGGCAATCTGTGTCAGCGTTTGCGGCAGTCGCGACTCTTCATTGTGAGCTGGAATGATGATGGAGAGAAATGGCTTTCCCACTTTGTTTCACTGCGCTGCCCAAAATGGCAGCGAGCACTCCCTTATGAAATAAACACACAGCAACCGCCGGGCGCGCCCCGGCGGCTGACATTCTGTCGGGGTGGGCGGACTTGAACCGCCGACCCCCGCGTCCCAAACGCGGTGCGCTTGCCAACTGCGCTACACCCCGGTCACTAGAGTATAATCCGAAGCAAGGATTACCGTCAAGGAAAGCTGCAAAATCAATATCCGGCTCAAATATTTAGTGTTCCTCTCCATGGATGATAAACGGCGCCCATATACGCTGCTTCTCCTCACCATCCTCTCGGTTTTGACACTGGCGATAACCGCCTGTAGCCCGTCTGCTCAGGCGCCCCCCCTCTCCACGCCGCCTCCAGCGTCGCCAACCCGGCTGTCCTTGCCATCGCCGACCCTCCCACCTTCACCCGCCATCGCTGCCACCCCCACCGTCTGCCCACAAGGGAGCATAGTACGCCGTCAGATCGACACCAGCCTGATCGGCAAACCGCTCACGGTCAGCGTCTATCTGCCGCCTTGCTTCGTTGCCAACCCTGAAAACGATTATGCGGTGCTGTACCTGCTGCACGGTCAAGCCAGTGACGATACCCTTTGGCAGCGCCTGGGTCTGCAAGCCACCGCCGACCAACTGATCACCGCCGGAAAGATTCCTCCTATTTTGATCATCATGCCGCGCGAGGAGTATTATCTGAAGAGTGTTCTCGAATCGGCATTCGGGCAAGCGCTGATGGAGGATGTGCTGCCATGGGTCGAGGCAAGCTATCCCACTTGCCGCCAGCGCCAGTGCCGGGCAATTGGCGGAATCTCGCGTGGCGCTACCTGGGCGGTGCAGCTCGGGATCGAAAACTGGCAAACTTTTGGCGTGATTGGCGCCCACAGTCTACCGGGTGCGCCTTTCAGCCCCGCCCGCCTGCGGGTACTGCTCGAAACCATTCCGGCTGGAATGACGCCATCCCTCTACCTGGATACCGGCAGGCTCGACCGTTACCGGCGCCCGACTACAGAGTTCCACGAGACGCTGGTGCACTTTGAGGTGCCCCACGAATGGCATCTGCTCGAGGGCGCCCACGAAGAAGTCTACTGGGAAGCCCACCTGTCAGCGTATTTAACGTGGTACGGCAGCCGCTTGGATTCCAGCCGCGAGTGAGCTAAAAAACTATCGGTGTATCCTAATACTGGACCAGGCGCGGCAACGTTTTCGCCTCTTCGATCCAGCTCGCCACCTGATATTCGAGCGGCATGCGGCGCACCAGGCGTTTGTTTTGATTGACCTCGACCATTTTGGCGTACAGGTTGGCAGCCTTGCGTTGAGCCAGCTCGACAACCGTGTCCACGCCGGCTTCCTCCAGCAGGTCGGCATATTCGCTGCCAACACCTTTGATGCGGAACAGATCGATATGGTTGACCCATTCCAGGATCAATTTTTCGTTGATGCCGCTTTTTTCGGCAATTTCTTTACGCCCCTTAGGGGTGGCACCCGTCCTTAGCAGAGAGTCTGGCGATCCGACTCCAGCTTCTTTTAATTTGCCGCTGTAAACCTCGCCAATACCTTCGATACAGCTCAACTTTGCCATGCCAGCCTCCAATTTTTATTGAGATTTTCCTGCAGCGATTCGATTACCCATAGATTAAAACCTTTTTCCCTAAAAGTCAATAGGGAAAAGCTGCTGTGAGCGCCGCCTGGGTAGGATTTGATTGCGCCGGGTGATGGTGAATGCGTACAGATGTTTGACTCTAAGCGCCAGACATGCTATCATATTCAGACAAAGGATTCGAGCAATTATTTTCGGTTCTTTAACAATCGATATTTTGTGGAGGTCTTATATGAGTGTTGATTTCTTGGTTCGCTTGATAGGAATGATCGTTTTTTCAATTTTAGGCGTTTATTGGGGAACTTCGCTGGGTCGACTGGCAAATCTTAATCCAGGTCCGAATACCTTCTCGGTTGAACAGTATGCCTTCACGGTGGGCTTGGTAGGCGCTCTGGTAGGACTTATTCTCACTCCTTTCATTACAACCCGCCCAGTGGCCGCGCTGCGAGCGCTGCTCGGGCGGCTCTCGACTCAAGGATTATTTGCCTCCCTTGTTGGTCTCATCGTTGGTCTTATTTTCGCCGCCCTGCTTGCTTTTCCACTTTCGTTATTGCCCGAGCCCTTTGGACGCGTGCTGCCCTTCGTGGGTGTCTTGATCTTCGGATACCTCGGTGTGGCGGTGTTTGCGATGCGACAGAACGACCTGTTTGCGTTCTTCGGCTCTCTTTCCAGCCGCGCCGGCGGCGCAGCGAAGGAAGGCAGCGGGCAGGGGTGGGCTGAGAACCGCACCATCCTGCTGGATACCAGCGTTATCATCGACGGGCGCATTGCAGATATTGCACGCACCGGCTTTCTGCCCGGTACGCTTCTGATTCCGCGCTTTGTGCTGGCTGAATTGCAATATATCGCCGATTCCCCCGACAGCCTGCGCCGCCAGCGCGGCAGAAGGGGCATGGAAGTGCTCTCGCAATTACAGCGTGATCCTTCCATTCAGGTGCTCACGAGTGATATCGACGTCGAAGGCGTACGCGAGGTGGATGACAAGTTGGTCATCCTTGCCCGCCAGTTGCGCTGCCCGATCCTGACCAACGATTACAACCTGAATCGCATCGCCGAATTACAGGGCGTCATCGTGCTCAACGTCAACGAACTGGCGAACGCGGTCAAGTCGGTGTTGCTGCCGGGAGAACTGCTTGCCATCCGCGTCATTCAAGAAGGCAAGGAGGTAGGTCAGGGTGTTGGCTACATGGACGATGGGACGATGGTGGTCATCGAAAACGGCAAGGAATACATGGACAAAGAAATCGAGGTTATGGTAACCAAAGTCCTGCAAACGGCTGCCGGGCGCATGATCTTCGCCCGCCCCGAAGAACGCAACAGCCAGCATTGAGGAGCGAGGCGATGCGCATTCAACTCTACAACACACTGACCCGCAAAAAAGAGCCCTTCCAACCGGTGAAAGAAGGTGAACTGCGCATGTACGTGTGCGGTCCCACCGTTTACGACAAAGCGCACGTGGGGCACGCCATGTCAGCGCTGGTGTTTGACATTGTTCGGCGTTATTTCGAGTATCGCGGCTACACTGTCCATCACGCCATGAATTTCACCGACGTGGACGACAAGATCATCCAGCGCGCCGCCGATTTGCAGGTCGATCCCTTCGAACTGGCGGAAGGATATATCCGCGATTACGAGAAACATCTCGCAGATCTAAACATCCTGCCGCCGACGATCAAACCGCGCGCTACGGGCGAGATCGACCATATCATCGAGATGATCCAGCGCTTGATCGACAAAGGATACGCCTACGTCGTGGATGGCGACATCTACTTTAGGGTGCAAAAAGATGAGGACTACGGACGCCTTTCCGGCAGGCGTATCGAAGAAATGCAAGCTGGTTCGCGCATCGAGGTGGACACCCGCAAAGAGCACCCTGTGGATTTCGCCCTCTGGAAAGCCTCCAAGCCCGGCGAACCAAGTTGGAGCAGCCCGTGGGGCGAAGGTCGCCCCGGCTGGCACATCGAATGCTCGGCGATGAACCTGCATCACCTCGGCGAGCAGATCGACATCCACGGCGGCGGCAACGACCTGATCTTTCCCCACCACGAAAACGAGATCGCCCAAACCGAAAGCCTGACCGGCAAGCCTTTTGCCCGCTACTGGGTGCACAACGGGATGCTACAACTGAGCGGGGAAAAGATGTCCAAGTCGCTGGGTAATCTGGTAACAATCGAAGATTTTCTCGCCAAGCATAGCGGCGATGTGTTGCGGATGATGGTACTCAGTTCCAGCTACCGCAGCCCATTGGCGTTTAACGATGAGGTCATCGAACAGGCGAAACGCAATCTGGAACGGCTGCGCTCGGGCTTCCGTCCGGCGCTACCTGGCGCATCGGGCGCCAGCGACGCCACGCTGAATTTGCTCGAAACACAGATGGAAAACAGCCGCGCTGGCTTTGTGCAGACGATGGACGACGATTTCAATACCGCCGCTGCCCTGGCGCACCTGCACGAGCTGGTGCGCGCCAGCAACCAGGCGCGCGCCGATGGCGCCAGCGATGCCCAACTTGCGCCCGCCCAGTCTTTGCTGCGAGAACTGACGGGCGTTCTCGGACTGAGACTGGAAGAAGCCAGCACGGGAAACCAGGCGGCAGAACCTTTTATTGACCTCCTGGTGGAACTGCGCGGCGAGCTGCGCCAGCAAAAGTTGTGGGCACTCTCAGACAAGGTGCGCCGCCGCCTGGCAGAACTGGGCGTGGTAATCGAGGATAGCAAAGAGGGCAGTAGCTGGCGATGGGGGTAAGCCACCGCGAGTGGATCGTCGGGCGCAACCCGGTCGCCGAGGCGCTGGCAGCGCGGCGGCGACATTATCACCGCCTGTGGGTGGCTGCCGGGGTGGAAGAAAAAGGACACCTGGTTGAAGTCCTGCAACGGGCAGCCGATCTGGGGGTGAAGATCGAACAGCTACCCCGATCACAACTGGACAGACTCGGGCACAATCATCAGGGAGTCGCCCTGGAAGCAAGCGGCTACCCTTACGCCGATCTGGCGGATATATGGGGACGCGCCACCGCCTTGAACCAGGAGCTGTTTGTGCTGCTGCTGGACCTGATCCAGGATCCGCAAAACCTGGGCACGCTGCTGCGCACCGCCGAGGCGGTGGGCGTGCACGGGGTGGTGATCCCGCCGCGGCGGGCGGCGGGGATGACCCCGGCAGTGGTACAATCCTCCGCCGGCGCCAGCGAGCACCTGTTGATCGTACAAGTCAATCTCGCCCAGGCGATGGCGGCTTTCAAGCGAGCCGGGGCGTGGGTGGTCGGTCTCGAAAACACGCCCGACGCCCGTCCGGTCGAGGAAGTGAGACTGGATGGAGCGCTGGCGTTGGTGGTCGGCAGTGAAGGAGAAGGTCTGCGGGCGCTCAACCGCCGTTCGTGCGATCTGCTGCTGCGATTGCCGATGCAGGGCAGGGTCGCCTCGCTTAACGCCGCCGTTGCCGGCTCGGTGGTGCTATACCTGGCGCAGTTTGCGCGCCAGGGAAAAACCACCCCGAGGCGGTGATTCTCCGCCGGATCAGAAAGTTGCCAAACCAGACCGAACACAGCGGCAAAAAAGAAAGAAATCATCGATGTGGACAGCGAAATGATGCGCCTGGCACTGCAGATCGTCGGCAAGGCGCTCTTCAGCATTGATCTGAGCGACCAGGCTCATCGCCTGACGCAGGCGGTGCTGACTGCCCTGGAGCACATCGTCCACCGCCCTCGCAACCCGCTCTCACCGCCGGACTGGATGCACACCCGCCGCAATCGCAAGTTCCGCGAGGCGGTCAGTACGCTGGATGTCACGGTTTACGATCTGATCAGCCAGCGCCGCCGGCAGTCCGACCAGGGAAACGATCTGCTGGGGATGCTGATGAAAGGCGGCGACCCAGATCGCAACGCGCCCATATCCGAAAAGCAGATTCGCGACGAGGTCATCACCATCCTGGTCGCCGGGCACGAAACGGTTGCCAGCGCCATAAGCTGGGCGTGGCACCTGCTGGCACACAACCCGCCCGCTTGGGAAGCGATGCGGCAGGAGGTAAACAAGGTGCTGGGCAATCGCCCGCCGACCGCCGCCGACCTGCCAAAACTCGACTATGCCGGCAGAGTGTTCTTCGAAGCCATGCGATTGTACCCCCCCCGCCTGGGTCATCACCCGCCGGGCAATCCAGGCGGACGAGATCAGTGGTTACCCGATCCCGCCCGCCTCGATGGTGATCATCAGCCCCTACACCATCCACTGTCATCCGGCGTTCTGGCAGCAGCCGGAACGCTTCGGCCCGCAGCGCTTTGCCGCTGCGGGTGAAGAAAGCCGTCCGCGTTACGCCTACATCCCTTTTGGTGGCGGTCCGCGACTGTGTATCGGCAGTTATTTCGCCGAAGTGGAAGCCAAACTGGTGCTGGCAATGGTCACCCAGCGCTTCCGTCTCACGCCAGCCAGCCGGCAGCCGGTCGAAGCCGAATCGCTGGTTACCCTGCGTCCACGTCACGGGTTGCCAATGCGGGCGCAGCCGTTGAAGGCGAATTGATTATCCTTCGGGGGGAATTTCGACCGAGTCGATCACCCAGCGGTTGTCTTCCATCACCAAGGTGAAGACGCGCAAGGTGTCGTTGCCACCAACGCGCATCGCCACCGACACCATCGCAGCCGGGGGGTCAGGGTTAATCGCGGCTGAGGTCACATGGAAGCCTTCCAGCCCACCGTGAAGCTGCACCAACTCCCGCGTCCCGCCCGGCGGCATATCTGCCAGCCGTGCCCGGCTGAGGTAGATTGCCATCCAGGTGGGATCAATCTCGTAGGCGCTCAAGAATTCCTGCACCACCGCTTCGGGCGTGGAGGGGTAATCCTCCGCCAGGGCGGTTTCGGCAGGCGGATCAGCCGTCACTGCTTCGGGCAACAAAGCTGATAATTCGACCGGCAAAGAGCAAGCCAGGGTTAGAGTTGTCAAAACCACTAAGATCTTTATCGTCGTTTTTTTCTGCATAGCCGTACTCATTTCTCGTCTTCAAACGGTTCACACCCCGCAGGGGCGTTACACCCCTACCGGGTGCTACAGGCGCGCAAATCTAACAGCCGGCGGAAGGTCTCCTGGGTCAGGTTTTCGGGGTTGGGCATGCGATATTCCTGAATCAACTCAACACATGGCTGCTCAAACCGCAAGCGCTGTGTGGGGGTCAGTCGCTGCCAGTAATCGAAGTCGAGATAGGCATGGGTGAAACCGGCGGCGCGCAGCGCTGCCGGCGAAGGGTCATCGCGCAGCGCCTCCCACTCGGGTTTTTGCACATACCAGGTCAGGTTTGAATCAGTCGGGCGACCGAACACGGTCGGCGCTCGCGATGGCTCAGGGTCGAAGATCAGGGCATCCTGATCCAGTCGGTTCCAGTAAGCTTTGGTCATACGGGCGTCCAAGAGGTCGATGAAAGTCGAGAAATTGGGCACGCTGCGCGGCACCGAAAGGAGCTGAATCCCGAACAACACAAAACCACCCAACATAGAGACGAACAACACGCTCGCCGAGAGCAACTTGAGTGTGTCCGAGCGATGCTTGACCCACAACCACAGCGTGGCGACGGCAAAATTCCCAGCCGGCAACCCCAGCAGCATCGACTGAACCCGGTTGAGGGCGGTCGGACCGGCGCTGCCGGTGTAATCCAGCACAAAGGTCAAAATTGCCAGCAGCGGCATCACGAACAAAGCGGCTTCATACCAGCGCCGAGCACGCCAGGCGCGATAGCCCCAGTACAACGCCAGGGGTAAAAAGAGGATGATCGGACCGGTTTCGAACGCCGCCACCATCAACTGGTAGAAGTTGAAGAGCGAAAGATACCCCAGGTGACTGGAAAGCACTGCCGGAGGCCAGTAGAGTGAGAAGCTGAAGGTGAAATAGCCGCCGCTCTCTCCGGCGCCTCCCATCAGGCGATCGACAAAGCCGGAGGCAATCCCGCTCAACACCCCGCCCTGGACGGCGGCGATCAACCCCGCCGGGATCAGCACCGCCAGCCAGCGCCACATGGACTGCGGCAGGCGTATAGATCTCTGGCGCAGGGCAATCAGTGCAGCGACAACCGCCACCCCGACCCCCAGCCGCACAAACGCCGGCTCGGAGATCTGGGCGAAGGTCGCCAACAACACGGTGACGATCGCCCAGCTCCAGGCGTTGCGCCAGCGGTTGTGCGTCAATAAAAGGACACCACCGATCACCCCCGCCAGTGCGCCGGCGCCGGAATGAAAGGTCCAGATGCTGGGAGGCAGAATCCCGTTGGCGAAAGCAAACGGAAAATCCCAGGTTGCGCCCGATTCGACCGCCCAGGCGTTGGTGAGCGCAGCAAAGAAAGGCGGATCACCAGTGAGGGCAATCACCTGACGAGGAACGCTGCCAAGTCCGCTGCCGATCAACTCGATCTCCGGAGCAATGCGTTTGAGAAGCGAGACCGGCAAAAGCAGCAGCAGCCAGCGCGTGCCAGTGGCGAACACGCCCACCAGCGCGCTGAGCCAGGCGGCAATCGCGCTGCGGGTGACCCGCCGCACCCACAACGCCCCCAAAAAGATAGCGAGCGCAAAACTCAGTCCGCGCACCGCGTCCAGCGCATTCCAGGGGTACAAGCCGCCGATGCGCATTACCTGCGCAGCAAATAAAAGCGTGGTGTAATGATAATCAAAGACGACGTTTGGATCGAGCGCAAAGCGGGGCGGGATGTCGCCGGCGGCAATCAGCGAGGTGATCGGCAGGTTCTGGTAGTCATCCAGAATCGCCAGCCCCAACCCCAACTGGGTGAGAACCACCGCCAGCAGCAACAAGCCGAGCCACTGCACAGGAAAAACGGGAATCTTGATTAGGTTCAGCAGCCGACCTGCTTTCCACGGGCTGGATGCCAGCAAGCCGGCAACAAAAACCGTCCCCGCCGACAGCCACGAGGCAGTTGGGAGTTCAAGAACCTGACCGAGCAGATTTGCCAGCCAGAGCTGGGCTGTCAAACCCACCCCCAAACCCACCAGTGTCTGTTCCCGCCGCGCCAGGGTGAAAGCTCTTTGCGCCAGCCAGAAACCACCCAGGCTCCACAGCGCCGCCCAGCCTAGCACGCCAAACAAAACGGATAGATTACTCATGCTGCGCTCCAGCCCGCCTCAATACGGCGGGCACTCCACACCCGCATCGGGCTCCTCTTTGTCCTTTGGCAGTAGGATTTGAAATCCCAACACCTGGTTGGTCTCCACCGGTTCATAATAGCACAACACCGGAATGGATACCCACTGCACCCATGAATCGTTTTCAAGCCCAAAGTAATAATCGGCGCCGCGGAAATTGACCCACAGCGGCTCGCTGATGATGACCGAGAAGCGATGCGCCGCCAGATCACGGAAGAAGGGATCAAAATAGTCCGCGTCCGCAGCCATGGCGTAATCCATCAACACCTTTTTCTCGTATTCCGCCACCAGCGGCACATCCTGCACATAGCCGAAGCTCAACAACTGGCGCTGGTCGATGAACAACACCTCGCCCTCGGTTTTATTTTCAGCCACGTAGCGATTGATCGTATCAAGCCCCGCCGAAACCTTCTGCGACGGCGGCAGCCTGAGCGAATCCGCCTGGTAGATTCCGTGAGACGCCGGGATGATGACTGCCGCCAGCACCAGCGCGCCGACCATCAGGCGGTTCGCCGGCAGGCGCAGGACGACCTCCCTGCCGCCGGATTCCCAGGCGAAACCGGCAACGATCACCAGCGAGATCAGGAACATATCCAGGTTGTGCAGGTTGCTGCCGCCGCCGATCTTGACGCTGACCACCAAGCCGACCGCCAGAAACGCCAGCAGGCAGCCTGCCAGGGTCGGTTTTTGCCAGCGATCCAAACGCCAGCGGCGGGTGATCATCACGTAAGCCATCAACGCCATCAAGGGAGCGGAGGCAATCAATAGCCCGAGAATGATTCCGGGCGGATAGGTCGGGTTGGGCAGCAGCCGCTCCCACAGCAACGGCTGGCGGGTCACTGTGCCGGTAATGCCCTCGATGCTCACCAGCGGCGCGCCCGGCTGCCTGCCCTGGGCTGCGGCTTGCAACCGCTGGATCAGCTCGGGGATGACCGCGCCGCCCAAGCCGCCGGCGATGGCAAGCGCCAGTGGGCGCACCCAGCGCTTCAGGCGGTGTGTCTGCGCCTGCCAGAAGTTCGCATCCAGCAGGGTGATCGAGAACGCCCACATCGCCGGCGCCGCCAACCAGGTGTAGCGACTGAAGCGGGCATAATACCCTGCCAGGAACACCAGACCCAGCGCCCAGCCGAGCCGCGCCCGCCGCGCCGCCACCACCAGTATCGCCGCCAGAATCAGGGGGGTGTAGATCGGGCCCTGATCCAAAAAGATGAACGTCCACAGCCCCAGAACCAGCCAGGTCGCCGGTCGGCCTGCCTCACAACGAAAAACGAACAAGCCCAGCAGGATGTAAGGCAGGCTGAAGACCAGCACGTCCCAAAAGCGCATGAACTGGATCGAAGGGCGGGCGAAGAGGAACGGCAGCCCCCACAGGCTCTGGCGCGCCTGGGCTGTCAACGAACGCAGAGGAAGATCGGCAGGGTAGATGAAAAAGCGCCTGCCGTACAGGATCGAATAGTCCCACAGGCGGTTGCCTTCCGACCAGCCCAGCGAAAAGGGGTACGAGACCACGTTGCGCAGACCGCTGCCGATGGAGAAAACCGCCCCGAAGATGACCAGGCAGGCAACCAGCGTCTGCCATTCGACGAACTGATCTTCGCTGCCGCTCGCCAGCCAGGCAGCCACGGCGACCGGAAAGAAATACGCCAGGGTGCGAATATAGCTGCCTTCGAACACCTCGCTCCACTTGGTGAAGACGAAAATGACGCTCGGCAGGGCGATCACCACCAGCGCCGGCAGCCAGCGCCACCCCCCGACCCGGGCGCGCAAACGCTGGAGCGGGGCGAACACGCCCGGCTTCCAGATTGCCAGCGCCAGTACCACCAGCGAGAACAAGACGAAGGTAGCGGCGACCAGCAGCGAGCGCGGCATGCGCTCGCCGGCGACCATCACCGGCGCAAAACGGGCGTTCAAATCCTGAACGACGCCAACGAACAGGCGCGCCAGCGCCAGGCTGGCAATCAAACGGGCTATAAGACCTGAGGACAAACGCATCAACGCTGCTCCAATTCCTGACCGCACAATAGTGTAGCATACTTCTGGCACATGGCGTCCAGGCTGAAGAGACGCAGGGCGCGTCGGCGTCCGGCTTCGCCCATGCGCTTTCGTTCGTTCTTGTTTTTGAGCAAAGCCACCATCGCCTTTGCTAGCGCCGTCACATCCTGCGGCGGTGCCAGAACGCCGGTTTCACCATCGACGACGATCTCACCCACGCCGCCGACATCGAAGGCGACAGCAGCCATGCCGCACACCTGCGCTTCCATCAGGGCGTTCGGAAGTCCCTCCGATCGTGAAGGAAGGACGAACAGGTCGGCAGCCGCCAGCAACTGCGGCACGTCGCTGCGGTTGCCCAGAAAATGCACCCGCCCGGCGATTCCCAGCTTCTGCGCCTGTTCCTGCAGCGCCAGGCGAGTCCCGCCGTCCCCGGCGAGCGCCAGGTGAACTTCCGGCACGGCAGCCAGCACCTCCGGCATGGCGGTGAGCAGCAGGTCGTGACCCTTTTCGGGCGCCAGCCTGCCCACCGAAAGCACCAGCGGCGAGCGTCGGGAAACACCCAGCTCCGCCCGCAGGGTGGAATCCCTCACGCCGCTCGCCGGCGGCGCAGCGACCCCGTTGGGGATGACCGTGATTCGATTCGGGTGCACGCCTTCAGCCACCGCTTCCCGCCGCACGCCTTCCGAAACGGCGACCAGCCGCGTCGCCATGCCGCTGTTGATCATCCAGGCGTGCAGGCGTTCCTGCCAGCGCCGGAATCCGTGGATTTTGCCGCGGTGCGAAGCAAAACGCAGCGGCGCGCCCGCCAGCCACGCCAGCGGGACGCCCAGAAGGTTGCTGTGATGGGTGAAGGTCAGCACGGCGCGGCAGCGGCTGCGGCGCATCAGCCGCCAAAGCCGCCACAGACCGCCCGGCAGGCGCAGCAAGCCTTGCAGCCCGCCGCCCGCCTGCCAGCCGCGCAGGTCATGAATGGGGAACGGCACCCCCTGCTGCCAGCATTGATGCAGCCCGTCCTTGTCGTAAAAGAATGCCGCCGTCACCGGGTAGCCGTGATGGTGAAGCCAGCCCGCCAGATTTAACAGCACCCCCTGGGCGCCGCCGGTGGTCATCTGCGAGCCGAGCAGCAAGAGCGGTTCTTTTTGGCTCACCGCAGTCAGCGATTTTCTCGTCATGGGCGCTTACTCCAAACCCATCACTTCGAGGTACTTTTGCACCACGGTTTCGGTCTTGAATTGATCGAGCCAGGCAGGCTCAACGCGGATTTTTCGTTTGCCGGTGAGCACATCGACGATCGCCTTGGCAAGGGCATCCACGTCATTGGGTGGCACCAACACCCCGTACTTGCCGTTCGCAAGGATCTCCGCCGGTCCGCTGGGGCAGTCGGTGCTGATGACCGGACAACCGCAAGCCATGGCTTCGATCAACACATTTGGTAATCCTTCCCAAAGTGATGAAAGCACAAATATTCTTGCCTTACGCATATAGGAATAAGTATTATCAACAAAGCCCGGCAGCGAGACCCGCTCTTGAATCCCCAGGTGGTGTGCCAGCGACTCCAGCATCGAACGCTGCTCGCCCTCGCCAAGGATCACCAGGCGGGCGTCGATATGAGTGAGTACACGCTGGAAAGCATGTAAGAGAAGGAAGAAATTTTTTTGTTCAACCAACCTGCCAACGCCCAGCACCACCGGTGGTTCACCGGCCGCGAACCAGGGATGGGTAACTGGTTTCTGCATTTTAGGTGCTAGATCAGCCGATATTGCCGGGTTGTAGATGGTAGTGATGCGATGGAATGGAATGCCGGTGTATTGGGAGAGATCCGTCGCAACGCCCTGCGAAATTGCAATAATACCATCTGCGCGTGAATAACAAAATTTGAACAGCGGTTTTTCAATTATTTTCTTTAAGCGAGAGCGTATGTTAATTGAAGGTGGACTTGCTTCTCTCAAATACAACTTTGCGCCTGTCTTCACAAACATATTTGCCAGAACAGCGATGATATTCGCCAAGTTTAACGTGCTGAGCATCACAGATGGTTGTTGATGCTGTAAATATCTCATCAAACCCGGTAAGCTGCGGTATTCATCCTTTGCTCTTAAGTCTATCAGCTTAACCTGTGATGATAATTGGGAAATCAGTTCACCTTTGGCTTGCACCAACACCAAATCAACAGTATAGCCGTGTGCGGCAAAGCCGTTGGCGAGGTGAAACAGCATTTTTTCTGCCCCGCCGCCGCCTAAGGTGGGAAGAAATAACGCAATTCTATTCTCAGTATGATGTAGTTTTGAAACCAATTTAATCAAAACCGATTTTGATACACGCTTAGACGTTGCTCGAAGACGGTGTTAAAAATCCCAAACCAGATAAATCGAATCTGTTTTCTTTACTCAGCTCAAATATCTTTTTCAGGTTGCCAACTTTGATTATCTGACCCCATTGGGCAGCCAATTGGGGTTTGGATAATTTTACTAAGAAAAGATCCGAATGATAACACTGAGTTTCACATATATGATTAGCCCTTTTTGAGTCGAGTAAAACCATGTCTTCGTTTTTATTTATTTCGTAAACATCAAATATTTCCATCCACCTAAGCAATACTTTCTTGGGATCCTGACCTGCAAGATTCAATAAATCTACATCAAATTCTACAAAACCAATCATATTTTCAAGTTTCAGTATAGTTATCCAAAAACCGTCAAGAACTTTTGGTTCATAACCTTCCACATCAATCTTAATAAAAATACTGTGGAAATCCTTCATTGATGTGAA
>JBBIKU010000006.1:0-304 GCA_037445245.1 Anaerolineaceae bacterium
GCTCTTGATCACCACCTCAACCGACGGACGCGGCTACACCTTGCTTACGCTCTTCTCTCTGCTGTGCTGGACGCTGGGCAGCTATCTGCTGAACCACCCCAACCCCGCCGGGTGGGTGCTGCTGGCAGTTTTTGGCGCGCTGGGCTTTTTCACCATCCCGGTGATGCTCTATCCGCTGGGCAGCCTGTATGCCTGGCTATTCCTTTCAGCCCGGTTCAAGTCTCACACCCTGCGTCCTTATGGTAACCCGCTTCGCTTTACCCTGATCCTGTTTGCCACGGGACTCCTGACCGGTTGGATCACC
>JBBIKU010000006.1:314-29782 GCA_037445245.1 Anaerolineaceae bacterium
ACGCCGGCATTGCTGATCTCGGGTGCGCCGGCGCTCTTCGCCAACCCCTTCGTGTTGCCCATACCCAGGGCGGATTTCCTTCCCCTTCTTGCGCAACGCCTGCAAGAGACCTGGGCAGAGTGGCAATTCGACGTCCCCTCCATTGTGAGCGCGCTGATGGTTGTGGGCGTGGCGTTCGAAACGATCCTGAAAATCAACCGACGCCAAACCAGATTGCCTTTCCTGTTCGCTGTGCTGGTGTGGATGCTGCCGGTACTGATGATCCAGCGCCCCAACGTCTGGCGAAAAATCTGGGTCTGGCTGTTGGCGTTAATTCTGGTGCTGGCTTCAATAGGTTGGATGACTCTGTTGGAAAGATTCGGCGGGTGGCGCCGCTGGCGAGGAAAAGCGGTTGATCGCATCGTGACGGCGGTGCTAATTTGCCTGGCAGTGATCAGCCTGCCTTACGCCGTGCGCAAAGGCGCCCGGTTGGCAATCCCTTGGTCTTCCGAACTGACCGCCAATTACCTGGCTGAACGGCTCGCCCCGGGCGAGATCGTCGCCATTGACCCCTGGCACGCCCCGCCGATCTGGTATTACCTGTTACGCGCCGGGCAGCCGGATACGATCTTCAATCAAATTCACCTGCGCCAGGACTACACCGGCGTGTACGTAATAACCGCGCCGGACGAAGCCGACAGCGATCTGGCTTCGGTGTTGCGGCGCGCCGGTCCGCAAAGCGACCCGTCCGATCCGCAGCAATGCGTCCTCGAGAATGAGATCGTACCCTACCACATCTACTACTGTGCTGCACATTAAACAGACGACGCCTCCCTTCTTACAGGAGGCGTCGTCTAGTTAAACCCTGGTCGGGTGGGGTTATCGATTCCCCATCGACGCGATCACCTGAAACAGCGTGTTGGCAATCAGTTTGCCAGATTGGGCGCGATGCGGTGCGCTGCTCATCGGGCTGCCTGCAATCAGCGCTTCAGTCAGCGAGTCCAGTGTGCTGCCGCCGCTCTGCTTCGCCTGCAAGAATGCCATCCCGGCAGACAGAAGATCGGTCGCATCGATCTTGGCTTTCTGACCTTCCGCTTTTCCACCGGACAGCAACGATCCGAGCAGATCGCTCCCGATCGAGGTTTGAGACGCGCCGAGCAGCAATTGAACCAAGCGCAGCGCATCCTCGATTGAAAACGACTTGCCTTTGAATTCCTTCGACGCCGCCGCCAGATTATCGGCGTACAGCTTGGCGGAGCCGCTTTGGGTGCCGGATTTTAGTTGTTTGCTGGCGTACGCCAGTTGTTGGGAAGGCGCAGCGGATCGTTTCTCTTCGACCGCCTTCGAGATCACGTTGAAGATATCCACCAAGTGATCGCCGTGGTCGTGATTGAAACTATCCGCATCGTTGAGCGCGGCGCGGTTCTGGCTGAGCACACCGCTTACAACGCCGAAGAGTTGCGCCAGATTCACCGTGGGTTCGGCCATCATTCCCCCGCTTATTTCTTCTTCAAATCTGCCGGCAACTCGGGGATTTTGAGCATCATGCCGGGTCGAACCACGTTGGGATTATCGCCGATGACATCCTTGTTGGCTTCGTAGATCACCATCCAGTACGGGCGGGTTGCGTTGCCGTAATGCTTGAGCGCCACGTGACTGAGGGTTTCATCGCCGCTGATCTTGTGCTCGGCGATGAATTTGGGCTTGGCGGCTTCGCGGGCGGCTGCCATGGCTTCCTGAGCACGCTTACGCTGCTCTTCCATCTCCTTGGCGCGTTTTTGACGCTCCAAGTCAGCTTTCGCCGCGGCGGCTTTGGCTTCAGCTTCTGCAGCGCGTTTCTCTGCTGCTTCTTTTGCCGCCTGCGCTTGCTGGGCGGCAGCCTTCTCGTCGCGGCTGCTCACCAGGTCGATCGCCTTATCCAAAATGCTCTTCTTCTTGTCTGCCATTGTCAGCTCTCCTTATATGAGTGAACTATGATTGAATGATTCGGTGTTATATACCTTCGTAGTATATACGTTGCCGTAGCAAGCACCCCACTCTTCAGGCTTTTACGTGCTGGAATTAACGGAAACCCGACCGAACGACATAATTTCCACCTGCGGGTTGCTCATGGATAATCTTTCGTTCTTCAAGATTACCCGTTACCGCTTCAGTGACCATCCCGCCTGTGTATTTGAGTATAACATTAATATTTAAATTTTCAACTATATCAAATCAAGTCTCCCCTAACTGTAGATTGTGAGGTTTATCCAGCGGATCAGACCTGATTAAACACCGAACCCCTGGATGAGGGGGGCACCCAAGGGTTCGGCATGTTTAATATACCATAGAGCCGCTCATTGTGCAAGGCGATTTGGATTAATCTAAATATTTTTGGCGTTCAATTTGCTTTATAATCCGATAAAGGAAGACAAGATGCCTTCAGCCATGGAAATCCTGGACAGTTTAACCGCTCCCGGCGAGCTTTTTACCGCCGAGGGGGACGGAGTGCTGCGCTGCCACGCCTGCGCCCACCGCTGCCGTATTCGCCCGCGTAGGCGTGGCATCTGTCAGGTGCGCTTTAACCGCGACGGCGAGTTGCGGGTGCCCTTTGGTTATGTCGCCGCCTTGCAGGTCGATCCCATCGAAAAAAAGCCCTTCAATCACTTTCTGCCGGGCAGCGACGCCCTGACTTTTGGGATGCTCGGCTGCGATCTGCATTGCGACTTCTGCCAGAACTGGCTCAGCTCGCAGGAGTATTGCAATCCGGCGGTGGGGCTGGCGGGCGCCAGCATCCGCCGTATCACCCCCGAGCAAATCGTCGAGCACGCCCTGCAAAACCAGGTGCAGGTGGTCGTATCTTCCTACAACGAACCGCTGATCACCAGCGAGTGGGCGGTGAGTATCTTCCGCCTGGCGAAACAAGCTGGCTTTCACTGCGCTTATGTCTCCAACGGCTACGCCACCGCAGAGGTGCTGGATTACCTGCGCCCCTACCTGACCGGTTTCAAGATCGATCTGAAAACCATGCAAGACCGGCACTACCGCAGTCTGGGCGGCGTGCTGCAAAACGTTCTTGACGCCATCCGCATGGCACACGAGCGTGGCTTGTGGGTCGAAGTGGTCACGCTGGTGATCCCCGGTTTCAACGACAGCCCCGACGAGCTGTGGGACGCTGCCCGCTATCTGGTGTCGGTCTCACCCGACATCCCCTGGCACCTGACCGCCTTTCACCCCGACTACAAGATGACCGATCCGCCGCCCACCCCGGTGGATACGCTGCGCAAGGCAGCCGAGATCGGGCAGGAAGCCGGTCTGCGCTTCGTTTACGCCGGCAATCTACCCGGCAGGGTCGGTTCGTTGGAAGATACTTTGTGTCCCGCCTGCCAGACGCTGTTGATCCACCGGCGGGGGTTCAGCGTGATCGAATATCACATCGCCGCCGCGGGCAACTGCCCCAAATGCGGCAGCGCCATCCCCGGCGTGTGGCAGCAGCCCCCCGATCAGGCTCAGCGAGGCGGCTGGCGCATGCCGCGCCGGTTGAGGTGAAATGGCAGTAAAACGATCTTACACACGCGAATAGGGCGAACATCAATAAGCATTTCAAGTTTTGCATTATACTAAGATCAATCCGCTGTTTGTCTAATCGACCTGCGACATGAGATGTCAACTCACCATAAATTGATCCTCGGAAATTGCATGAGCATGAAAGAGATCGGAAACGAATCTGTCCATCTCATGCTGACCTCCCCTCCCTATTTCAACGCCCCGTTTGATTATAAAGACCTGTATTCCTCCTACGAAAAATACCTGCAAGTCATCCAAGCCTTCGCCAAAGAAACGTATCGGGTGCTTCAGCAAGGCAGGATCGCGATATTAAACATAGATGATATGCTCATTGACGGGCAAAAATACCCCATCGTGGCAGATGCAACCCGAATTTTCACCGACGCCGGCTTCCGGTAT
This sequence comes from Anaerolineaceae bacterium, assembly GCA_037445245.1. Classification (GTDB taxonomy): domain Bacteria; phylum Chloroflexota; class Anaerolineae; order Anaerolineales; family Anaerolineaceae; genus JBBIKU01. Next base: position 4,239 of record JBBIKU010000006.1, read on the forward strand.
CGCGATCGCATTGTGTGGAAAAAACCCGATGGCTACATTCGGATTTCGCGTCGAAGCGGCGTGCTATTGCAAAACCCCTATCCGATGTACTTTTATCCTGATAATCTGCTGGAAAGTATTTTAATCTTCCAAAAAGGTAAGTTTGATTACAAATCTGTCTCACCGGAACAAAAAGAACAATCCAAGATCGACATTCAAGAATTCAATAGCAATAAATGGTTCTCCACATTATGGGAAATGGTGAACGTTTTACCTAACTCAAACAACGGACTGGAAAAAGGTGTGGCTGCTTTTCCTGACGAACTTCCATATCGATGCATTAAACTGTTTTCATTCATCGGAGAAACGATCTTGGATCCTTTTGTAGGCAGCGGAACAACCATGAAAGTTGCTCGAGAATTGAGCAGGAATAGCATTGGTATTGAAATTCTGAAGACTCTTGAACCCAAAATTATAGAAAAAATTGGGTTTGGGTCCTCCAGAGGACTCTTCACAAACTCGGATACTTTCGAAGTCATAAATCGAACAAACGGACTTTATTCCGCTTTGGATAAGGTGAATCTCGATGCTAACCATTAACGCAACCATCAAAGGCATTAAATATCGGCCGTTATTATGTAAAAACCTTGTAACGATTGACTATACGTTGCTCAATGAACAATTAGCAAAGTCATCCGCTTTCATCCTAAAACTGGATGATAAAAATCACGTCGCGGTCAGTCGGTGGGTATCACCAAAACGGACCCGCTCGTACCCCCATGCAGCAGTATATAATACGCTTTCATTTACAGGAAAAAAAGTCACAATTATCCCTGTTGTCAAAGATGAGGGCGCAGCCGGCGACAGAGACTTTGTGCAATGGGACACTATCTCATTAATGAGTTTACTGGGGGTCTATGTAATCCCAAGTTATTACAAAGAGGCATCCCGAAGTCGTAGATCGGGAAAAATAACTCGACAACGATTTGACATTGAACATATTGATAAATCTATTCAGGATTTATCCTTTTATCAAGCCGATGCACTGCATTGGAATCTGGATCAAGCGGAAAAAATACCTGAGATTAGCAAACAAGCAATCGCGGCATATCAAACGATCTCTCAGAGGACCAATATTCCACTGCACTCTTTTGATAGCACGATCAATCGTTTTGAGCAATTAAATCATGACGTGAAAGCTTTTCAATCGCTCTCACGACAAATGGCTCAGCAAGCACAACTCAGGGAATCGGTTGTTCACCATCCCAACGAGAATATTCGTAGTGGAGAAAAAAGTACAATCACGATCAAGAATTTTCTGGGAGGATTGTATTATTTTACTGCCGATGAAGCTAGGATCGAAAATGACCGACTATATCTGATAGAGTGTAAGCACTCTCGACGCCATCCGCTACCTTCAATTGCGGATATCCGAGACGGCTTGCTAAAAATGGTTCTTTTTACAAATTTAAGCACAGTTGAAGTTGATCAAGAAGAATACCACCCCAATCCCATATTGCGTTTAACTTCCGAGAATCGTCCTGCCGCGAGCCTGGATTCACCCCGGTTCAGAAAATTACTCGAATCACTGAATTCTGAAGCTGAGATGAATCGATTCGGTCTATTGTTTAATTGAAAATTCTCAAATAAGTCTTCTGGCTTTCAATCTCGCTTCAAAGCATTCTCGAAGAGGATAAACCTTGCCTTACCAAAACATGCAACCCCTCATCGAAGTAGCCCGCGGGCAGACGGTCGAATCGGTGCACTTCGGCGCCCTGGCAGTGGTGGATTCCGACAACAACTTGCGGGCAGGTTGCGGTAATGTGGATTTTGTGGCTTATCTGCGTTCCGCTGCCAAGCCGTTCCAGGCGTTGCCGCTGATCGAAGAAGGCGGCGCGGACGCCTTCGGCTTCAACGAACGCGAGATCGCCATCACCTGCGCCTCGCACTCCGGCAGCGATGAGCACGTTGCGGTCATTGCCGCCATGCAGAAAAAGATCGGCGTTAGAGAGTCTGACCTGCTGTGCGGCAGCCACCCGCTGATTTTCCACGAACCCACCCGCCTGGCATTGATTCGGCGTAACCAGGAGCCCACTCCCAACCGCCACAATTGCTCCGGCAAGCACACCGGCATGCTGGCGCGTGCCGTCTACGAAAAACTTCCCCTCGAGAACTATATCGATTTGCAACACCCGCTGCAAGAAGGCAACCTGCGCGCCTTCGCCGAAATGTCGGACGTCGCGCTCGAAGACATTGCCGTTGGCATCGATGGCTGCTCAGCGCCGGTGTTCGCCGTGCCGCTGCGCAACGCCGCCCTGGCTTACGCCCGCTTGAGCCAGCCGGAGGCACTTTCGCCGCCGCGCGCCGCCGCCTGCCGCCGCATTTTCAGAGCGATGACCGCTCATCCCGACCTGGTGGCGGGACCAGGACGTTTCGACACCCTATTCATGCAGCACGCCGGCGGCAAGATCGTCTCCAAAATGGGCGCCGAGGGTTTTCAGGCGTTGGGGCTTCTCCCCGGTGTGCTTTCTGCGGACGCACCCGGCGTCGGCGTCGCCATCAAGATCATCGACGGCGACACTTCGGGCAGGGCGGCTGCCACGGTGGCGGTGGAAGTGTTGCGCCAGTTGGGCGTCCTGCCGTTGGATGCGCCTGCCGGATTGGAAAAGTTTTATCCGCGGGCGGTGTTGAACTGGCGCAAACTGGTTGCCGGTGAGATCCGTCCCGTTTTCACATTGCAGCGGTTTGATTAAGCGGGCAGGCACACCCCATGCCGTCGAAACCAGCCATCCAGCCGTCTCCTGAACAGGCGCGCCGCGCCGCCGACATCCACCGCCGCCTGCTTTCACATTACGGCGAGCCGGACTGGCGCAACCCGCTGCCGCCGCTGGACGAGCTGGTTTCCACCATACTCTCGCAAAACACCAACGACCGCAACCGCGACCTGGCGTTCGAGAAGCTCAGGGCAAAATTCCCGACCTGGGAGGCGGTGCGCGACGCCGACCAGCAGCAGGTGATCGACGCCATCCGCCCTGCCGGGCTTGCCAACCAGAAGGGACCCCGCATCCAAGAAGCCTTGCGCTCGATCACCCTCCAACGCCGCGACCTGGATCTGAACTTTCTGCGCAACCTTCCGCCCGCAGAAGCCCGCCAATGGCTGCTGCGCTTCAAGGGAGTCGGTCAAAAAACGGCGGCGATCGTGCTGCAATTCTCGCTGGGGATGCCCGCTTTCCCGGTCGATACCCACATCTACCGCGTCAGCGGACGGCTGGGGCTTCGCCCACCTCATATAACCGCTGAACAGGCACACGAGCATCTGGCAGCCTTGTTCCCCCCCGACGCGTACGGAGCGGCACACCTCAACCTGATCCGTCTGGGGCGTGAGATTTGCCAGGCGCGCAAACCGCGCTGCCCGCAATGCCCGCTGAACGATCTGTGCGATTTTTATCAGCAGTCAATCGAAAAGGAATGATCGGATGAGTGAAATCGAAACCAGAACCGTACTGTTCGCCGAAGCTGGTGAAAGTAACACCCGCCGCACGCTGGAACTGGCGCACAGCCGCATGCAGGCGCTGGGCATCCGCAGCGTTGTGGTGGCGACCACGCGCGGCGATACCGGCGTTCAGGCTTGCGAGATATTCAAAGACCTGGATGTGGTGGTGGTCAGCCATTCCACCGGGTTCAAGGCTCCCGGCGAGCAGGAACTGACCCCGCAGAACCGCCGGAAGATCGAAGCCGGCAACGCCCGCCTGCTAACCACCACCCACGCCTTCGGCGGGGCGGGACGGGCGGTGCGGCTCAAGTTCGGCGGCGTAGAAACGGAAGAGGTCGTCGCCAACGTGCTGCGCATGTTCGGTCAGGGGGTCAAGGTGGCGGTCGAGATCGCCCTCATGGCAGCCGACGCCGGGCTGGTGCGCTGCGACGCCCCGCTGATGTGCATTGCCGGCAGCGGCAGGGGCGCCGACACCGCCGTCATCCTCAAGCCTGCCAACGCCCAGCGCCTCTTCGAGGTGCAGGTGCTGGAGATCGTGTGCATGCCCGCCGCCGGACATCCTGGAATTAAATAAAAAGCTGCCTGAAAACCCTGCAAAGGTTCGGCTCTCAGACAGCCTTGCTCACTTCAGGCTGAGTTAATCAAGAAGCAGCCGCTTTGACCCCGGCTGCCTGGCGCAGCGCTTCGGCTCTGTCGGTGCGCTCCCAGGTCAGGTCGAGGTCGTCGCGCCCGAAGTGACCGTAAGCCGCCAGCGGTTGGTAGATCGGTCGGCGCAACTCAAGGTCGCGGATGATCGCGCCCGGGCGCAGGTCGAAGTGCTCACCGATCAGGCGGGCGATGTCCTCATCCAGGATCAGACCGCTGCCGAAGGTCTCGACGTTGATGCTCAACGGCTTCGCTACGCCGATGGCGTACGCCACCTGAATCTCGCAGCGTTCCGCCAGCCCGGCTGCGACCACGTTCTTCGCCACCCAGCGGGCGGCGTATGCGCCGGAGCGATCGACCTTGGTGGGGTCCTTGCCACTGAAAGCGCCCCCGCCGTGACGTCCCATCCCGCCGTAGGTGTCGACGATGATCTTGCGCCCGGTCAGCCCGGCATCCCCCATCGGACCGCCGATGACGAAGCGCCCGGTGGGATTGACGAAGATTTTCAGTCCGGCATCGACCATGTCAGCCGGCAGCACCGGATTGATGACCTGCTCGATCAGGGCAGCGCGGATATCGTTCTGTTCGATTTCGGGAGCGTGCTGGGTGCTGATCAGCACCGTGTCGACCCGCGCCGGTTTGCCATAACGGTATTCCACCGTTACCTGCGATTTCCCATCCGGGCGCAGCCAGGGTAGCTCGCCCGACTTGCGCACCTCGCTCAATTTGCGGGTGAGCAGATGCGCCAGATAAATCGGCATCGGCATCAGCACCGCTGTCTCATCGCAGGCAAAACCAAACATCATCCCCTGGTCACCGGCGCCAATCGCTTCGATTTCGGCTTCGCTCATCTCGCCGCTTTTGGCTTCCAGGGCTTTGTCTACACCCAGGGCGATATCGGGCGACTGGCTGGCAATGGCAGAAAGCACGCCGCAGGTGCTGGCATCGAAGCCCTTATCGCTGCTGTCATAACCGATCTCCGCCAGCACGCGGCGCACCAGGGCATCGAAGTCAACGAAGGCGCGGGTGGTGATCTCACCCAGCACCATCACGAAGCCGGTCTTGGTGGCGGTTTCACACGCCACCCGCGAGGTCGGATCCTCCGCCAGGCAGGCATCCAGCACAGCATCGCTGATCTGGTCGCACAGCTTGTCCGGGTGTCCTTCGGTCACCGATTCGGAGGTGAAGAGGTAACGCGGCGAATTCATAAATGTGGTGTTCACTGAACAGCCTCCTTTACCTTATAAAAAAAGTTTGCCCCTTCCGGTACCATTCAGGGGGCAAACCCAACCAGCGTTGCCCTCCTATCTTCCAGCTGTTCCTCTGACGGAATTGGCACCTTGGATTTGGCAGCCGCTCTATGGCTGCGCTCCAGGTTGCCGAGGTTTCAAAGGGCCGGTCCCTCCACCTCTCTGGATAAGAGCGCCTTACGGGGCTATTGGATTGTTAGCAGGCATGGTATCACAACTCTGAAAGCCTGTCAAACCCCCCGCGTTAGTTAGGAGTAAACTTAATCCTAAGATGAAATGTCTTTCGGTGAAGGAAAATTCAACCGATGCGGCTGATCGAAGATCTGTTATCTACGCTACAACCAGGCAAGGTCATTGAGGTGCGCATCGGACTGCACTGGACGGCAGTGGTCGCCGAGTGCAGCGGGGAGCGTCGCTGCGGTTTGGCTGCCTCGCTCGTTGCTCACCCCGAACACAGCCCTTAAGCGGAGGTTCCCCAAGCCGGCTGGCTGGAGGCAATGACAGGGCTGGAACTGGCAGCGTTATTGAAAGCGGAAAACGGGCTGCAGCGCAGCGTGGGGATGGCGACAGTGAACGCCCTGCTGCCGCAGATGCCCCAGGCATACCGCGATCGCAACGCCGAAGCGGTGATTGCTGAACACGGCAGCGGCAAACGGGTGGTGTTGGTCGGTAGCTTCCCTTTCATCCCCCGCCTGCGTCCGCTGGTGGGTGAATTGGCCGTGCTCGAACAACACCCGGCGGCGGGTGAACACCCCACAGATGCCGCCCCTCTCATCATTCCAAGTGCCGATGTGGTCGCCATCACCGGCATGGCTCTGGTCAACCATACCCTGGAAGACCTGCTGCGGCTGTGCAGCCCACAGGCGGTCGTGCTGGTGTTGGGGCCGAGCACGCCGCTCAGTCCGCGATTGTTTGATTATGGGGTCGATCTGCTGTCAGGGTCGCTGGTGACGAACATCCCCACCGTGTTGCACTGCCTCAGTCAGGGCGGCAACTTCAGGCAGGTGCACCAAGCCGGCGTGCGCCTGGTGACAATGGAACGACAGCTTCCCGACACCTAAAGCGTGATTACCTTCGCCGCTTGCGCCTGGGCTGCGATAATGTCGGGCATCCCACCAACAATGCCCACCCTGACCTGCTCGATTAGACCGAGGTAATTCAGGCAGGTCGAGCACAGGATCAGGCGCACCCCCTTTTCTTCCAGAGTCCGCAATTCGTTCAACACCGGCGAGCCTTCAACCGCCAGGCGCACGCCGTCGGCGTACAGGCAGATGGCGTTGGGCAACAGGTTGCTTTCCGCCAGCAGGTTCAAATAGGTGGCGATCAGCTTGAGTTGTAATTCGCGCTCGGAGCGTCCCATCCCCTCGCCGGTGACCACGATAACAGTGTCCCTCATCATGTTTTCTTCTGGCATTGTGCCGCCTCCCACAAACCGTTTACGAAACACCCATCCCAATGCCCAACCAGAGGTATCAGGCGAACGGGACAGCATTATTGTATCAAGAAAGATGGAATGATGAGTGATCCTGCGTTGGGCGGCGCCTTTTTCTGTAACCTTTTCGTAAGATTTTCGTTGTGAAGATTTAATCCAAACGCCGTATGATGGAGGCAGAAAAAATGAAGTTCGATTATCCGTAGTGTGCGAGGATGACACCGTGAATAAAAAACGCTATCAACCCAAGCCGATCCCCACTTCGGAGATCACCCCTGAGCATATTTATTTCACACGACGCAGTTTTCTCAAGAGCGTCGGCGCGCTCAGCCTGGGCGCCTTTCTGGCTGCGTGCAGCGTAAATCCTCCCCAATCACAGAGCAGGGATGAGGAGAACTTTGCGCTGGCGCCAACAAGCATCGCGGGGCAAGAAGCGCTAACCCCCTACGAAGCGGTCACCAATTATAATAATTATTACGAATTTACCACCAACAAGACGGCGGTCGCCAAAATGACAGAAAATCTGCGCACTTCCCCCTGGGATGTAGAAGTCGGCGGTCTGGTGCACAAATCGCGCCGTTTCGGGCTGGAAGACCTGCGCAAGCTTTTCCAGCCCAAGGAACGCATCTACCGCCTGCGTTGCGCAGAGGGCTGGTCGATGGTCATCCCTGGGTCGGTTTTCCGCTCTCCAGCCTGTTGAACGCGGTCGAACCAATGAGCGAGGCCCGCTATGTGGCTTTCGAGACGCTGTACGATCCGGATCAAATGCCGGGGAAAAGAGCAGCTTTTACCCCTGGCCCTACCAGGAAGGGCTGCGGCTCGATGAAGCCATGAACGATCTAACCATCCTGGCAACCGGGCTGTATGGCAACGACCTGCCACCGCAGAACGTCGCACCGCTGCGCCTGGTGGTGCCCTGGAAATATGGCTTCAAATCGATCAAAGCCACCGTCCGCATCGACCTGGTGGCTGAACAACCGCCCACGTTGTGGTCGACGGTCGCTCCCCACGAGTACGGCTTTTACGCCAACGTGAACCCCAACGTTTCGCACCCGCGCTGGTCGCAATACACCGAGCGGCGCATCGGTGAAACGGGACGACGCCCCACGTTGATGTTGAGTCTTATGTCGGTCACCGCCCTGCTCTCCGGTTTTGCCGCCTACATTGCCTACCGCCCGGGGTGGATCGATCGCTCGCCGCACATTCGCTGGATTCTGATGGGGGGGTACGGATTCTCAGGGCTGCTGGTGTTTCTCAACGTATCGGTGATCGCCCGCCTGATGTTCGCCAGCCGCCACGACCTGTTGCTGGCAACGGCGCTGTTGGTATTCGCCACCGGCATCGCCTTGGCGGTGGGCTTTTTGCTCCCGCAAGCCATCACCGACCGCATCCTGCTGCTGGGGGAGGCAGCGAAGAAAGTGGCGCAGGGCAAACTAGACTTGCGCGTCCCGCCCGCCGGGCGCGATGAAATATCCGGGCTGGCAGCCGCCTTCAATGAGATGGTCTCCCAGCTCGAAACCGCCGGTCAGCGCCAGCGCGAGCTGAACGCCCTGCGCCGCGACCTGATCGCCTGGATCGGTCACGATCTACGCACGCCTCTGATCTCGATCCGCGCCATCCTCGAAGGTCTCGCTGACGTCATGGTGGATGACCCCGCCACGCTACGCCGCTATCTCGAAACCGCCCAGCGAGACATCCGTTCGCTCTCGAATCTGACCGATGATCTGTTCGAAATGTCGCTGATCGACGCCGGTGGTTTAAAACTGGAACTTCAGCCCAACTCGCTCGGCGACCTGGTCTCCGACACCATCGAAAGTTTTTCCGAGCTGGCATCTCGCCAGGGAGTGGTGCTGGGGGCAGTGTAGATGAGAGGGTCGATCCAGTAGTGATCGACGCCCAAAAGATCGGCAGGGCGCTGGCGAATCTGGTCAGCAATGCCCTGCGCCACACCCTGCCCGGCGGCAGGGTCGAGATTCTGGCGCGCCGTCAGGGGGAAGTGGTGCGGGTGGAGGTCTGCGACAGCGGTGAGGGGATCAAAGCGGAAGACCTGCCGCGGGTGTTTGAGCGCTTCTACCGCGGCGACAAATCGCGCAACCGCGCCACAGGCGGTGCCGGACTGGAACTAGCCATCGCCCGCGGCATCGTCGAATCCCACGGCTGCAGCATCGGTGTTGAGAGTGTGGTGGGGAAAGGTTCCTGCTTTTACTTCACCCTGCCTTCTTGGCAGCCAGAGCGGCTTTCTCCTCCGGGCTGAGAAACGCCACTTCGATGGCGTTGCGTTGCGCCTGGCGGATCATCGCCGGGGTCAAGCCGGCGGCAGGCGCCGCCACCTCGTACTCGTGACGCAGATCGATGGCACTTATGCCCGGGTCGTCGGTGTTGATCGTCGCCAGTAAACCCTTTTCCAGGAAAAAACGCAGGGGGTGGCAGGGGTAATCTGGAACGGTGCTGGTCTGCACATTGCTGGTCAAACTGGTCTCGATCCCGATGCGCCGTTGGCGCAGGTAGTCGATCAATTGTGGATCCTCCGCAGCGCGCACGGCATGACCGATGCGGGTAGCGCCCAGCTCCTTGATCGCCCGCCAGATGCTCTCTGCCCCGGCGGATTCGCCGGCATGAGCGGTGATGCGCCAGCCAGCAGCTTGCGCCTGCCGGAAATGCTCGTCGAACCATTCGGCTGGATAATTCGCCTCGTCCCCCGCCAGATCGAGGGCGACGATCTCGTCCCGGCGGCGCAGCAGCGCTTGCAATTCCTTCCAGGCGGTCTCGACGCCATAGGTTCGGCTGAGGATGCCGATCAGGTTGACCTGAATGTCGAAATCACGCACGCCGTCGCGCACGCCGTCGATAACCGCATCTACCACCCCTTCCGGCTTCAGGCTGTGGGTTTCCGCCATGAACCAGGGGCTGAAGCGCAACTCGATATAATCGATCCCTTCGCCACGAGCATCTTCTACATTTTCGTAGGCGATGCGACGGCAGGCTTCATAATTGACCATGACTCGGGTCAACAGCTCGAATTTGGTAAAAAAAGCCAGCACACCCGGCTGCGGCTCTGTCACCTGCACGTGCGGACGCAGGCTTTCGAGTTCCCAGGCGGGCAGTTCCAGGTTGTGTTTTCTGCCCAGCTCGAGAATGGTTTCCAGTCGCACATTGCCGTCCAAGTGACGATGCAGGTCGATCAATGGAAATTGGGGATCAATCGTCATCACTCAGTCTCCTCCATTCAGCCAGATGCGCAGTACAGCCGCTCAGGCGCGATCAGCCAGCATCATTGAAGCAGCGCGGCGGGCAATTTGCACCGCGAAATTGGTGCCGCGATCCCAAGGATAAACCTGACTCATGCTGGCATAATACATACCCTTCAACGGGGTGCGGATATCAGGGATGTTTTTCGAATGATTCACCAGCGGCACCGGCTGGGCATAGGGGGTGCGGAAAAGCCAGGTCTGGCGCACCCAATCCGGTTTGAAATCGGGATTGAAGCGAGCAAAGCTGGGTAGAAAGCGCGCCAGCAGTTCCTCCTGGCTGAGCCGGAAGTATTCATGATCGGCTTCCAGATAATCGCCGGCGTACACGATGTGATCGCCACCGTAGCGTTCGGACGGCATGAAATTGGTATGCTCCACCAGCGCCAGGAACGGAAAACCGGCGGTTTTGGGTAGGCTAAACCAGTAATAACCCTCCCGGGAGAGGCGCTGCCGCAGCGCTAGGATCAAGATCACCGCCCCCATGCTCTTCAATTCCAGCAAGCCCTTCAGGTAGCCAGGAGGCAGGTCGGGCGCCAGCTTTGCCAGCAAGACAGGCGAGCTGGTGACCAGACATTGATCAAAAGCAACCGCGCCTTGCTGCGTTTCGAGCATGAAGCCGCCATTCGCATCGGGTGCAATATGCTTCACCGCGGTGGAGAGGTGAATGGTGACGCCGATGTCGCGCAACCGCTCGGCAAACAGATCGGCGAACGCCTGAAAACCGCCTTCGAAGGTGCCCAAACGGGAGGTGCGCACATGAAAGCGCGCCCACAGCCACGCCATGTTAACCAAATTAGCGTAGCGTTCGCCGAATTTCCCCTCCAGCAGCGGTTGCCACATCGATTCGTAGACGTGTTTGCCGGCCCACTTGCGCATCCACTCGGCGGCGGTGAAGCGCTCCAGCGGTTTCCAATTTTTGGTCAGGCGCAAATACAATCCCACCAGTCCAAAGCGCACCTTATCCACGCCCCAGCCCAATCCCGGATACAGCAACGCCGCCGGAATCGAATCGAAGGGGTAGAAACGCCCCTGATGATACAGCGTGGTCAGCGGGCGGCGGAAAAGCACCTTATCCCGCCAGCCCAATTCGTCGATCAAACTCAGCATGTGACGGTCGCTGGCGAACCAGTGATGGTAATACTGCTCTACACTCCAATCCCAATTGGCATCTTTGAATCCAGCCGAGAGACCGCCTACATAAGGGGCGCCTTCGTAAATCGCCACTTGGTCGCCGGCGAGCGCCAGATCGTAGGCCGCCACCAGACCACCAAACCCGGCGCCGACAATGGCAATCTTCATTCGAGCATCTCCTCATTGGGAACGCCGGCGCCTGTCGGCAGTTTGATTTCCTGACCCTTCCAGCGCAGCGGCTGGCGCAGGTAGTAATAGGCGCCCAAAAGAGTGATCGGCAGCCACAACGCCGCGTGCAACAGCAGGGTGTAGCCAGCAGCGATCTCGCCCGGCACGCCGTAGGCGGAGAGCAGGGCAATCCCCGGCGCATCGAAGGTGCCGATATAACCCGGCGCCGAAGGGATCGAAGCCACCAGGTTAACGGTGCCGTTCATCATCATCAGGGTGAGAAAATTGACCTCAAAGGGAAAGGCTTGCATCACGAACCAGTATTTGCCGGTTTCCAGCAACCAGATGAGGGCGGAAAGCCCGAAGAGCAGCAGCACCTCCAGCGGCGATCGCAGCGATTGCAAGCCTTCAAAAAAGCGCATAACAAGCGGACGCACCTTCTCGCGCCCGCCTTGGGGCAAAAATCGGTCGATCAACCCGTTACTGAAACGTTCGGTCACTGCCGGGAACATGGCTGCCAGCAAGAAGACCAGTAAAGCCCCCATAAACCCTACCGAACCCCACAGCGCCATCCGCTGCATAGTGACCGCGAACGCCGAATCCGGCGGGAGGGTCGCCAGAGAGGGCAGATTGAGAAAAATGAACGTCAGCATGATCACACCGTCGAAAACCCGCTCGACGATGATCGTCGCCAGCGAGGCCGAAATGGACACCCCGCAGCGATCCTTGAGAATGACCGCCCGCAACACCTCGCCGGCACGCGCCGGAAAGATATTGTTGCCCATGTACCCAATCGTCACCACCGGGAAAGCAATGCGCCTGGGGATAACCTTGACCGGTCGCAGCAGGTAATGCCAGCGCCAGGCGCGCACATAAACCCCCCAAAAATAAATGGCAACCCCAGGAAGAAGCCAGATGAAATCGGCGGTTCGTAAAAATTGCCAGACCTTGCCCAGTTCCAGACCGCGCAATGCCAGATAAAGAAAAACGGCGCTGATGATCAGCCCGAGCCAGAACTGCCAGCGTCTCATGCGGTAATTATAACCGAGGTGGCTAGGCTGGTTTGCAGGGTGGCGAAACCAGCGTGCTTCCGCTTTCATGATAAACTTGACGCCACCGGTTGGAAGGCAAAGGCGAATGGAAGCTGCATTGGTATTAAAAGGAATGGTGCTGGGTTTTTCGATTGCCGCTCCGGTGGGGCCGATCGGCGTGCTGTGCATCCGCCGCACACTGGCAGAGGGATGGTGGATCGGCTTTGTCTCCGGTCTGGGGGCGGCTACGGCGGATGCGCTTTACGGCAGCATTGCTGCCTTTGGGCTGGGATGGGCTACCCGTTTTCTGGTGGGACAGCAGTTCTGGTTACGCCTGCTGGGCGGCTGCTTTCTGGTCTATCTGGGGTTGCGCACAGTTTGGGCACCTGTGGCGGAGAAACCGGCGCTGGTCAGCGGCAGCGGGCTGGCGCAGGCTTATACCTCCACCCTGGTGTTGACGCTCACCAACCCGATGACCATCGTGGCGTTTGCCGCTATCTTCGCCGGGTTTGACCTGTCGGTTTCTGGCAGGGTTTGGCTGGGCGCGCTGGCGCTGGTGACGGGTGTTTTTCTCGGCTCGGCGTTGTGGTGGCTGGCATTGAGCAGCGGGGCAGGCTGCCTGCGGTCGCGGCTCAACCCCACCAGTCTCAAATAGGTCAACCGCTTTTCCGGAGCGGTCATCATCGTTTTCGGTGCGTTGATCCTGGTCAGCCTGGCGGGTGGGATTGACAGCTAATACAAGACCACGGCAGAGAGAATAAAGGACAGGATAATCAAGATCGCCACCACGGCAAATACGGCGCGCCTGACCCGCAGACTACGCTGTTCGACGGTCAGCCGCGGTGGGGTATCTTTCTTTGGTTTTTTCGCCATACGGTTTTCCTTAATTGTTGCAACCCTTCATTTCTGTAGAGTGTACGTTCAAAGCGCCAAATCCACGTAAACCGCACCTCGATAAAAACTAGAATTGTGCGGGATCGCCGTCCAAGGGGGTCTGCAGCCGGGATCGGCGATCCCGGTTACAAGAAGCGCCAGTAAATCCGTTCTTAGCATTGCCACCCATTTCCTTTGCAGGGTTGCGCCGCACGCGCACCACCATCGAAAGGGAGCATCGCCGCCACAGGCAATTTGCAGCCAGGATCGCCGATCCCGGGTACAAGAAGCGGGAGCAAACCGGAGAGGGAAACCGCTGCGAGCTTCATCAACCACACCAAAATTGTTGTACGAAACAACAAGAGGCTGACTACCCGGTCAGCCCCACTCGGGCACGCCCGACCTGCGCCAGGCGCCCCTCTTGTCCGCTCAGCCCGATTAGTCCTTGCCCTGGCCGCCTTCCTTCTTTGCGGTGGTTGCGGTAGCGCTTTCAGCCGCCACAGGCTTGGACTCGCTCTCTTTGACGGCGGGTTTCTCATCCGGTTTGTTCTGAACGGCACACTTTCTGCCAGAAGATGAACGGTTGTCTGTAACGTAAAATCCGGAACCCTTAAAAACGATGCCCACCGGCGAATACACTTTTCGTAGCGCCTTTTTCCCGCAATCCGGGCACCAGGTAAGCGGCGGATCAGAGAATCTTTGATTGCGTTCGAACTGCTCACCGCACAGTTCACACCGGTAAGTATAGATTGGCATTCGCCACCTCATACAACATAGAAATGCTCAGGTTTTTCCGAGAAGTTATTATAGCGACCTTCATTATAATGTGCAAGAGGCAGTCGATTACCGATTCCGTTAAGTTAAGGTTAGAGGGGGTAATTGTTCGATGGCAGTTCGGTTGTGTGTTGTCGGCGCAGGGATGCTTTCTTTTTCTGCCGGGGCGGCTGCAACACACTCACACCCAAGAGGGTGGCATGGTTGACCCCTAACACCCTGACGGAGCCTTTCCATCGCTGTACGAGGCTGATTGAGCCCGGATCGATCGTCAGGCGTTGAAAGGCATCCAGCGGCATTTGCAGGTAGTACGTCAACGCTAAGCGCACAATATCGCAGTGCGAAAAACACGCCACCACATCGTTTTCCTCCCAGGCGGCGTGAATCTCCTCCAGCGCGGTCACCGCCCGCTGCTGGGCTTCCTGGAATGATTCGCCCTCTGGAAAGCGTACCGCCGACGGGGTTTGCTGCACCGTTTTCCAGATCGCCAATCGCTTCAATTGAGCACCGCTCCTGCCCTGCAATCTGCCGTAATCGATCTCGATCAACCCCGGCTGCACTCGCAGGCTAAGATTATGCGCCTGCGCCAGCGGCTGCGCCGTCTCCACCGCCCGTTCGAGCGGACTGGTGTAAATCGCCTTGATCGGCACCTCTGCCAGAATTTGCGTCAGGCGTGTTGCCTGCGCCCTGCCTTTCCGGTTAAGATGAACGCCATCCAACCGCCCCGCCAGACGCTTGCCCACAAAGTCATTCAGTCCGTGGCGGATCAGCAACAGCAGCGTCATGATCTTCTTCTCCCAAAACGGACTTCTGCTGATCGGCGAGCGCCGCCGCCTGAGCCTTGCGCCAGCGCGCCAGCCGTTCCCCAATATGGGCTTCGTAGCCCTGGTCGGATGGCTGGTAAAACACAGCGCCGATCAGCGACGTCGGCAGGTACTGTTGGGGAACGAAATGCTCCGCAAACTGGTGAGGGTACTGATAGCCAGCGCCAGACGCGCTTGGAGCAGGCGCGTCCTCCAGCCCCCTGGTAGCGCGGGTACTTTCCATCAAGTGCAGCGGCAGCGCCGCCGCCCCTCGCTCCTTGATCTCTTTCTGTGCCGCGAAATACGCCCCCGCCGAATTCGACTTGGGGCAGGTCGCCAAGTAGAGCGTGGCTTCGACGATGGGGTAAACGCCTTCCGGAAGCCCGACAAACTCGAATGCCTGGGCGGCAGCGCTGGCGACCACCAGCCCCATCGGCTCTGCCAGACCGATGTCTTCGCTCGCCAGGATCAGCAACCGCCGTAGGATGAAACGCGGCTCTTCTCCCGCCAGCAACATTTTGGCGAGCCAGTACAGCGCTGCATCGGGATCGGAACCCCGCACCGATTTTATGAACGCCGAGATGGTGTCGTAATGGGCGTCGCCGTCGCGGTCATAGCGGATCGCCCGGCGCTGGATCGATTCCTCGGCAATTTGGAGAGTGATGTGAATTTCCCCGGCAGGTTCCGGCGGGGTGTTCTCAACCGCCAGTTCGAGGGCATTGAGCAGGCTGCGGGCGTCGCCGCCCGAGATTTCGATCAGGTGACGGCGGGCGTCCTCATCCAGCATCACCTTGCGGCTGCCATAACCCCGTTCAGTGTCGCTCAGGGCGCGCTCGAGGATCAGCGCCAGATGCTCTTGGCGCAGCGGCTCAAGTTGGAAAATGCGCGAGCGCGACACCAACGCGTCGATCACCTCAAAGCAGGGATTCTGGGTGGTGGCGCCGATAAGGGTAATCAGACCGCTTTCGACATGCGGCAGCAGGGCGCCTTGCTGGGCTTTGTTCCAGCGGTGCACCTCGTCCACACAAAGGATCGTGCGCCGTTGATGCAGCTTGTGCTCGCTGCGTGGGTCCTTGCGCCGCTCGCCGGCATCGGCAATCACCCGGCGCAGATCGGCAACGCCCGCCAATACCGCAGAGATCGCTTCGAAATGTGCTTGGCTATGCTGGGCAATCACCCGGGCAATGGTGGTCTTGCCAGTGCCCGGCGGACCAAAGAAGATAATCGAGGAGAACAATCGGTCGGTTTCGATCGCCCGCCGCAGTAATCTGCCGGGAGCGATGATGTGCTCCTGCCCAACGATCTCATCCAGATTGCGCGGACGCAGGCGCGCCGCCAGCGGCGCCTCGTGCCTCATCCGTTCCTGAGCGGCGTGATCGAACAGGTCCATGGCGCGCTCATTGTAACATAAAGCCCTGTCCAGGCTGCCACATCTGCTCGCCGTCGTTTGTAACATCCATCAGACGGGCATCACGCCCGGCATTCGCCACCTTGAATCAAGGATGTCATTTTGCCGGTTGAATTAACAAATGTATGAACTCCGGAACAACCTGGATGATTTATAATAATTGGGTGGTTTGTTGGATTGCCAGTACCAAAGGGGCTGTGCATGGAACGTTCAACGAAAATATAGGTGATCATGAGCGTGCAGCGAGGACTGGCAGGCGCGTTGCTGGCGTGGATGCTGCTTGGGCTGGGAGGTGCGTCCGCACATATTCGCACCGATGCGCCCAAGCAAACCACACCATCCATCTCCACTCAAAACAGTTCGCCGCTAACAGCGACCCCTCCAACCACAGCCCCCCGCCTCATCGTGGTCGGCGGCGATCACAATTATCCCCCCTACGAATATCTCGAAAACGGCAACCCGACCGGGTTCAACATTGAATTGATCCAAGCCATCGCCGGTACGATGGGATTTGAAGTTGAGGTGCGCCTCGCCCCCTGGAACCAGGTGCGCCGGCAGCTTGAGCAGGGCGAGATCGATATGTTGGCGGGGATGTATTTTTCAGAAGTACGTGCCGCCAGCGTTGATTTCTCGCTGCCACATACCCATGTTGCACCCGGATTGTTCGTGCGCGTCGATTCTGCGGTGAAGGATTTCGAAGACGCCCGCGGCTTAAGCATCCTCGTTCAGCAGAATGACATCATGCACGAGTATCTCGAACAAACCGCCTTCACCCAAAACATTTTTACCGTCAGCGACCCCTCCGACGCTCTCCAGGCGCTGGCGGCTGGGGAATACGACGCCGCCCTGCTCTCCTCGCAGGCGCAGGGATGGTACTTCATCGACCGCTTCAACATCACCAATCTGCGGCGGGTCGAAACCGGCATCCCGCCCCAACGCTATTGCTTTGCAGTTCAAAAAGGCAACAATGACCTGCTGCAGCAACTTAACGAAGGGTTAAATGTGCTCAACGCCACCGGCGAATATCATCAGATCAGCGAACGCTGGTTCGGCGTCTACGAGCAGCGCCAGCAGTGGCAGCTCATCCGTTATTATTTGTGGGGAATGGCTGGCGTGGCGGCGTTGCTGTTGCTCAGCCTGTTCTGGTCACGATCGTTACGCAGCCAGGTGCGTCGGCAGACAGAGGCTTTGCGGAAAAACGAGGAACAACTGGCAATCACCCTCAATTCGATCAGCGAGGCAGTCATCGCCACCGACGACCACGGCAACATCATCCGGATGAATCCGGCAGCAGAAGCATTATGCGACTGCGCATTCAGTCAAGTTAGGGCAAAACCCCTTGGTGAGATTATCAAATTTTTCGATCCGGATACGAATCGGACAATAAATCCGCTAGAGAAGGTGTTTGCCACCGGTGAGAGCAACCCCAGCAAAAAGAACCTGATTCTGGTCAGCAGCGGCGGTAGGCAAATACGCGTTACGGAAAGCGGGGCGCCCATTCGCGACGCGAACGGCAACATCAGGGGGGCGGCTCTGGTGCTGCGCGATGTCAGCGAAGAATATTTTCGGGAGGAAGTCCTGCGCGCCTCGGAGGAGAAATTTTCTAAAGCATTTCTCACCTCGCCTGTCGCTTTATCCATCAACCGCCTTGCAGATGGACTCTACCTGGAGGTTAGCGACGGCTTCGTCCGGTTGACCGGTTACAGCCGCCAGGAGGTCATCGGGAAAACCTCGCTGGGCTTGGAGATATGGCTCGATCCGGCTGTGCTCGCTAGTGTGGTTCAAAAACTATTGAAAGACGAGGCGGTGGACAACCTGGAAATCGAGTGCCGCATCAAAGGCGGCGGCATTCGCACCTGCCTCTATTCCGCCCGGCTGATCGAGTTAGAAGGCGAAAAATGTATTCTCGCCATCGCCCGCGATATCAGCGACCGCAAGCAGGCGGAGTCTCAGGTCATCGAGAGCCAGCGCCGCCTCGATGCCCTGATCAACAATCTATCCGGCTACGCCTACCGCTGCAAGAACGATCCCAATTGGACGCTGGAGTACGTCAGTCAGGGCTGCCTGAGTATCACCGGTTACCGCGCCGAAGAACTGAGCGGCGACAACGCCACTCTCTTCAACGAACTGATCCAAGAATCCGACCGCGCCTTCATCTGGGAAACGGTTCAAAACGCGCTTGAGCAAAATACTCCCTACGTTGTCGAATACGGTATCCGTACCAAGAGCGGAGAAGAAAAGATCCTCTGGGAGAAAGGCGGAGGCGTCTATGATCCGCGAGGCAGGCTGACAGCTTTGGAAGGTTATGTCACCGACATCACTGAACGCAAACAAACGGAAGTGAAATTACAACGCCAGCTCAACCATCTGGCAGCGCTGCGCGCCATCGATCAAGCCATCGCCTCCAGCGTCGACCTGCGCCTGACGCTGCGGGTACTGCTGGATGAGGTGATCGACCAACTGGACGCCGACGCCTGCGCCGTGCTGCTGACACGCCTGCAGAGCCAGCGGCTGGAGTACGTAGCCCAGCAGGGTTTTCGTTTCGCCCAGCTCAAAGAGCAAACCTTTCTGATCGGGGAGGGTTACGCCGGCGGCGTCGCCCTCAAGCGCCAACCGCTGTACGTGGTTGATCTTCAATCCGAACCACAGGACGAGTGGCTGACACAACTGGCGGCGGAAGGCTTCGTCGCCTACTACGCCACGCCCTTGATTGCCAAGGGCAACGTCAAGGGCGTGCTGGAAATATTCAAGCGCAAGCCGTTCACCATCGATGCGGAATGGAAGGAGTTTCTGAAATCGCTGACCGGGCAGGCAGCCCTTGCCATCGACAACGCTACCCTCTTCGAAAACCTGCAGCATTCCAACATTGAACTGAGCCTGGCTTACGACGCCACCATCGAGGGCTGGTCGCATGCGCTAGAGCTACGCGATCACGAAACCGAAGGACATTCACACCGCGTGGTGGAATTGACGCTCAAGATTGCTAGAGCGATGGGGGTGGACGAGCAGGAACTGGTGCACATACGCCGCGGAGCGCTGCTGCACGATATCGGCAAGATGGGCATTCCCGATTCGATCCTACTCAAACCCGGTCCGCTCACCCCCACCGAGTGGAAAATCATGAAAAACCATCCCCTGATGGCTGAACGCATGCTCGGCTCGGTGGCTTTCTTAAAGCCGGCGTTGGACATTCCGCGCTACCATCATGAACGATGGGATGGCGGCGGCTATCCTTACGGATTGAAAGGCGAGCAGATCCCCCCGGCGGCGCGCATCTTCACCATCGTCGACGTTTGGGACGCCCTGCAGCATGACCGTCCTTATCGCAAAGCCTGGGACGAAGAGAAAATCTGGGATTATATCCAAGAACAAAGCGGCAAGCACTTCGACCCACAGGTGGTCGAATATTTTCGCTCCAGCATCACACACCCCTGAAAACCGCCGCCTTAATCGGTTTACTTGCGATTGACCAGGTAGATGCCGGTAAGCACGGTCAAGCCACCCAGCCACTGCGCCGGCAGCAATCCCTCGCCCGCCAGCGGAATCGCCAGCAGCGCCGTGATCACCGGCTGAGCAATCATGGTCGGCGCTACCAGCGCCGCCGGCAGATGCCCCAGCGCAAAGCCGATGGCGAAATAGCCAAAAACCTGCGAGATGAGTCCGGCGCCCAGGAAGGACAAGTAAGTCGCCGGCGAATACCCACCCAGGGGGTTGCCTACGATCAGGTTGACCACCAGCAGCACCAGCGACGCCGTCACGCAAACGGGCCAGATGTAACTCAATGTGTTGAGCTGCTGCCGGGCGCGCTGCGTGACCAGATAAAAACCGGCATAAAAAAGGCTGGAAATGATCGCCAGCAAATCGCCGCGTCCCAGGTGCGGATCGTTAATCAGGTCGTTGCCAAACACCACGCCAGCGCCCGCCAGCGTTAACACCAAGCCGAGCCAGAATCTGCCGCTCAAACGCTCCTTCCAGAACAAGAATGCCACCAGCGCCACCCATAGCGGGGCAATATTGTTGAGTAAAGTGGCATTGGCGATGCGTGTAAAACCCAACGCTGTGCTCCACACGGCGTGATCCATAGCGCTCAACGTGCCGCCCGCCGCCACCAGCAGGATCAAGCCGGGTTGAGAACGCAGCGGACGCTCCTTCTGCTTCCAATAAAACGGTAGCAGAACCAGCATCGCTAGCGCCATGCGATAAAACGAGGTGACCGTACCGGCAGCTTCTGCCCAGCGCACGAACAGGCTGGAAAGGCTCAACGCCAGAATCCCACCGACCAGCGCCAGGTAAGCCAGCACCTGAATTGACAGCCGCGCCCGCAGACGATATAAAACACCTGTTTTTGCAGCCGGTTGCAGGGAAGGTTGTTCCATAAAAGAAATCTCAGCGGAGTACTTTGCTTGTGCTCAGGCTACAACACAGCGGGGAGGAAGCACAGGGTTAGATTTTACCATCAATCGCGCCGTTCCCCTCAAAATATGGACGAAAGGCGATTCTTTTCGCCCGCTCACCAGGTTGCCGTTGTGCGCTGTGGATGGTGATATAATCGGGCTGGAGAAAGCCAAAAAAAATGGAGGAAGTATGGTAAGCCCCGACTTGATTGAAATTCTGCGCTGCCCGGCATGCGTGCGTGAAAAGGAAGGACTGCTCGACATGCATCAGAAGGCCTGGTTCGTGTGCCGCGATTGCAGCCGGAAATATCCAATCATCGAAGACATCCCGGTGATGCTGATCGACGAAGGGGACAAATGGATCAGCACCGCCGTGGACAAACTCCCCGTTCCACCGCCCAAACCCGGTTAAACTTCAACCCTGCAACGGACTGCCGGGCAGGAATGATTTTTTCTGTCGACCTGGAACTGGAATCGTTCTTGCAACGGAGCACCCATATTCCTGCCGGCTTGGGCGTAGAAATCGGATACAATTAGCTTATGTCACGAGCTCAAATGCGTACTACCAAAAAACCACGGTCAATGGATCGCTTGACCCTCGGACTGTTGATCGCCTTTGGCGTGCTGGCGGTGGCTACTGCCATTTTGGCATTCGTCATTGTCCGCAACCTGGTGCTCTCCTGGGACAGCACCGATCTCCCCGGTGCGCCCCGGATTTCTCAAGCGCAAAAAACTCCCGGCGCAGCCGGTGGCGGCGTGCCGCTTCAACCACCCAGCGGACCCACCCCCCAACCCTGGGATGGCAAAAGCCGGGTGAACATCCTCTTCATGGGTCTGGATTACCGCGACTGGGAGGCTGGAGAAACCCCCCGGACCGACACCATGATCCTGTTCACCATCGACCCCATCTCTAAAACGGCGGGGATGCTCGCCATCCCGCGCGATATGTGGGTCAGTATTCCCGGGCACGAACACGGACGCATCAATACGGCGTACTTCCTGGGTGAGGTTTACAAACTCCCCGGCGGAGGACCGGGACTGGCGGCAAAGACGGTTGAGCATTTCCTCGGTGTGCCGGTGCATTTCTACGCCCAGCTCGACTTTATGGCATTCGTGCGCTTTATCGACGAACTGGAATGCCTCGATTTGCACGTGCGGGAAGAGATCCGCATCGGGCGTCTCGGTGAACCTGACTCGATCTTGCTGCGCGAGGGTGTGATGTGTTACGACGGGCTGACCGTCCTGGGTTACGCCCGCGCCCGCAACACCGAAGGCGGTGACTTCGACCGCGCTCGCCGCCAGCAGGAAGTGATCATGGCGATCCGCCAGCAGATCCTGACCTTCGACATGCTGCCAACCCTGATTGCCAAAGCGCCGACGCTTTACGCCGAACTTGCTTCCGGCATCAATACCAATATGACCCTCAACCAGTTGATCCAACTGGCGGTGCTCGCCGCACAGATCGAGGACGGCAACATCTTGCACGGCGTTATCGCTCCACCCAAACAGGTCGACTTCGGCACCTCACCCGACGGGCAGCAGATCCTCATCCCCATCCCGGATCAAATCCGCCTGTTGCGGGATGAGATTTTCACCACCGGCGGTCCGGTCGGACCGGCTGCGGTGGCAAGCGATCCCAGTGAGTTGATCCGCTCAGAGCAGGCGCGCCTCTCGATACAGAACGGCTCCCTCGCCGCCGGACTAGCGAACCGCACCGGCGAATACTTCCGGTCGATGGGTCTGAACGTAGTCGAGGAGACCAACGCCGACCGAGTTTACGAGAGCACCACCCTGGTGATCATGACTGGCAAGCCCTACACCACGCGCTACCTGGCTGAATTGATGGGCGTATCGAGCGGTGATATCTACAACCGCTACGACCCCGAAGCCTCGGTTGACCTGATCATCATCGTTGGAAACGACTGGGCAAACAACAACCCCATGCCTTGATTAAGGCTCGGCGAAAACCAGTTTCCAACCCCCAGCGCTGAATCCATCCGCCGTCTCGCATTGCGGGACGGCGATTTCGTTCACCTCTTCTCCCCCCTCGCCCACCCGCAGGCTGTACAGCACGCCGGGCGCCATGCGGAAGTCAGCATAGCCCGGGCTGCGACGGGGATTCAGTCCGGTGAAAAAGAACTCCTGCCCTTCATCCCAGGCAATATCCACCCGCACCGCCGGCAGCGGTTGACGGTTGCGGTCAACCACTTCCACTTGCAACAAGCCGGCGGTGAAGTTCTCCTCACACACCAGCTCCCGCTCGCGCAGCACGAACGCCACCCCCGGCGTTGGTTGAAGCAAGGCAACGCGGGGGGTGAAAGTCGCCAGTGGGGTTGCGCTCGCAGCAGGTGGCGGGGTGGGTGACATCACCGCCAGACGCTCATCGGGGGTGGCGGAGGGCAACGGATCGCCGCCGGGCGAGGGGCTCTCGCCGTTCGACGAAGCTGGCGGGGAATTGGCTGGCTCGTCCGCCGCATGCGGCGCTTCGCCCAGCGCCGCCGCCAGTTGCGCCAGCGCCCGCGCTTCTTGCTGCGAGCCGCCCTGCGCCAGAACCTGCTGCGCCTGAGCGCCCAGTTCAAAAGCCGGGCGTTCGTCGCCCAGCAAGGCAAGCCGGCTGCGGGCGCGCCCCAAATCGGGGTTGGACTGGTACGCCAGGGCAATCAGACTGCGATAGTGATCCTTGAATTCGGGGCGCAGCGTGTCTGGAGCGGTATCAATGTACGCCACCGGGTCGATCAGCCAGGCGTACAGCAAACCCAGCGCCAGCCCGATCACCACCCCGGTCAACAGGTACCACGGACCGCGCGACTCGTTCAAGGCTGCAATTCCTCCGCTTCGGGCGACCAATTTTGCAATTCGAGCGACAGTCTGCCCAACCGATCCAGGTCGCGGTTGCTGTAGTCCAGTTCCTGAGCGGTGATGATGGCGCGCTGAACAATGCGCAGGGGGGCGTCATCTGCCAGCAGTTGCAAGCGCTTCACCGCCAGATCCACGCTGCCATCACCCTCATAGATCTCAGCCACCATCAGAACGTAATCGGTTTTGTAATCTTCCCGCAGACTATCCGGCGTGGTGTTGACGTATTGAACCGGGTTGAAAACCCAGCCGTACGCCAGCCCGGCAGCCACACCCAGGGCAATGCTGATCAAAAACCACACCAGGCGACCCGAACGCATGCCTCATTGCTCCTTGAGCATGGGAATGACAATGCCATGCCGGCGGGCGGTTGCGATCGCCTCGGGATAACCGGCGTCGGCATGACGAACCACCCCCATGCCCGGGTCGCTGGTGAGCACCCGCTCCAGGCGGCGGGCTGCCTGCGGTGTTCCATCGGCAACGATGACCTGCCCGGCATGCTGACTGTAACCGATACCCACCCCGCCGCCGTGATGGAAGGAAACCCAGGTCGCCCCATTGACAGCGTTGATCAGGGCGTTCAGGATCGCCCAGTCGCTGACGGCGTCGCTGCCGTCGCGCATGCCTTCAGTCTCGCGGTTGGGCGAAGCCACCGAACCCGAATCGAGGTGATCGCGCCCGATCACGATCGGCGCCTTGACCTCGCCGCGGGCGACCATCTCATTAAACTTCAATCCGGCGCCAGCGCGCTCACCGTAGCCTAGCCAGCAGATGCGCGCCGGCAGTCCCTGAAAGTGGATCTTCTGGCGCGCCATGGTCAGCCAGCGCTGTAGATGAGCGTCTTCGGGGAAGAGCGCCCGAACCGCCTCATCGGTGCGATAGATATCCTCCGGGTCGCCCGAAAGCGCCACCCAGCGGAAAGGACCCTTGCCCTCGCAGAACAATGGGCGGATGTACGCCGGGACGAAGCCGGGGAAATTGAAAGCGTCTTTTACGCCGTTGTCATACGCCCGCTGGCGCAGGTTATTGCCGTAATCAAAAACCTCGCTGCCGCCCTTCTGGAACGCCAGCATCGCCTGCACGTGCACCGACATCGAGTCGAGCGAGCACCGCTCGTAGCCGTCCGGATCGCTGCGGCGCAGTTCATTCGCCTCTGCCAGGCTCATCCCGGCGGGGATATACATGCTCACATCGTGGGCCGGGGTTTGGTCGGTGACCACGTCCGGCAATACACCCCGCAGCGCCAGTTCGGGGTAGACCTCGGCGGCATTGCCGATGAGGGCGATCGAGAACGGCTTTTCGTCCTCGAGCGCCTCCTCCACCCGCGTCATGGCTTCTTCGAGTGTGTCGACCACCACGTCCACATAGCCGGTTTCCAGCCGACGGTTGGCGCGTTCGGGATCGACCTCCACCACCAGCCCGACCCCCTCGTTCATGGTGATCGCCAGCGGCTGGGCGCCGCCCATCCCGCCCAAGCCGGCGCTCAACACAAATTTGCCTTTCAAAGAACCCCAGCCGCGCTGAACGGCGAGGGCGCCCAGCGTTTCGTAGGTGCCCTGCAGGATGCCCTGGGTGCCGATGTAGATCCACGAGCCGGCGGTCATCTGCCCGTACATCATCAAGCCGCGTCGCACCAGTTCGTCGAAGTGCTGCTGGGTTGCCCAGTGCGGCACCAGGTTGGAGTTGGCGATCAGCACCCGCGGCGCATCGGCGTGGCTCTGAAAAACCGCCGCCGGCTTGCCGGATTGCACCAGCAGCGTCTGGTCGTCCTCCAAGTTGCGCAGCGTTTCCAGAATGGCGTCGAAGGCTTCCCAACTGCGCGCCGCCTGCCCGCGCCCGCCGTACACCACCAGCTCTTCCGGGCGTTCGGCGACTTCGGGATCGAGGTTATTCTGAATCATGCGGTAAGCGGCTTCGGTCAGCCAGGACTTACAAGTGAGATGTGCGCCGCGCGGGGCGCGCACCGTTCGAGCACCAGACACAGGCACCTCCTGTTGGGAGAAGAATGATCTACCCTTGATTATACGCCATCCCGCCCCGGCAAAATAAAAAATGG
>JBBIKU010000006.1:29792-32592 GCA_037445245.1 Anaerolineaceae bacterium
TCATGGCTGCCCACTTGTAACCGGGGTCGCCGACCCCGGCTACAACACTGGAATAGGTACGATTTCGAAGCAGCCGATTTGGGCTACTATCCACTCAATACCCTTTATCCAGATCGATGCAGTTGTGCAGGGCGCCGCCCGCCAGGTAGAGCTTGAGGTTCTCGATAAAGAGCGCCAGCGTTCGCTCCTTGTAATGGCGGCTGATGCCCGAAATGTGCGGCGAAAGGATTACGTTGGGCAGTTTCCAGAACGGGCTTTCGGGCGGCAGCGGTTCCTGATTGAAGACGTCCAGGGCGGCGCCGGCGATGCGGTTTTCGCCCAGGGCGGCGATCAGGGCTTCTTCGTCGATGACCCCGCCGCGGCTGACGTCGACCACATAAGCGCTGGGCCTCATCGCCTGGATCGCTTCACTGTCGATCAAACCGCGGGTGCGCGCGGTCAAGGGAACGGTGACGACCACGAAGTCACAGCCGGGCAGCATCGAGCGCAGCGCCTCCACCGGGTAGAGCCGGGTAAACAAGCGCCCCTCTGGGTCGCCCAGACCCTCCGGGATGTACTCGTCGTCGTAGGGAAGCATCACGTCGCGCTTGACCGCCAGAATCTGCACCCCGAACGGCTGCAGCAGGCGGGCAACCTCACGCCCGATGCTGCCATAACCGATGATGCCCACCGTGCTGCCGCGCAGTTCACGCGGCGTGAAGCGCTCCCAACCGTCGACCAACCACTCCGCCTTCTTCTGACTGGCAAGAATCAGCGGCAAGTGATGCCCCAGCGCCAGCAGCATGGTAACCACAAACTCCGCCATGTGAGCGGCTGAGGCGCCGCTCATGGTGGTGAACCGGATATCCTCCCGCGCCAGCAAGGGGTGCTGCAAAAGGTCATCCACCCCGGTGTAATAGAATTGTACCCAGCGCAGCGCCGGCGCCGCCTGAGGCTGTGGCAGTACGTTGCGGGTGAACAGCACCTCGGTGCGTTTCCAGGTTTCAGCAGGGATCTCCTCTGCTCTGGTAGCTGCCTGAAAAGTGATCTTCAAGCGCGGTGAAAGTCGCCGCAGCGACTCGAGTTGTTGTTCAGAAAAGTTGATCGTCAACAGAACTTCAATGGGTTTGTCTTCCATAAGGGGTTGGGTCAGATATAAATATGATCGGGGTCCAACTCGGTGCGCAGGATGCGCAGTTCCTCGGCGGTGGGCGGCGCGGTCTCGACCAACTCGGGCGCAACCTTAAGTTCCCAGCCAGTGTTCTCCCGAACCTGCTCAATTTGTACCCCGGGGTGGATTGCCGCCAGGATCAACTCGCCGTTTTCATCCGGCTGCAAGATGCCCAGATTGGTGACCACCGCCTGCGTACCACCGCCGCGGGCGGCAGTAGCGGCGCGCTGGCGATGACCACCCAGAAAACCGGCAGAGGTGATGAAATCCACCCGCGCCGGGAAGCGCCGTTTCTGGTGCGGCGTCATCACGTAACAGCGGTTGACCCAGCCGGCGATCTCCATCGAGCCACCAGAACCCGGCAGACGCGTCTTAGGGCGAGCGTAATCACCGATGACGGTGGCGTTGATGTTGCCAAAGCGATCGA
This sequence comes from Anaerolineaceae bacterium, assembly GCA_037445245.1. Lineage (GTDB taxonomy): Bacteria > Chloroflexota > Anaerolineae > Anaerolineales > Anaerolineaceae > JBBIKU01. The sequence goes on from JBBIKU010000006.1 coordinate 31,370, forward strand.
TCTGCGCCCCACCCAGAAAACCGACATCGATATTACCGCGCTGCAAGTAGAGGGTGAAGATCTCATACATGCTGCAAACCAGCGACGCCCCGCTCACCAGGGTGGGGTCGCCAATCGAGAGCGGCAGCCGCGACGGGCGTGAGCCGACCACCCCTGCCTCGTAGATCAGGTTCAGGTGGGGGGCATGCGTCAGCCGCGCCAGGTTACAGGCAAGGTTGGGCAGCCCAACCCCAACCAGCACCACATCACCGTCGCGCAGCAGGCGGGCAGCGTTTACGGTCATCAATTCAGCGGCGGTGTAATCCATCAATGGTCTCCGTAATCCACCGGGACGCTCGGACGGCTTTTCACCCCCAGCCGGCGGTGAACCTCGTCGCCCAGCTTTTGCCAATATTCGCTGCGGTCGCCCACGCCAAATACCCATTCGTCGAGATAGTCCTGAACGCTCTGGCGGCTTTCACTGATCTGGTCCCAGGCGAGATAAAAGTTGTTATCACGGTCGTAATAACCCTGGGCATAAGAAGGGTGGGCGCAATAGGGAACGGGACACACGGCATCGACAATGAACCCTGGAATGATCGTCCGGTTGGGGTCGGAACGGATGACCTCCTCGCTGACGATTTCCTCTGCCGTCAGGATCACCCGCTCGGCAGCGAACGCCGATTCCTTCTGTTCACCGACAATGCCCCAAATCTGGGCGTTACCGCTGGCATCCGCCCGCTGCACATGGACGATCGCCACATCCGGCTTGAGCGGCGGCACCACCACCACTTCCACGCCAGTGTATGGATCGGCAACCCGGCGGAAGTTGGGATTGGCTTTTTCTAGATCGGGAGCGGCGGTCTGGTTCATGGGAATGAAGGGCAGACCGCTGGCGCCCGCTTGAAGGCGCGAGATCATGCTGAAATGAGAGTATTCCTCCCAGGCGAGATTTCCCGCTTCGATCTCCTGACGCAGGATACGCAGTGAGCCGACACCGGGGTTGCCCATATAAGAGAAGATGACCTTGCGGGCGCAGCCGGCGGCGACCATCTGATCGTAGATCAAATCGGGGGTCGCCCGCGCCAGCACCAGTCGGCGGCGACCCTGACGGATGATCTCATGCCCGGCGGCAAAGGGGATCAGGTGGGTGAATCCGGCGGCGTAAACGCAATCACCGTCCCCCACCAGTTGCGAAATGGCTTCAGCCAGCGAACACAGCTTGGACATAGGCACCCTGCTTA
>JBBIKU010000007.1:0-11949 GCA_037445245.1 Anaerolineaceae bacterium
TCGACCGGCATCATGTAACCCATCAGCCACACATCCAGGCGCAGGTCATCCGCCAAGCCCCGCAGTAGGGTCATCGGGACGTGGGTGTGAGCATTGACCAGCCCCGGCATGAGGATTTTGCCCTCACAATCGATGGTATTCTCTGCTTGACAGGATTTTTTGATCAACTCTTCAGGACCGACGGCAACGATTTGGTCTGCACTGACCGCAACCGCCCCTGATTTGAATTGCTGCAGACCTTCGTCCATCGTCAACAGGTGTGCATTGATCAACAGCGTGTCAACGGTTTGCATGAAAGCCTCTCTTCCGGGTAGGGTGACGACAATCCCTCAATGATCATGATAGACACCGGCGCAAGAAATCCAATGCCAGATTATTTGCCCAAGCGATCACCAGGGATGCAGGACCGCCGTAGCTGCGGGTGGTTTCTTTTACGTCATCGGGTGTGACAAGCACCAGATGAATGGTTTGTTTCAGCGTTTCCGGCTCCAAGCCGACGCCCAGGGCATACTCCGCATTGAGCCGTGAGCGCAATTCCTGCACATGCTGACGGAGTGAGGCAGGATCGCACAGGCGGTCGTAGACTTCGCTGCCGACGAAAACACCGGTTTCGCGCTTGAATCGTTCAGTCAGTGTGCCGTTCAAGCCGCATTCGACCACAGCAAGTTTCTCGTTGTTGGCAACCAGACGGGTGGCGATGATACCCTCTAGCGTTTCGCCGTCGCTGCCGTAGAGGTGTTCGCCAAGCCGCTTTTTCACCTCATCGGCGACTCTGGCGATCATACGGTCGGCTTCTTCCTCGGAGTCGGCTTTGGCGGTGATGCGGATGTCGATTTGACCGGCGTGCGCCGAGAGACCGACGGTGGGATTGGTGCCGGCTTCTAGGTCGCTGATGTATTCGTCGATGACCGATTCGCCCGCTCCGGCGGCATGGAACAGGCGAGACTTGATCACGCCGCGCAGGGCGTACTTTTCCTTCAAATAAGGCAAAACGGCGTGTTCCAACAAATGCTCCATCTCGCGCGGCACCCCCGGCAGGCAAATGACGACCTTGTCGTCGCGCTCGATGCGAAAAGCCGGGGCGGTGCCGACCTGATTGCGAATGGCAACCGCGCCCTTTGGCAGTTATGCCTGACGGCGATTATTGCGGGTTGCTTTCCTTCCGTAGCGCTGAAAACGTTCCTGAATATCTTGCCAAAGCTCGGGATGAAACTGGGTCTCGAGGTTGAAAGCGAGCGCGGCGCCCTGCCGGGTGGCGTCATCGACGGTGGGACCCAAGCCGCCGGTGGTGATGACGATGTCGGCGCGCTCGAGGGCATCCCGGATCACCTTGGCGATGCGGGCAGGGTTGTCGCCGACGATGGTGGCGCGGAAAAGATCGACGCCGTTATTGCGCAGCAGGTGCGCCAAATAACGGGTATTGGTGTCCTGGGTTTCTCCCAGCAACAATTCAGTGCCGATGGCAATAATTTCAGCAATGGGCATGAACTATGACTGTCCTTCCCACGAAATTTTTATGTCTCGCGGATTGGGTTTAGTTTAGCATGAAATGACTATAAGTCAACTTTGTGCGTACAGACCGGATCGGCTTCTTTTTGGTACAATCGATTCGAAACCCCTTATTTTCAAGCGGAGGGTTGATCATGGCGAGTCGGCAATCGATCGGGCGATGGGGAGAGAAATTGGCGTCGGAGCATCTGAAACGGAACGGCTATGAGGTGTTGGAGGCGAACGCGCGCACACCTCACGGCGAGATTGACCTGGTCGCTCGCCATGGGGAGGTGATAGTCTTTGTGGAAGTGAAAACCCGCCGGAACGATGGTTTTGGAATGCCGGAAGAAGCCATTACCCCTCAAAAACGGGAACATTTATTGAATGCGGCGCAGGCTTACCTCCAATTACACCCGGAAGTGGAGGGCGATTGGCGGGTGGACGTGATTGCCATTCGCTGCCTCCCTGGTGAAGCACAGCCACAGATCACCTGGTACGAAAATGCGATTGGCTGAGATACGCCACCCGCTGCTACTGGTCATCGGTGCAACCGCGGTGGGCAAGACCGAAGTATCGATCGCGCTTGCCAAACGGCTGGGCGGCGAGATTATTTCGGCAGATTCGCGCCTCTTGTATCGCGGCATGGATATAGGGACTGCCAAACCAACCCCTTCCGAGCGCGGCAATGTCCCTCATCACCTGATCGATGTCGCCGAGCCGGATGAGGTATGGAGCCTGGCGCTCTTTCAACGGGCGGCGCGCCAGTGCATTGCCGCCATTCACGCCCGGGCGCGGCTGCCGATCATGGTTGGTGGGACAGGTCAGTTTGTCCGGGCGGTGATGGAGGGCTGGCAGCCGCCGGCGCAGCAACCTGATGCCCGCATGCGGGAGGTTCTGACACGCTGGGCGGATGATATCGGCGCGGACGGTTTGCACCGCCGACTGGCTGTGCTCGATCCGCAATCAGCGGAAGCGATTGACGCCCGCAACCTGCGCCGCACCGTGCGCGCCCTGGAGGTGATCTTTCACAGCGGACGCCGGCTTTCCAGCCAGCGACGTCGGGCTGGCTCACCCTATAGCCTGCTGAAAATTGGTCTGCGCCGCCCCCGCAGCGAATTGTACGCCCGCATCGACGCCCGCATCGACGCTATGCTAGCAGCCGGATTTATCGATGAGGTTACAGGGTTGCTGGAAACTGGTTACACTGCGGATTTGCCGACCCTGTCAGCGATCGGTTATGGCGAGATGGTGGCGTACCTGCAGGGTAGAATGTCGCTGGAAGAGGCGCTGCGTCAGATTAAACGACGCACGCGCAGCTTTGTACGGCGGCAGGCGAACTGGTTCAAAGAGTCCGATCCATCCATTCACTGGTTTGACGCCGTCGCGCTGGATGTGGTGGACAAGATCGAAGCGTTGATTCACAGCGGAGAGGGCTGGCTGCCCGCTACAGAATTTTGAAGCGGAAGGGGTGTCGATCAGCCGTTTATTAGTACCGGCGTGCCGCTTCTCTTGGGCACCGGGTGAGGGAAGATCTCTTCAAATTCCTCGCGGGAGATCGTCTCAACCTCGAGCAAACGCGAGGCAACTTCATCCAGTTTGTCGCGATACTGCTTGAGGATCTCTTTCGCTTTTTCGTGCGCCTGATTGACCAACGAGCGCACTTGCTGATCGATTTGTTGGGCGACCGCTTCGGAATAGTCCCGTTGTTCTGAAATCTCACGCCCGAGGAAGATTAATTCTTCTTTTTGCCCGAACACCATTGGTCCCATGTCTTCGCTCATGCCCAAACGGGTGACCATCATCCGCGCCATTTTGGTAACCCGCTCAATATCGTTGGAAGCCCCTGAGGTGATGTCATCGAAGACCAGTTCCTCGGCGGCGCGCCCGCCCAGCAGCCCGATCATTTCAGCTACCAACTTCTTGCGCGACATCAGCGTGCGATCGTCCTGCGGCAGCGCAAGCGTGTAGCCGCCTGCCATGCCGCGGGCAATGATGGATACTTTTTGCACCGGGTCGGCTTCGGGGAGCGTGTTCATCACCACGGCGTGACCGGCTTCGTGGTAGGCGACGATGCGTTTCTCTTCCTCGCTGATCAGGCGGCTTTTGCGTTCAGGACCGGCGATGACGCGTTCGATGGCTTCCTCGAATTCTGGCTGGGTGATGACCTGCTTGTTGCGCCGTGCTGCCAGGATGGCTGCCTCGTTGACCAGGTTTTCGATGTCGGCGCCGACGAAGCCTGGAGTTGCCCGGGCAATCAGTGATAAATCGACGCCTGGATTGATGGGCTTGCCCTTGATGTGCACTTTGAGGATTGCTTCCCTGCCGCGCACATCGGGGCGATCGAGCACCACCCGCCGGTCGAACCGTCCCGGGCGGAGCAAGGCAGGGTCGAGAATGTCAGGTCGGTTGGTGGCTGCCATGATGATGACGTTGGTGTCGGTATCAAACCCGTCCATTTCTACCAGCATCTGGTTGAGGGTTTGTTCGCGTTCGTCGTGGCTGCCGCCCAATCCGGCGCCGCGCTGGCGCCCGACTGCGTCGATTTCGTCTACGAAGATGATGCAGGGCGACTGGCGTTTTGCCTGCTCGAACAGGTCGCGAACGCGCGAGGCGCCGACGCCAACGAACATTTCGACGAATTCTGAACCGGAGATCGAGAAGAACGGCACGCCTGCCTCACCCGAGACGGCTTTTGCCAGCAGGGTTTTGCCGGTACCAGGAGGACCCACCAGCAGCACGCCCTTGGGAATGCGAGCGCCGAGCGCAATGAATTTTTGGGGTTCCCGCAAAAACTCCACCACCTCTTGCAGCTCTTCTTTGGATTCTTCTATCCCAGCTACATCTTGAAAGGTTACGGTTGGTTGGTCGCCGCTGAACATGCGGGCGCGTGATTTGCTGCCCTGTGCCTGCCGGAAGATGAAGAAGAATGCACCACCCAGGATAAGAAATGGCAGAATATACCCGAGCGCGGTCAATACGCCCAACCACGGGCTGGGAGGCTTGATCTCGATCTTGACCCGATCAGGGGACAGCTCTTCGGCGGTGACGCCCAGTTGCAGCAATTGCTCTACCAAGGAGGCGGAGGGTTCTTTGTTAGAAGTTGAGGTGCGCGTGCCATCGGCGAAGGTGATGCGCAGGCGGTTCTCGTCTTCCACGATGCGGGCAATTTCGCCCTGTTTAATGGCGGCGGCAACCTCGTTGATCGTGAGCATTTCTTGCGATGCTCTCGAATCGCTGAAGTTGTAGATCAGCATGGCGATGATGGCTATGAACAAAAGGATATAAATCACATAGGATGGATTACGTGAACTCACAAATTCCTCCAGCACCTGTGCTTTTACTAACACAGGATTACAAAAATTATACCAATCTAAACCGCTTCAAGCTAGAGGGTGGACGGCGTTTGCCAGCTATATTAACCAATTTCTTATACAGGTTGTTGGGGTGATATTATTCCCAGAAATCGCTTCAATCAATGTGTTGGGCTTCGACCGAGCGTGCAAATTGCCTGTTGAATGTGATTGCGGTCGTGGGTAGCAATAAAACAGACCATCTCGTGCAGGGTGGTGCGTCCAAATATGGCATGACGCGCTGTCCGCTGCCATTCATTCAGCGGAATCGTTTTTAGGACCTCCAGAAGTTGAGTGCGGGCGGCGGTAAATTGTTGCAGTGCAGTTTTTCCATCTTGCAGATAGTAAACGCGTTCCTCTGCCCAGCGGTCGGTGTCCACCCCTGGCAGGAACGGGTTTTCCTGACGGGTGATGGTTTCAATGCGTGGCAGGTAAACTTCGCTGTCCACGTCTCGCAGATGGCATAGAATTTCGGCAAAGGACCACTCGCCGGCTTGCCGCCGTTGCTTCCAGTCCTGATCTTTCAATTCCCGGCTGAATGTGTCCAGTGCGGCGGGAGTGGCAGCCAGCACCGCCAGCAACGCTTCAGGGGTTTCGAAAGGCTGCCGGATGTTTTCTGCGGAGAGATTTTGCAGCCAGGGAAGCGCCTGTTCAATTGTGCCGGCTGCGCTGAGGGGATGAGCGTCTTCTGGAAGCATCTCATGATCCTCTTTCAGCCAGAAAACCGGAATCCCCAGTTTGCTTGCCGGGATGATATCATCCTCCAGACTGTTGCCGATCATCACTGCCAGGTGCGGCAGCCATCCCAGTTGCGCCAGGATCTCGGTATAGTATGCCGGTTGCGGTTTTGCAAAGTGAAAAGTTTCGTAGCTGCTGACCAGATCGAAGGGATAGTGCGAGATCGGCAACTCAGCCCAATCCAGGCGTTGCAGCGTGGCGGTGAGCGGGAAGAGCGGATTGGTCGCCACTACAACCTTGTGGCTATTCTCGAAGCCGTATTCAACCAGGCGTTTGGCGGCAGGTCGGGCAGCGGTGACCGATTTCAGGGTGGGGAAGACCTGCTCGTAAAAATTTTGCACGCTGTCCCAAACATCCGCCTTGTCAATACCGATACCCGGATAAAATGAATGGTCAAACACCTCTTCGAGAGTCAGGGCTGGGGTATCTTTGGCAGTCATGGCTTGCGTGGCAATCATGATCTGTCGTCGAATCAGGTCGGAGGATGCTTGTTCGATATGATTGCCTAGCACCTTGAGATAGACGCTGACAAACACATTGACATCGTTTTCTAACAGGGTGTTATCCAGATCGAGCAGCAAAATCAACGGCATAATATTCATCCCTCGAAGATGGATGGCAATGGATGACACTTCCCGCAACCAATTTCCGGTTCGGCGACATCTTTGCCAGAGAGCGTACAATAGGCTTTCACTTTCACCAGGCGTTTCAATCCCAGCAAAACGCGCCCGACCTCTGCCTGTAAGATCATGTTCTTGCAGGCGTTGGCGCGCACGATGTTGGGGACGGGGCAGGTTTTACACAGATCGCGCCTCCAGTGGTTGGGTGGCGGCGCATCGCCAATCAACCGGCATTCTTCCCGGTTTCTACCACGATGGTAATCACCATAAAAATATGGGCATTCAGAACCTGCGGGCGTACGCATGGCTGCACACAACCTTTATGTGATGGTGAAAGTGTGAGATTCGGATGCTGGTTCGTCGGTTGAAGCTCAATCGGTAACTCGGGTGACGTAGCTACCGTTGCGCGTATCGATGCGGATGACGTCGCCAACACTGACAAAATTGGGGACGTCAACCTCCTGCCCGGTTTCGAGCCTGACTTTCTTGGTGATGCTGGTGGCTGTGTCGCCGCGGACGGCGGCTTCTGCCTCGACCACCTCAAGGTCAACCGCGGTGGGGAGTTCCACATCCAGCGGTTCGTTGCCGTACAGGGTTAGTTTGGCTTCCAATCCTTCTTTTAAAAACCCTACCGCGTCGCCGATCATTTCCTTATGGAGGGCGGTCTGATCGTATGTCTCGGTGTCCATGAAATAATACAGCTCGCCATCGTTATACAGATATTGGACGTTGTGATAATCCAATCTGACATCCTGAACCCGGTCTCCCGAAGTGAATGTCTTTTCAAGGGTGGTGCCGGTGCGCAGATTGCGCGCTTTGATGCGGATGGTGGCGTTTCCCCGGCCGGTTTTGTTGTGGTGGTAATCTAGCACCTTGAAGAGGTTGTTATCGAGTTCGAAGGTGACCCCTTTGCGTAAATCGTTGACATCGATCATGGATTGTTTCCTGCCTCATTATTAAAATTCGTTGCGGGTGATTATAGCCCAGCCCGGTGCGGCTGACAAGCAATAAGCGCTGAAATCACAGCTGAACGTTGCAGCCGATCTTGCCGGCAACGAACCAATGCCTGTTCAATGTCCATCGAAACGCAAAGGAGCTGCCCTGAATCGACAGTTCCTGCCTAGAAGGGTCTTGGCGATCGATCAACCCAGTTTTGGCTCGATCAACCCGTAGCTGCCGTCACGGCGGCGGTAGAGAACGTTAATGGCGCTGGTGTTGGCGTTATAGAAGATGAAGAAATTCTCGTGACCCAGCAGGGTCATTTGTTCGATGGCTTCCGCTTCGTCCATCGGGGTCAAAGTGAAATCTTTGCGGCGGGCGATCACCGGCGCGGTTTCCTCCTCTTCGATCTCACTGGTTGCCGCCACAACCTCTGCCGCGCTGACGCCGTCGCCTCTGCCGCGCTGGCGTTTTCCTTTATAGCGTTCAATTTGGCGTTGCATTTTATCCAGTGCGGCATCGATGGCGGCGAAGATGTCGTCGGCGCGTTCCTCAGCCCGTAAGATGAACCCTCTGCCGCGTATGGTGATCTGGGCTACCTGCCGGTCAGAGGCGCTGCGAGCAGATTTCACGTGCGCCAGGTCGACGCGTGTTTCTTCAATATTGTTTAAGAATCGGTCGAGTTTGGAGACCTTTTTTTCAACATAGTCGCGGATGCGCTCGGTTATTTCTATATTCCGACCGTACAACTCGATGCTTAGAGCCATCTTTGATCCTCCTTTGAAAATAGGTCGTGCAGGTTTTGTATTGCGGTGTGATTACAGTATATCTTAATTTGTCGGGGGGGAGGGCAGTGGATTATCGTGATGCAGCATTGCCCGGGCAAAGGTCATGGCGTAGACAGAGCGGGCTCCGGCTGCCAGCAGCGCGGATGCGCAACTTCCGATGGTGGCACCGGTGGTGGCAACGTCGTCGATGATCAGGATGTTTTTCCCTTGGATGCGCTGCAGGTTTGCTGTAAAGGCATCCCGCACGTTCTGAATGCGTTCCCTTTCGTTTAAACCCACCTGCGAAGCGGTATCTCGCACGCGACGGAGCGCATCCGGCATATACGCCAGCCGAAAGGCGATTGCCAGAGGAAATGCCAGCAAGCCTGCCTGGTTATAACCGCGTTGGCGCAAGCGCTGACGAGAGAGGGGCACCGGTATCACTGCATCCACCTGCCAGTTTTGCTTTTGAAGCAATTCGATCAGATGCTGTGCCAGGGCTTCGCCCAAACCAATGTCCTGGCGATATTTGAGGCGATGAAGCGCATGACGAATCCGCTGGTCAAAATGCGCCCACGACCGCAGTGCCGAGTAAGCGGGAAGGGATTTTCTGCACCCGGCGCAGATTAACGGGCGCGGTTGGGGTTCGCCGCAATGTGGGCAAACCGAATCGCTCAAAATGGGTGCGGTCTGCCAACAATCTGCGCACCAGCGTTCGCCGGGCTTGTTGCAACCACCACACAACGGTGGGTATAACCAGTCGGCTGCGCACCAGAGCAGATGGTACAGATGATATGCCGGAGATGAGCGCTTCTCCGTCACGCGATTCTGTTCTCCATTTTTTTTGTTAGAACATTCCCCCCAGCGCCGATTTGATCATCCGTAGCGCGGCTGGGGTCAGGAGAACGATGATCAGCGACGGGAATATCAGTCCCCCCATTGGGATCAGCATCTTGATTGGCGCCTTGTGCGCTTCTTCTTCTGCAAGCTGACGGCGTTTGACGCGCATCTGATCCGACTGGATGCGCAACACTTTGGCAAGGCTGACTCCAAGTTGCTCACTTTGGATCACGGCTGCAGTGAAGCTGGTCATTTCCGCCAGCCCGACGCGCTCCGCCATATCCCGCAGCGCTTCGCGGCGGAGCTTGCCCAGTTGCACTTCGGTGATCACCCGGGCGAATGCCAGCGAGAGTTCGGTTTCCCATTTTTCGACCACCTTTGCCATGGCGGCATCAAAACCTAGGCCGGCTTCGACGCAAATGGTCAACAGATCCAAGGCATCTGGCAGTGACTTGCGGATACTTTTTTGACGTTTGGAGATCTTGCTAGAAAGCCATAGCTGTGGGAAGAAGAAGCCGAGCAACCCAAAAACGAGGGCGGCTAAAATGATTTGTCCGAGGGGCAATTTGGTTGGACCGACGGTGAACACAAGCAGCACCAGACCGGCGAAAAAGCCCATGGCAATAAACTGGCTTGCCAAGATCATGGTGGGGTCCACTCGTGGTGGGCTGCCAGCCAGCTCCAGTTTTTTCGAGATCGATTGGAGGGCGTTTTGGGGGGTGAAGCGTACTGCGATTTCACCCAGCGCGCGCGCAAATGGATAGATCACCCGTTCGGTGAAGGGTAAGGAAAGCTCGATTTTTTCCAGGTTGACTTCTTCGCCGGATCTGGTGAGCTCTTCGAGACGCTCAAATAAAATTTGTTCATCGGAGGTCTGTGGATTGCGCAGACCGATCATGATCAGCACGCCGGCGATGACGATGATGAGTACGGCGATAATAATCGGAATAAGCATTGGATCATCCTCCTCGGCTGCGCTCAGACTTCGATATCGCCGAGTTTATTCATGGCGAAGTAGCCCATGGTGATCAACAAGACTGCAACGCCCAGAGCAATATATCCGCACGGCAAATTTTCCGGGTTAAAGAATTCCATGATGTAGGGACGATTTAGAAGGTAAAGAACGGCAATCACAAACACTGGCATCATTGCCAGAAAACGACCGGAATACATCACCTGGGAGGTTAGAACGCGTATCTCGCCCTTGATTCGGACTCGCTCGCGAATGGTGTGGGAGATCGTGTCCAAAATTTCTGCCAGGTTGCCGCCAACCTCGCGTTGAACGTTGATGGCGGTGATCACAAGATCCAGGTCGTCGCTGGGGATGCGGCGCAGCAGGTTGTCCAGTGCAGCTTCCATAGATACACCGAGCTGCATTTCCTGTACGACGCGTCGGAATTCATCGCTGATGGGAGAGGGCAGTTCCTTACTGATGGTTTCCATTGACTGTGTAGTTGAAAAGCCAGCGCGCAAACCGTTTACCATCAAGTTCAACATATCGCCCAGTTGGTCGTTGAAACGAATCAGGCGTTTGCCCTGTTGCCGGCGGACGTACATGCCGGGCATAAACATCCCGAGCGCAGCGCCGATGATGCCCACAATGATCGATTGTCCACCAATGAACCAGGCGAAGGCACCGACGCCAAAAGCGGAAATGATTTGGGTGGCGATGTATTCGCCGGGTTTCATTTTTAGATCGGCTCTGGCGAGGTCTTTGGCGATGCGTTCGCCGAGTGAAGAACCCTGCACGCGTTTGTCGATCCAGCCGGTTATTGGAGAAGAGGCGGCTTTTCTGTATTCTTCCGCTTCAGCACGATCCACGTATTGTCCCAGGCGCTCTTCAACGATCGAGCGTTCGCTGCTGATGGAGATAACCAACCCCACGATCAACAAAACAAACGCCAAGCCGCCTCCGATTCCGAGTATCAATAGTGGCGATATAGCCATAACAACACCTGCCTTACGATATTACCAACCTGTGCTAACGCCGGCGATCACCGGTAGCAAACACCGCTGGAGGGAGATTGATGCCGACCGTCTCAAATTTCTCCATAAAGCGCGGGCGCAATCCGGTTGGACGCATGCGCCCGACCACCTTGCCATTTTCGTAACCGGTCTGTTCGAACACAAACAGATCGGTCAGGGTGATCACATCCCCTTCCATGCCGGTTACCTCGGTAATGTTGACAACCTTGCGAGTACCATCCTTGAGCCGGGCTTGGTGGACGATCAAATCGATTGCGGAGGAAATCTGCTCCCGGATGGCGCGCGAGGGAAGGTCCATGCCAGCCATGAGGCTCATCGTCTCGAGGCGGGCGATGGTGTCACGCGGGCTGTTTGAGTGGGCGGTGGTCATCGAGCCATCGTGACCAGTGTTCATGGCTTGCAACATGTCCATGGCGGCTTCGTCGCGAATTTCACCGACTACGATGCGGTCAGGGCGCATCCGCAGGGCGTTGATGACCAATTGCCGGATCGTAATTTCCCCTTTTCCTTCAATATTGGCGGGGCGTGATTCGAGCGTCACGACGTGTTCCTGACGGAGTTGCAGCTCGGCGGCGTTTTCGATGGTGACGATGCGCTCATCGGCAGGAATATAACTGGAAAGGATATTGAGCAAGGTAGTTTTACCGGAGCCGGTCCCGCCGGAAACCACGATGTTCACTCTGGCTTCAACGCAGGCTTTGAGAAAACTGATCGCTTCTGGTGTGATCGACTCAAATTTGATTAGCTGATCAACCGTGATTGGATTTTTGGCAAATTTACGAATCGTGATCGTCGGTCCGACCAGTGAGATGGGTGGAATGACGATGTTGACACGAGAGCCATCGGGCAAGCGAGCGTCGACAAAGGGGCTGGATTCGTCAACCCGGCGACCTAGGGGCGCCACAATGCGGTCGATGATGCGCATGACATGGGCGTTGCTCTCGAAAGCCATCGGAACGCGATAAATTTTACCGCCGCGCTCGATGTAGATATTTTTTGCGCCGTTGACCATGATTTCGGTGGTGGTATCGTCTTCCAACAATGGCTGCAGAGGACCAAAGCCCAGAATTTCGGCGGAAATCTGTTCGAACAGGCGCGCTCGCTCCGGTCGAGAGAGGACGATGTTTTCCTCCCCCAAGATCTGTTCGAACAATTCCTGGATGTTTTTGCGGATCTCGATCACGTTGGTAATGTCTTTGGATTGGTCGAGTCCCGCCA
>JBBIKU010000007.1:11959-25034 GCA_037445245.1 Anaerolineaceae bacterium
TGCACCCGGGTTTTGAGATCATAGTACGTGATTTGCGCTGAAGAGGGTGGCGTAGCCGCCACCCGCCGGGGTTGCCCGCTGCCGGTGGTCATGGGTCCGTTCCCGCCCTGTTGCTTGTTGACCGAATTATCTTCCCCCTGAAGACGTTTTAGAATTGACATGTTCGCTCACTCCCATGAGCAAATTACTGCCTTCCGGCAGATATTGTTTCACCCTTGCGCTGATTGATTTTCTGCCGAAGCAATTCTGCCATGCTGTAGATACTCTTGCTGGTGGGATGTACTTTATTTTCCAGCACGAATGGAATGCCGCGGTTGATGGCGGTGGTCACCAGCCTTTCATCAACCGGTATGATGATCGAAATTTCGTGGTGCAATCTCCTACCAATCTGTTCGGGTGTGATGGGGATCCTTTTGTCAAATCGATTCATTACGAACAAAATGCGTTCCCGCGGGATTTGAGAGGCGTCGATCAGATCCAGGAAAGCGTTGGCATTTTTGATGGCAGGGATTTCCTGTGTGGTGATTAAAACGATTAAATCGGCAATTTCGATGGCGGATTGGACGGAATCGGTTAAATAAGTCGCCGTATCCACAACCACGAAGGAATAGAAGTTTCGCAAATATTGGAGCAATTTTGCGAATTGATCCGCCATTACTTTTTCTGCCATCTCGGGGCGGGGTGGGGCAGCAACCACGCTCAGCTCGGTATTGCCATATTGAATGGTTACATTGTCGATGACCTCCCGGTCGAGTTCTTCCACCCGCGAGGTGAGGTCGAGAACATTGTGTTTTACCTTTTCATTTAGAAAGACTGCCACATCACCGAATTGCAGATTTCCATCTACGAGCACAGCTTTCTCGGTTTCACTTTGCAGCGCTAAGGAAAGGTTGGTGGCGATGGTGGTTGTTCCCACCCCCCCTTTGGGGCTGTAGACGACGATGATCTTGCCGTTGACGAGAGCGGCTTTGGCTGTCTGCCCAGCGCCGTGAGCTGCAGCGGCGGCACTGGCGGCATCCTTTTTGAATTCTTCCTGCGCCAGCCTGCCTGCCTGATGGATGGCTGTGGTGAGTTCATCGATGGAGGGTGGCTTTGCCAAATAGTCGCGGGCGCCGGCGAGCATCGCCTTGCGCATGTAGCTCGCTTCACTTTGAATGGAGAGGATGATCACCTGGGTGGCGGGATTGTTGCGCCGGATCAGCTCGGTGGCGGTGATGCCATCCATATCTGACATATTGATGTCCATGATCACCACATCTGGGTTGATCTGCCGGCAGAGTTCTAAGGCTTCCTGTCCGCCGCGCGCGATCCCTACAACCTCAATGTTGAGGTCGAATTGTAGCAGCCGTTTTAAGTTTTCACGTGTTTCTGCAATGTCGTCGACGATAATGACCCGAATTTTTTCCTCAGTGGACATACCGCTCCAATTACTCAGGGTAAATCAATTGCTCCACTCGTGGTTGGATGCCATAAGGGAGCTTCGCTGGGTTGGGAATGTTATACTGGTCGAGGATGAATTGCAGCGTAACCGCTTCGGTCGGGATGCGCTGATCATCTCCGGTGCTGCGCAAGACCAGATTCAACCTGGCGCCAGCAAGCATCAGATAATTCAGGGTGACGGCATCCTGCGGTGTCACGATCAGACTGATGGTATCGGTTGCCCTGGGTTGTTCAGCTTGTTGCTGGGGCTGCTGAGCGTCTGCTTCCGGAGTAGGCATGGGGGCTGCTTCGGAGATTTGCCCGCCTTCGGGAAAGTCTCCCACCCACAGCACGACCGCATCCTGCACCAGAGTCTGGCTGACCAGCCTGGGGCGTTGCTCTTCGGAAGGCAGAAGATAAATTGCCTGGTTAAGGGTAGTATCAAACTCAGCGCGTCCCTGGACGCCTCCGGGGTCCGGACGAATGGTAATGGTGGCGGTCGTGGATATAATATTGCCCTCCTCGTCCGTCGTAGGTCCCGGCGCGATAACGGATGCGGAAAGATTGGGCAACCTGGTTTGGAATTGCGTATCCATGTCCACCAACATCAACGAAGCGATCACATTGACGTGGTCGCCGGGCTGAATGGCGTAAGAAACCGAGGTCAGGCGGGAGATTGGAATCGATATCGCCACCATGCCGCGCGGAATGCTGAAGGCGGCGTAAGAGCCGGTGGGGGCATCGGTCACCATGTTGGGTGTCAGAGGAAATCCCTGCGGCAGGTCATATTTGGCGCGTTTGCCGATGACTTCCTGGATCTCGGTAAAAAACAACCCTGCGACCATCTCTTTCTTAGGGTAAGGCACCTTAGCCAGCACATTTTCGGTGATCATTCCGCCACGCGCAATGGGTTGCGCTAGGACGAGAATGTCAACCGTTTCCTGTTGCGTCACGGGGGGTGGGAGGGGTTGTGCTTCGGAGGGTTGAGGAATCAGTTGATCCCGCAACAGGAATGCGCCAGCTCCCAGAATGAGGATCAAGAACAACGCAAGTATTAGGAAAATCCGACCACTTTTTCTTCGTCCAGCAGCCATGAGCCCCTCCTTAACTTTAACACGAAATATCCTACAGTAAAGCTATTATACGGCAAAATCTAACACGCAATGTCTGCTATCGACCTAATAAAATTGTAGGGTTTTATTACCAAAGTTTGTTGATTTATTTGTGCACATTGAAAAACCCCGACACATTGCCGGGGTTTTTCAAAACTTTGGTGGTTGTGTTGAGAGTTATATTGCGGCTACGATGTTGGAGAAGATACTTCCGATTGCCGGGCCAAGTAGCGCAAGAATAACAATCACAACAACGGCAACCAGAACAAGAATCAAAGCGTACTCCACCAGACCTTGGCCTTTTTCCTTCGGTGCGAACAACATCATGATTCACCTCCTCTCTGTTCGTGGGTGGGTTACTTCATTGAGCTTATTATATTCAAGTTAAGTCTATTTTCAATGATTTTCGCTTTACAAATACCTTACAAGAAAACCGGCGGCGGAGATGTGGAAAGATAGGATTTTGTGTTGTGATTCCACGGTCATCGTTTGCTTGTTGTGTTACCGTCTGTTTGGCGCTATAATCAGCTCATCTTTTCATGTTTAACCGCTTATTCAACGGATGACAAGGAGGCGTACCCATGAGCGATTTACTGGACCGTGTCCGGGGCAGCCAGGACATCATCACTAAAATCATTAGCAAGGTTCCAGGTTTTACCGGTTATATCGAGCGGGAGAGCCGACGTGATTCCGATAAACTCCTGCGAGTCACGGTTGCTGACCGTTTTGAGGAACAGTGGAAACGTTTGTCGGGTATTCAGCGGGAGCTGATCAGCCAGGGCGGTATTGAGCAGGTCTCGAGCCTGGAAGGGGCAGCGCTCAAGTTGCGACAGTTCATCGACCGCGTGCGCACGGCTTCCTACGGGTATGCCGGCTTTTTTGACCCGATCAAGATCAACGAGGAGGAACTGGCGCGTATTTATGAACATGATCTTGCGCTTCTGGAAAGCGTGGATACGGTCAGCAACGCCATTGGTAATGTAGAGGCGTCGCTGGGTACGGATGGTTTTCCGGCTTCGGTGCGCCATCTAACCAGCGTCTCTCAAGATTGCATAGATGCCTTCAATCGACGGAATGAAGCCATGATTGGCGGGGTTGAGTCTCAATAGATCAATCTCTGGATTAGATGACATTTTCAGGGAGTAATGCTATGGCTAGAATATTTGATGTGGTTGAATACCCAAGCGAGATGGCAGATGAGATTGTGCGCCGCTTTCCCGAACAGGGGGTGGCAGACCTGCGGATCGGGACTCAGGTGATCGTGCGGGAATCTCAACGTGCCGTGTTTTTCCGCGATGGCAAAGCCTTGGATACCTTTGGCCCTGGACGGCACACGATTGCCACAGCGAACATCCCCCTGCTGATCAACCTGATCGGCAAAGCCTTCAACGATCGCACGCCGTTCACGGCAGAGGTGTATTTCGTGGCGATGCGCGAGTTCGTTGACCGAAAATGGGGAACTCCACAGCCGATTATCGTGCGCAATCCAGGGATGGGGCTGGGAGTGGCGCTGTTGCAGGGCTTCGGGACGTACGGTTTTCAGGTCAGCGATGCGCAGCAGTTTGTCACTCAGGTGGTTGGCGCCCAGGGAATTTACCGCACGGCTGACATTGACAATCGCCTGCGCACCATGTTGCTTTCGAAGTTGCAAGATCTGCTGGGCGAAACAACTGCCAGCCGCAGTGTGGTGGAATTGATCAGTTTGACCGAGGAACTGGGGGCTGGCGTGCGTGCCAAAGCCCAGGACGATTTCGCCGCTATTGGTTTGACCTTGAAATCCTTCTATATCGGAAATCTCAAACCATCTGAAAAGTCTGCTGAGGAACTGCGTGCAATGGGTATGCTGGATATGACAACCTACACCCAGTTGCAGGCAGCGGATGCTTTGCGTGAAGCCGCCCAAAATCCGAGCGGTGGCGCCGGCTTGACCGCCGGCATTGGCGCCGGTATGGGGATCGGTAACGTCATCGGTCAATCGCTTTCGGGGATGACTGGGGCGCAGCAACAGCAACAAGGTGGCGGTGAGAAGGCTGTCGGCACGCCCAATGTGATGACCCCCTCGGAAGCCGCGAACGTCCTGCGGGTTTCGGAAGAGGACGTGATCGCTGCCATCCAGGCGGGCGAATTGAAAGCCCGCAAAATCGGTAATGCCTACCGCATCAGCAAAGAGGCGTTGGACGAGTTCTTGCGAACCCACTGAGCACTGGCGATTGTTGTCATGCGGATAACGACGAAAAGGGCTGCCCCCCACGAGGCAGCCCTTTTTGATAATCGGGTTGATCGGCTAATGTGGATCGGTATTCGCCGGCAGATTTGCTTTTCCCCCCGACATGGTATAATGCTAGCGAATAAAAACTTTATCGTATCGACATCGATCTGGAGAGTGGATGAAAATTCACGAGTACCAGTGCAAGCAGATCTTCTCGAGGTGCCGGATTCCAATTCCAAGGGGACAAGTAGCAGTTACAGCCAGCGAGGCAAAACATATCACTGAAGAGTTGGGCGGGCGGGCAGTTATTAAAGCCCAGGTGTTGGTGGGCGGCCGCGGCAGAGCCGGCGGCATCCGCCTTGCGAAAAGCCCCGAAGAGTCCGAAGAACTGGCGACAAACATCCTCGCCATGGATATCAAGGGGCTGCCGGTGCACAAGGTGCTGGTGGAAGAGGCGGTCAACATCGAGAAGGAGATCTATCTCGGCATCACCAACGATCGGCGCGCCAAAATGCCGGTGATGATCGTTTCTTCGGAGGGCGGCGCCAATATTGAGGAGATCGCTTCTCAATCACCGGAAAAAATCTTCAAAGTTTTGGTGCACCCGCTGTTGGGTCTGCGCGATTACCAGGCGCGCGACCTAGCGGCAGACATTGATCTGCCCCGCATCCTGTGGCGTTCTTTCATAGAGATTGCCCGCGGGCTGTGGGAGACTTACGTGGAAAATGACGCCACGCTGGCGGAGATCAATCCGCTGGTCATCAGCAACGATCAGCATCTGCTGGCGCTGGACGGGAAAATGGAGATCGACGAGAATGCCCTCTTCCGACACAGCAATCTGGCTGACCTGCGCGATCTCGATGTGGAAGACCCGGCTGAAGTAGAAGCTCGTAAATACGGGCTGTCTTACGTCAAGCTGGACGGCAATATCGGCTGCATGGTCAACGGAGCCGGGCTGGCGATGGCGACCATGGACATGATCAAGCTGCACGGCGGTACGCCGGCGAATTTTTTGGATGTGGGCGGCGGTGCCAGTGCCGAGAAGGTGGCGGCTGCCTTTCGTATCATCCTCTCCGATCTTAATATACGGGCGGTGCTGATCAATATTTTTGGGGGCATTACACGCTGTGACGAGGTGGCGCGCGGCATTCTTTCCGCCATCGCCGATGTGCAACCCAGCGTGCCGATGGTGGTGCGCTTTGTCGGCACGAATGCTGCCCAGGGACTGCAAATGATTGCCGAAGCCCGAATGGAAACCGCGGAAACATTGGGCGAAGCCGCCAGGAAATCTGTCGCATTGGCAGCGGGAGGCTGAATGAGCATTCTGATCGATCGGAAGACGCGGCTGCTGGTGCAGGGAATCTCTGGCAATGAGGGAATTTATCACACCCAACAGATGGTAGCTTACTCGACCAATGTGGTCGCCGGTGTGACCCCCCGTAAAGGCGGTGAGTGGGTGCTGGATGGCAAGATCCCGGTTTTCGATTCGGTCAAACTGGCTGCCGAAGCCACCGGCGCCAATGCCAGTGTTATCTTTGTTCCGGCGCGCTTTGCCCCCGATGCCATGTTCGAAGCCGCCGACGCCGAACTGCCGCTGGTCATCTGCATCACCGAAGGCATTCCTGCCCAGGATATGATGCGGGTTCAAACTTATCTGGGTATCAAAGGGGTACGGCTGGTCGGACCCAATTGTCCGGGCATATTATCGCCGGGGAAAGCCAAAGCCGGCATCATCCCCGGGGATATTGTCGGGCGCGGAAACGTCGGCGTGGTCTCACGCTCTGGCACTCTGACTTATGAAGTTCTGTATGCGCTCAAGCGCGCCGGTCTTGGCGTGAGCACCTGCGTGGGGATTGGTGGGGATGCCATTCATGGGATGAACTTCATGGATGTCTTGAGCCTGTTTGAAGCCGACCCTCACACCGATCGGATGGTTTTGATCGGGGAGATTGGCGGATGCGAAGAGGAAGACGCGGCTGAATTTATTGCCCGTGAGATCACCAAACCAGTGGTGGCGTTTGTTGCCGGGCAGACTGCGCCGCCCGGAAAACGGATGGGGCACGCCGGTGCCATCATTGAGCAGGGACAAGGCACCGCCAGGGAGAAAATCAGAGCGTTTCTGGCAGCCGGTGTGCGGGTGGCGAATCACGTCGAGGAAATCCCCGAAGTTCTGACTGCGGTGGTGGAAAAAGAATAGAAAACCCAAAAATCCACCCCTGCGCAACACCCAGAGAATGGATCATCGGGTCATCGTTTCGGCTGCAGACAGCCGAAGATTGGGTTGTGGTTACTGTTGGGATTCGATATATTTCACCACGTCTGCGACCGTCTTTATCTGGCGGGCATCCTCGTCGGAGATGGTGATATCGAATTTTTCACAAAATCCATCGATGAGAAAAAATTGATCCATTGAGTCGGCTTTTAGGTCTTCAATGAAGCGCGTCTCAGGTTCGATTTCTTCGCCGTCGATCTTTAATACATCCACGATTACCGCTTTCACATCTTCGAACCGATCACTCATTCGTTATCCTCCAAACAATGCGGTTCATGACCGCGTGGGGTTTTCTATCTGATTGTATCTTTCCTGTCCATTCTGTCAAGCCTGGTAGCAGGACAAAGCGGCATCGGGGTCGGCAGTTGGCAAGCACGTTTTGCACTTTCTACGAACTTTTAGTGAGTTTGGGCGTCTTTTGGTATACTGAACCTTAACCCAACCCGGCTGCAATAGCTAAAACACCCCTGTTCGTCAGATGGTGCGCTTTATGGATCAAGAATCGGAAATCATTTCACGCAAATCAGATCATATCCGGATCAATATCGAAGAGGATGTCCGCTCCGCGCTCACTACCGGGTTGGAACGCTATCGATTTGTGCACCAGGCGCTGCCAGAATTTGATTTGGAGTCGGTGAATCTGCGCCAGCAAATATTTGGCAAAACGCTGCACATTCCGCTCCTGATCTCATCGATGACCGGCGGAACGCCCAGAGCCGAAGCGATCAATCGAAACCTGGCAATGGCGGCGCAGGCGACGGGGATTGCGATGGGGGTTGGTTCGCAGCGGGCGGCACTTGAGGAACCTTCACGCCTGCCCACCTTTCAAGTGCGGAAGGGCGCCCCGGATATCTTGCTGTTTGCCAACCTGGGCGCGGCGCAATTGAATTACGGTTACACCGTGGATCATTGCCGCCGGGCGGTCGAAATGATCGAAGCGGACGCCTTGATTCTGCACCTGAATCCACTTCAGGAAGCGCTGCAGCCAGAGGGTGACACCCGCTTTGCGGGCTTATTGGGCAAGATCGAAGCGATCTGTCATCAACTTCCGCTGCCGGTAGTGGTCAAAGAAGTCGGGTGGGGCATCTCGGAGAAAACCGCGGCTGCGCTGGCAGCAGCCGGGGTGGCAGCCATTGACGTCGCCGGCGCCGGCGGCACCTCGTGGTCACAGGTGGAAATGCATCGCATCCGCGATGAACAACGAGCACAAGCAGCGGCGACTTTTCGCGGCTGGGGCATCCCCACCGCCGCTTCGATCCTGAGCGTGCGACGCGGCGCTCCCGATACGCCGATATTTGCTTCCGGCGGATTGAAGAACGGCATCGATGTTGCCAAATGCCTTGCCCTGGGCGCCACGCTGGCGGGAATGGCGGGTGAATTTTTGAAAGCCGCCAATCAGTCTTTTGAGCATGTGCTCCAGGTTATCGAACGGGTGCGTTTAGAAATGACGATTTGCATGTTTGTCTCCGGGGCGATTGATCTGGCGGCACTCCGCAGCCTTCCTTTGCTAAAAGATGATGAAACATGGATAAGCCGATAGAATTGACACAATATCAACAACGCTTACAACCGGCGATTGAAGATGCATTACGGCAGGCAGTTTTGGGACGGATCAGTGATGATTATGCCCCTTTGCGGACGATGCTGGCATACCATCTTGGCTGGGAAGGTGAGGGTGCCGGCGCCGATGCCCAGGGGAAGCGCATCCGTCCGTTGTTGGTTTTGCTGAGCTGCGCCGCCGCTGGTGGGGAATGGCGGCAAGCGTTACCGGCGGCAACCGCGGTCGAATTGATTCACAATTTTTCGCTGATCCACGATGACATTCAGGATGGCAGTGCGTTGCGTCGCGGGCGCGCCACGGTGTGGGTTAAGTGGGGGGTGGCTCAGGCGATCAATGCCGGTGATCTGATGTTCATCCTGGCGCATCTGGCGTTACTTGAACTCGAAGCCGCGTGTGGCGCAGCGACCACTTTACAGGCGTCCCGCCTGCTGCACCAGGGTTGCGTGCGTCTCACTCAGGGGCAGTACCTGGACCTGCACAACGAAACGGTGGCACGACCGACGATTGAGGATTATTGGTTTATGGTGGAGGGGAAGACGGCTTCGCTGCTGGGATGCTGTACGGAATTAGGAGCCTTGGTGGCAGGCGTTTCCGATCAGCGCCGGCAGGCTTTTAGGGACTATGGTTACAATTTGGGTCTTGCGTTTCAGGTACTGGATGATTGGCTAGGGATTTGGGGAGACAGCCAGCAAACCGGTAAATCGATTGAGAGCGACCTGGTGAGTGGGAAGAAGACACTGCCAGTTTTGTATGCCCTGGTGAAAAACGGACCGTTTGCTAAAACCTGGCAAAACGGTGCTAATGCGGTTGAGCAGGTGCCGCATCTGGCTGCGTTGCTGACAGATGAAGGTGCATCGGAGTTTACCCTAGCGGAAGCCGACCGCCTGACCAAGCAAGCCAACGCCGCCCTGGAAGCTGCGCTGCCCCGCGAATCCGATTCTGGGATCGCCCTGCGCCAGCTTACAGCCCATCTTTTGCGCCGGCAATTCTGATCGGAGTGGGGGATGTTATAATCTTATCCGGATTGGAATTTTGGGTGAAGCATGACAGATCAAAACACATCGCTTTATCAGGTGGCAGATCTTATTCAAAACACGCCGATCGACCGCAGTTGTATCGAAGATGCGGTTCGAAAAATCCTTAAAGCCGTGGGTGAAAACCCGCAGCGGCAGGGTTTGCAGCGCACTCCCGAGCGGGTGGCGCGGGCTTACGAGGAGCTGCTGGGAGGTTACCGGGTCGATCCGCTGGCGCAAATCAACGATGCCCTCTTCGAGGTGTCCTACGATGAGATGGTGGTGGTGCGGGATGTGGAGTTTTACAGCCTGTGCGAACACCACATGCTGCCTTTCCTGGGCAGGGTGCATGTTGCCTACATCCCTGACGGCAGAGTGCTCGGGCTGTCAAAAATTCCTCGTATCGTGGAAATGTTCGCTCGCCGCTTGCAAGTGCAGGAACGAATGACCCGGCAGATTGCCGACTTCATCGAACAATTGCTTCATCCTGCAGGCGTGGCAGTGGTGGTCGAGGCGCTGCATTTGTGCTCGATGATGCGCGGGGTTAAAAAGCATGACGCCCGCATGACCACCTCGACCATGTTGGGCACCTTCCGCACCAACCTGGCATCACGGATGGAATTTCTGGACAACATCTCTCGCAGTTCTGAGCCGCTTCACTTCTAGCCTTTGATGTCATTCAGCCTGGACTGTTCCGGCGCACCTGTCCGCTCATTCTTAAAGTAATACGGGTTTACCGGCGCGAACGAAGCGACTTGCCTCGGGAGGGTTTAATGATTTGGTGCTACCTCAGCCGGTAGTCTGGATATCTGGCGCGAACAGCCCGGTTCGATCTTCTGGATTGAGCGAATTATTTAAGCCACCTGTGGATTGGGGAGCAGGTTGCATGCAGCAATGGAAGTCATTTGTTAAAGCAGCGGCATTCCGGGACGACAACCAATCCCGCTGCATTCATCATCAAATCGAGGTAAACATGGACATCTTTCAAAAATGTTATGATTTCACCATTGTAAAAGAAGCGATCGAAAAAGGTTTTTATCCCTATTTCATTCCTTTGACGGATAATGAAGGCAGTGAGGTTACCTACAAAGGGCACCGCCTGATCATGTGCGGTTCGAACAATTACCTTGGCTTGACGAC
This sequence comes from Anaerolineaceae bacterium, assembly GCA_037445245.1. Taxonomy (GTDB): domain Bacteria; phylum Chloroflexota; class Anaerolineae; order Anaerolineales; family Anaerolineaceae; genus JBBIKU01. Next base: position 22,686 of record JBBIKU010000007.1, read on the forward strand.
CCATCCCAAGGTAAGGGAAGCGGCGCAGGAAGCCATCCGCCGCTATGGAACCAGTTGTACCGGCTCGCGTTTTCTCAACGGCACGTTGGAGCTTCACGAACAGCTTGAACATGAGCTTGCTGAATGGGTGCACAAAGAAGCGGCGTTGGTGTTCTCCACCGGTATGCAGGTCAATCTGGGTACGGTCAGCGCTCTAGTTGGGCGCGGCGATATCGTCATCCTGGATAAGGATGATCATGCCAGCATTGTGGATGGGGCGCGTCTGGGTTACGGCAAGATCGAGCGCTTCCGTCACAATGATATGGATCACCTGGAGCGGGTGCTGCGTTCCATTCCGGAGTCGGTGGGCAAGCTGATCGTGGTGGACGGGCTCTTCAGCATGGAAGGTGACCTGGCGCCACTGCCTGATCTGGTTGCGCTGGCGAAGAAATACGGCGCGCGGCTGATGGTGGATGATGCACACGGTATGGGTGTTACCGGCGGCGGAAGGGGCACGGCGGAGCACTTAGGCGTCAACAGCGAGGTGGATTTGATCATGTCCACCTTCAGTAAGTCGTTCGCATCGCTGGGTGGCTTCATCGCCGGCGAAGCGGACGTGATCGACTATGTCAAGCATCAGGCGCGGGCGCTGATTTTCAGCGCCAGCATCCCGCCGGCAAACGCGGCTGCCGCCCTGGCAGCATTGGAAGTGATGCGCAGCGAACCCGAACGAATCCTGCGCGTCAACCAAAACGCCGAGAAAATGCGCAAAGGGTTCCGCCAGTTGGGTTTCGATACCGGCAACTCGATCACGCCCATCATCCCGATCATCATTGGCGATGACCAGTTGACGTTCCTGACTTGGAAGATGCTTTTCGAAGCCGGCGTTTTTGTCAACCCGGTCATCTCGCCGGCGGTTGCGCCGGGGCGTCAATTGCTGCGCACCAGTTACATGGCGACGCACACCGACGCCCAGCTTGAACGGGTTCTGGAAATATTTGCCGGCGTTGGCAAACAGGTTGGCTTGCTGTCCTGAGCAGTTTTGCTGAAAGCGGCTGGGCAGGACAGAGAATGGGTTAGCCAGTCGAATTCGCTCGGCGCGATATGACATGGCTTTCTCGGTGGTTTAGGCGTGTTGCTGAACGTCCGGATTGGATCATTGGTTTTAGAGGCGTCCGGCATGCTGGCTTGAAAAGCAGCCGCGGTAGGAGTTGGTAAATTGATTGCAAGGATTGCGCTGTTCGATCTGGATGAAGTTTTGATTCACCCCGGGGGATACCGGAAGGCATTTCGCCAGACGATGCGCTTTTTTTATGATCGGATGGGAGCATCTGCACGGGCACCTGACGATACATTATCAGAGCGGCTGGAAGCGCATGGGATCACCTCGGAATGGGATATGGTACCGTTGTGCCTGGCGGTTCAGTTTGAGGACATAATTAGGCTCAGCCAAGATAACCGTGTGTTGCAAGACTTGAATCAAGCCCTGGACTGGGCGCGGCAACATTCACAATATATTTTTCCGCTCAATCCTACGAAATTAATCGACTTTCTGGCACCGAAGATAATTTGGGACAAAGAGACCACAACGCTGCCAGCTTGGGAGAGCCTGAAACGACACGCCCGTGGTCTGCTGCCGCGTCTGGCAGAACAACCGGTATTCGAACATCTCATGGGACACAATCGCCATATTGAACGGTCGTGGACGATGCGGGTGTTTCAAACATATCTGCTAGGAGATCGACTGTTTCGTGAGACCTTCGGATTGCCGCCTGAAGCCAAGGCTTGCTCCAGCCTGGAAAAATACGACCAACCTCTTTTGCAGCCGGGGCTGGTCAGGCGGTTGATGGAATTAATCGCCGCGGATGAAATTCGTCCGGCGGTGTTCACGGCACGCCCAACCCTGGCGCCACAGGGTGCACAACCGGACAATGGCTGTTATTCACCTGAAGCGGAGACAGCAGTTCGCATTTTGGGACTGGAAGGTATGCCGATTATTGGTTTTGGCAAACTGGTTTATCTGGGCGCGGAGACCGGCTGCAGCGCCGACAACCTGCTCAAACCATCGCCGCTGCACGCCCTGGCAGCCATCGCCGCAGCCTGGACGAAAGAAGAGCTTTTGGCGTTGCGTTGGGCGTACCATTTTTACAGCTTGAACGGTGATAGCCCGGGGGCGGTTCAACAAAATTCGGAAAAACTTACACAAATTGGGCTGCCGCTTGAGGCGGAAGTACACGTTTTCGAAGATTCCTTCAGCGGTATGCTCTCCGCCGGGCGGGCGGTGGAATTGATCAACCGCAGCGGCGGCGCTTACCGCCTTCACAAGTGGGGCATCGACTCGAGCGGCGGCAAGGCGGCGGCGTTAGAAGC
>JBBIKU010000007.1:25044-26772 GCA_037445245.1 Anaerolineaceae bacterium
CTCGGCGCTACCGTCTTCCCGGATGGGAACAGCGCCGTACACCACGCTTTTGATCTGAAGGATTGAGGGGAACGGTAGTCCGGTGTCCCCTGTCGGGGGCATTCCCGCAATTTTGATTCAGGTGAGAGGTCTGGGTTTTTTGGGATCGAGCAGATCGCGCCGCAAATTTATGGTTTTCGATCATCTAAGGATATAATAGGCGCGCTCGAAGAATTATTTGGAGGATCAAATGGTGTTGTTGAATGCCCCTATCGGCGCAACGGTTAAGATATTGAGTTTCAAAGGGGGGATTGGCTTTGAGAAGAAAATGCGTCAACTTGGGCTGATGCCCGGAGATTGTGCCCGAATACTGCGAATGGCACCATTCGAAGGACCTCTGCTGGTTGAGGTGCGCGGCAGGGAGGTTGCGCTTGGGCGGGGGGTGGCTTCGAAGATATTGATAGAGGAACAGGAATGCGCATCGCATTAATCGGACAACCCAACTGCGGTAAGAGCACACTTTTTAATCAGGTGGCAGGTTACCGTGCAGAAACGGGCAATTTCAGCGGCACGACTGTAACATTTACTGAGACGAAGGTTCGTATCCTGGGCGAGGTGGTGGGCGTAGTTGACTTGCCTGGGACATATTCGCTTGCCGGCACCAATCCGGCTGAGCGCGAGGTGTTCGATTATCTTGCCGCTCACCCGGTAGATGCGATCGTCAACGTGGTGGACGCCACGCACCTGGCGCACGGATTGGAACTGACGCTCGAGTTGATGGAGATGGAATACCCGGTGGTGGTGGCGTTGAACATGATCGATGAAGCGCGGCGCGAAGGCATCACCATTAACGGGGCGCTATTGGAAGAATTGCTGGGGGTTCCGGTGTTGCCGATCATTGCCAGTCGCGGGCAGGGGATTCGCGATCTGTTCGTGCGCGCCTTGCAGGCGGCGAAGGCTGGGAAACCGGCGGCTCGGCTGCCTTTTACGCCTCACTTGGAGCGAGCAGTAAAAATACTCAGCCGGCAGTTAGAGGGGTTTTCCAAATCGCTGCCGGTGGAAGCGGTGGCGATCAAGCTGCTGGAAGGCGACACCCATTACCAGAACAAGCTTCAAACCTTAAGACCGGAACTGCTGTCTCTGATGGAGGAACTTAAAACATCGTTGGATAAAGCCAGCCCACAGGAGGCGATCTGGCAAATCAGCAGCGAACGCCACGTGCGCGCCGCCCAGGTCGCTCAGGCGGTGGTTTTTCAGGGCGAACGGCGGGTGCTGCTGCGCGATATTTTAGATAATTTTCTGCTGCATCCGATCCAGGGGTATGTAGCGCTGGTGCTGGTCTTGTTCGCCTTCTTTCAAATGGTGTACCATTTCGGCGCCCTGCTGGAAGCGCCTTTGATGGCTGCTTTCGAAGTGCTGGAAATGGAAGCAGCCCTATGGCTCGGCGCGGGCAGTTTGGGCGGTGAATTGGTGGTGGGGCTTATTCAGGGTATATCCGCCGGGGTGGCAATCGTGTTGCCTTACCTGGTGCCGTTTCTGTTCGGGTTGGGGTTGCTGGAAGATGTCGGATACCTACCCCGAGTGGCTTTCTTGATGGACGCCCTGATGCACCGGCTGGGTTTGCACGGCAAGGCGATCGTGCCGTTTATCTTGGGTTATGGCTGCAACGTCCCGGCGATCATGTCCACCCGCATTCTGGAGGAGCGGCGCGATCGGGTGTTAGCGGCGGCGCTTTCCACCATGGTGCCC
>JBBIKU010000007.1:26787-29432 GCA_037445245.1 Anaerolineaceae bacterium
GATTGCGGTGGTGTTTGGGTTGGTGGCGTTCTACGTCGGCCCCAACTTGGCGCTGGCGATTTATCTGTTCAACCTGCTGGTGATCGCCATCACCGCCCGCATTTTATCCAGAATGCTGCCAGAGGATACGCCGGGGTTGATCCTAGAGATGCCGGTTTATCGCCTTCCGACTTGGCGTTCCACTCTGGCGAAGGGCTGGTTCCGCATCCGCGAGTTCGTGGTGGAAGCCTGGCCCATCTTGATCATTGGCAGTCTGGTGCTGGCGTTGCTGAACTTCATGGATTGGACGGCGCCCTTCAACCTGGTTGTGCGTCCGCTTTCGTGGTTGTTGGGTTTACCGGCAGATGTGGGCGTACCCCTGATTTTTGGAATTTTACGCAAGGAGCTCTCCCTGGTGATGCTGCGTCAGGCTTTGGGTGTTAGCGATCTATCGCTGGCGTTGAGCGCAGTGCAAATGATCACTTTCTCGGTCTTCGTCGTGTTTTACGTGCCCTGCCTGGCGACCCTGGTGGTGATCCGCAAGGAGCTTGGGACGCGTTCGATGCTCGCCATCGCAGCCCTCACGGTTGTGATTGCCACGCTGGCTTCCCTGATTGCGAGATTGGCTGCATCCCTGATTCTCTGAAATCAATTTCAATCTTATGAGGATGCGCTGGCGTAGTGGCGCATCCCCTGCCTGAAAAGCCGCGATGCTACAGCCAGCAGCGCCAAGGATCCGATCACGCCGGTTAGCGCCACCGGCAACTTGATGTCCCCGGTGAGCGCCTGGGTGGGCAGGGTGGTCATCAACCCAACCGGGATGATCCAGGTTAGGAGAAAACGGAGCCAGCCGGGGTATAAACCGACCGGGAAGCGCGCCAGTTGAAAGATGCCGTCGAAGACCCAGGTGAACAGCAAATCCGGGCTCCAGAAAACCAGCGCGCTGCACGCCAGCAGGACGGCGTAGAGCGCCACCAGCCCGGCAAAGAAGGTCGCCGAAAAAACCAACGCCGCCCCAAAGGTAATCGTGATGCCGGGTTGAGAAACCGCCACAGCCAGCACGGTGACCCCGAAGGCGAGATCGACGAGGGAAAACAATCGCCAGGTGCGAAAGCTGACCAGGAACTGGGTGTTGATCGGGCGCAGCAGGGAAAAATCGAACTCGCCGTTCCAGATCTCGCGTCCCATGCCCGCCAGCGCTTCCAGCCCCGGTGCAATGAACAGATTGCGCAGGCTGGCGACGGTCAGGTAAACGCCCAGCAGCGCCAGGGTGCCGGCAAAATCCCAGCCGCGCAGACTCTCGACCTGGTGAAAAAGTATTCTCAGGGCAAGCACTCCTGCCCCCAGGCTGAGTAACGAGTTCATCAAGCTGATTAAGAAATTCTGGCGGTATGCCATCTCTTGCAACGCTGAGGCTCGAATAAATTGCAAAATTAACCGAAGGTAGCGCATCCGTTAACCTCCAATGGCGGTGTATTTGCGTCAGGTCAATCGCCACAAAACCAACGCCAACGCCAGCCAGCCGAGTTGAAGCAAGAATCCAGCCGCCAGATCGCTGCCGGTTGCCTGGCGGGTGATGACCTCGACCGGGAAGCCAAGCATGTAACGAAAGGGAAGCAGGCGGGCGATTTGCTGTAAAGAGGTAGGCAGCAGGGTGACCGGCGCCACCATCCCCGCCAGCAGAAAAATCAGCGTGTCTTGCAACGCCAACAGGGCGTCGGCGCGCGGTGACCAGAAAGCGAGCAGCGCCAGGGTGTACCCCCAGAAGAAACGCAGTAACCATGCCAGCGCCAGCGCCGGGAGAAAAAGGATCATTTCGTTGAGGGATGCGTTCAATTCAGGGCGCAACACAAGCGTCAGCATCGCCGCGATGGGGATGACGAAGCTCATGCACACTACTTTCCCGGCGACCTCGGTTGCCAGCGGGTGGTACACCGTTGGGATCGGGCGCAGTAACCACGATGACAGGCTGCCCTCACGAATCACGTCGCCAACGGTCCAGTTGGTCTGGGCGTATGTGAGCTGATTGACCAGGATCAGGATCAGGTAATACCCCACGAAGACGCCCCGGCTCATACCGCCCAGCGCTTCATCACCGGCGGCTGTAGACCAGATAAAAAGATAGATCAGCGGCGGTATCATCCACCCGAACGCCAGCACGAAGAAGAAGCCCCGGTATTGCATCCAGGACGCCCAGGAGCTTTTTATGAGCGCAATGCCGCCGCGGTGGTTCACAATACGCCTCCCTCATAGATCTGGTCGATAACTGCCTCGAGTGGCGGGTCTTCCACAGCCAGATCGATTACCGGTATGAGGTTTAGCAGTTTGCCAATGAAAGCAGGAGCGTCGCACCGTGCCACGCGATAAACCAGCCTGGAATTTTCGTTTTCGAGCAGGTCGACTCCTGGGAAGTTGAGTTCGGCTGCGGTTTCAACGCCGTTGGCGAGCGATGCTTTGACCAATTTGAACGGCGCCAGCCGGGCTGCCAGCGCTGAGAGTGCTCCATCGTAGAGCAGCTCACCGTGGTGGATCAAGATCACCCGCGGACAGAGGGCGGAAACGTCTGCCATGTAGTGGCTGGTCAAGATCACCGTGGCGCCGGTACGGTGATTGTATTCGGCGATGAAACGGCGCACCACCGCATAGCTTGCATCCGTGGCCGGGTG
>JBBIKU010000007.1:29442-30052 GCA_037445245.1 Anaerolineaceae bacterium
GCGCAGCCGGTTTTGCATGGAGACATCCAAGCCCAGGCTGGGTTCGTCCAGAAAGAGCACCTTTGGATGGTGCAGCAAAGAAGCCACCAGTTCACACTTCATGCGTTCGCCCAGCGAGAGGTTACGCACCGGCTTGGTGAGCAGTTCCTGCATGTCGAGCAGTGTCGTCAATTCGTCTAATGTGTGTTGGAATTCCGGTCGCGGCACGCGGTAGATTTCCGCCAGGACGCGAAAGGTATCCAGGGGAGGTATATCCCATAGCATCTGGCTCTTGTTGCCGAGCACCATGCTGATCCGTTGCAAGAATTCCGGGCGGCGCTCCCAGGGGATGTAGCCGGCGACCTGCGCTTCTCCGGCGCTGGGATGGAGCAGACCGCACAGCATTTTTAGTGTGGTGGTTTTGCCGGCGCCGTTCGGCCCGATGAAGCCGACCATCTCGCCTTCGCCGATCTTGAACGAAATATCGCGGACGGCTTTCACATCAGTATAACGACGGTTGATCATATTGGTCCACGAGGCGATCAAGCCGGGTTGCCGTTGCGGGACGCGGTAGGTCTTCGACAACCCCTTAACTACGATTAGGTTCTTTTGCACCGGTTCCGACTCCCTG
>JBBIKU010000008.1:0-30016 GCA_037445245.1 Anaerolineaceae bacterium
ACCAGGTTGGCAACAACCAACCCAAAGATTGCCAGATTATGGGTATACATCGCCGCTGTGCCGAACAGCACCAACGCTGCCCAGTAAGCCGTTCTCGCAGCGACGCGCCTGGATTGAAGGGAATACAAACGGCAAAACGCCCAAAAATAGCCCAACTGGGTCAATACCAGCAGGCTGTACATGCGCACTTCTTGAGCGTGGTAAATCTGCAACGGTGATATGCCGGCAAGAAAAGCCGCCCACAACCCTGCTTTCTCACCCGCCAGAGCGCGCACCAGCAGGTATAAAAACGCCACACAACCAAGCGAAAAAACCACCGCCAAAAGGCGCAACCACCACAGCTCCTGTCCGAGCTGCAGCCACAAGTGCAATAAAAAATAGAACAACGGCGGCATCGTGTCTGCCGCCGTGCCCTGAATGATTTCGCTAAAAGAACGACCTGCCAATAGGCTGCTGAAGGCGTCGTCGTACTGAATGCCGCGGCTTTGCAAAAAGAGCAGCCGCAACACCACACTGAGCATCAGGATTACGATGAAATAGACTCGCCGGCTTCGCATCAGTCGTCGGGGTTTTCCTCTGCCAGTACCTTCTCGTACCACATCTGGGGTGGTTTCACCACCCACCAGCGCACCCAATACAGCATCAACAGCAAGAAAGCCGGCAACGGTAGGAACATGACCGGGCTTTGTTGGGGCTGTTCCCCCCCCTCCACCGTCGCCAGAAACAGCGCCCAAATTCCGACCAACAGGGTCAGCATGCTACCAAAACTCAGCATGACGCCCATTCTCCGCCAGCGCTCCTCCCAAATCTTCATAGCCAGCACCAGTGCCGGCAGTAAAATGATGAAATTTCCCGGATCGGTCTGGATGCCAACCCATTGACCAATCACCAGGGTCAAACTCGCCACCCAGTTGAATTCACGGAAATTGCAGTCACGAAACAGCCACCACTCCAGCAACAACACCACACCCAGGATAACGGTGATCGCCCAACCAATGCGCTCCCCTGCCGAAGGGAGCAATACCTGTAATGCCTCGCGTAGCGTACCCGGTGGGTTGTAAGCCGGGTAACGGATCACCTCACGCAGGTTTTGGATAATCCAATCCGGGATGAAAAGCGCCGACACCGCGCTCAACACGAATAACGAAGCAATAAACCAGTACGAGAATTTCCGCCGCTCATGCCACCACGCCCAGAAAATCAAAAACACGAGCAAGATCAAAACCAGATGCGGCTTGATCGTGGTCAATGCAAAAAGAACCGCCGCCAATTCATCCATGTGGTTTCTCAAAGCGAGAAATCCAGCCACAAAACCAAGTGCGATCAGGATCACCGCGTTGCCGTTCACCAGCGGGCGCACGGCGTGATACCAAAGCACCGAGAAAAGGAAAAATGCGCCCAGGGTTGGCAGCCCTGGCTTCCAACGCGTCAAACGCATGCAGAGGTAGGAAAGAAGCAGCAGCGCCACTTCAAGCGTGGTCATCCACAACGCCCGCGCCAGATTAAAATCCTCGACCAGGGCATAGGGCAGGAAAATGATCATCGAATACAGCGGATACGCCACCCGCAATTCGTGCTCTCCCGCCTGGGCTGGTCGTCCATAGGCTGCCGTCTGGATTCGGATGGCTGTCTCATCGCTGTAGGGACTCAAACCATCGACAACAAACGAGCGCGTTCCCATCCAGTGCACCAGAAAATCATTTCCACCCGGATTTTGAACGCTGAAGCGATAATTGCCCCAGGTTAGCAGTGCCAGCACACCCGCTATCAGCAAGACCAACCCGATTTGAATTCTGTTCTTGAGCAGATGCCGGGGATTCTTCAATCACATACCTCAACGCCAACAAAGGTCGCTTCGCTTCATCCTGCTGCACTGGATGCCTAAGTCAATTATAATTCACCCAAATGAAAGCCACCCTATCTCTTGCCCAAATGCAGGTTATTTACGGAAAGCCGCAGGAAAACCTGGCGCAGGCAATCCAATTCATTGCCGAAGCCGCCCGCTGTGGCAGCCACCTGATCCTGTTCCCTGAATTGTGGAGCACCGGTTATGACCTAGAACGGCGTCAAGAACACAGCCGCACCAACCAAGTCATTCTGCACCAGGTGGCTGCCCTGGCACGCGAACACAGTATCTGGATTGGCGGCTCATATCTGCTGGAAAAGAACGGTCAATTTTATAACACCCTCGTCCTCTGCTCTCCTCAGGGGGGAACAAATATCCGCTACGAAAAAATTCACCTCTTCCGGCTGATGGGAGAAGCGCGCCACCTCTCAGCCGGCAACAAACTGATCCAGGCTGCCATGCCGTGGGGCAAAACCGCCTTGGCAATCTGCTATGATCTGCGGTTTCCAGAAATGTTTCGCCTTCTTGCCCTGCAGGGAGCGGTGATATCACTTTTGGTGGCACAATGGCCTCGCCAACGGATCACACACTGGCTAACGCTGTTAAAAGCCCGTGCAATCGAGAATCAGGGGTTCATGGTTGGCGTCAACACCGTCAACGCAACCGGGAGTGAAACCTTTGGCGGTTGCAGCGCTATCGTTGATCCCTGGGGGAGAGAAATTACAAAGGGCAGCGGTCAGAAAGCAGAATTGTTGACTGCCGAAATCGACCTGGGTCAGGTGACCGAAACCCGGCAGAGCATCCCTGTCTTCGCTGACCGCCGCCCGGACGTGTATGCGTTAGAATAAGCTGGCGAGCGTTGCCATCAAACCGCCTTTGCCGATGCTGACGATCAACCCCGCCAGGATCACGGCAACGATACTCATCAGTTTGATCAAAATATCGATTGACGGTCCGGCTGTATCTTTAAAAGGATCACCCACCGTGTCACCAACAACCGAGGCTTTGTGTTCCGGTGTACCCTTGCCACCGAAAGCGCCGTTCTCAATGAATTTCTTGGCATTGTCCCAGGCGCCACCCGAATTTGCCATCATCAATGCCAGCACAAATCCGGCTGCCAGACTGCCTGCGAGCAATCCCATGATGCCTGCAACCCCGAACAGAACGCCCACTATAACCGGCGCCACAACCGCCACCAGCGCCGGTTTGACCATCTCTTTTTGGGCGCCGGCGGTCGAAATCTCAACACAACGGGCGTAATCAGGCTTCTCCTTGCCTTCCATGATGCCCGGCTTTGCTTCAAACTGACGACGCACTTCCTTGACCATTTCATGCGCCGCCGACCCCACTGCAGATATGGTCAGCGACGTGAAGAGATACACATTCATCGCTCCGACGAACAAACCCACGATCACCGCCGGGTTGAGCAGGGTTACGTCATAGAACAGGACAAAATCATGAATGTCGGTCTGGAAAATGGGGATGCGATCTCCCTCGACAATGATGCTATCGATCCCCAACTGGTAGATCATCTCGAAACGTACCTGCTCCACAAACGCGGCCAGCAATACCAGCGCCGTCAACGCCGCGCTGCCAATGGCAAAACCCTTGCCGGTGGCAGCCGTGGTGTTGCCGACCGCATCCAGATCATCGGTGCGTCTTCTAACCTCGGGAGGTAACCCCACCATTTGCGCGTTGCCACCAGCGTTATCGGCAATCGGTCCGTAGGCATCAGAGGACATAGTGATTCCCAGTGTGGAAAGCATTGCCACCGAAGACAACCCTACGCCATACAAGCCGACCAGCATATTCTGCGCCCCACCCGCCAAATAGAAACTGATGATAATCCCAATACAAATCACCACAACCGGCAGCGCCGATGACCGCATCCCGACCGCCAAGCCTTCGATGATCACCGGCGCAGGACCGCTGGTGGTATTCTTGACGATGCCAAGTGTCGGTTTGTATTCCGCGGTGGTGTAAAACTCGGTCACCCGCCCGATGCTAAACCCGATCAGCAATCCGACAATGATCGTGCCCCACATCAACAAGGGGCGTTCCATCTGGAAGAGATACATCAATGGCAGCGACAGCACCGCCACCCCGATTGAAGTGCCGATAACGCCGCCTTCAATCGCTTTGACCAGATCGAATATCCTGCCCCCTTCCTGGACCCGAACCAGCTTAATGCCCGCCAGCGAGAGCAACACCCCCAAAGCCGCGACTGCCAGCGGCAACGAGAAATACTGCAATTGTTTGAATTCTGAACCTCCACCCATGATGGCGACCGACACCCCCAGCACCGCCGCCCCCATGATCGAACCCATATTGGATTCGTACAGGTCTGCGCCCAGCCCCGCCACATCACCCACGTTGTCGCCAACGTTATCGGCGATCGTTGCCGGGTTACGGGGATCGTCCTCCGGGATATCGGATTCCACTTTGCCGACCAGATCAGCACCCACATCGGCTGCCTTGGTAAAGATACCCCCACCGACGCGGGCAAACAGCGCCACAGTGCTGGCGCCCAAACCGCCGCTGACCATGATGGTGGCAATATCTGCCAACGGTTCACCGCCGCGATACCAGCCGTGCGGAATGAGGAAATACAACACCAGGAACAGGATCGACAGGTTCAACATCGTGAACCCCACCACCGAAAAACCCATCACTGCCCCACCCCTGAAAGCCACCTGCAAGGCGCTGTTCAGACTCTCGCGGGCAGCGTTGGCGGTGCGAGCACTGGCGTAGGTCGCTGCCCGCATTCCAACTATCCCAGAGACGGCTGAAAACAAGCCCCCCACAACAAAGGCAAACGGCATGATCGGGCTAACCACCCCAAAGAACGCCATCACGCCAAAAAGCAAGAACATGATGCCGAAAACAACCGCGATCACCTTGTATTGCCGCCGCAAGTATGCCAGGGCGCCTTCCCGCACCGCTCTGGCAATCTCGACCATCTCGGCGGTACCTTCACTTCGTTTCATGACAGACTTATAAAAATAAAAAGCTGCCCCCAAGGCGACCAGGGCGCTCAAAGGGATTAGCCACCACATCAACGGCAATGTGGCTAAACGAGCAGTAGCAATGGCTTCGAAGAATTGCATCATATCATTTCACTCCATTCTTTGATTATGGCTATTCGACTTGCCCTACCCCTTAATATTCGATTAAAACACAACATCCCCAATTATCCGTATCCCGCAATTTTTGTCAACCCATTTTTCATTGGCTCAGACAACTAGCAGGAAAAAAGTATGCTTAAGCAGTGTGCCCCGCATTGTTTTGCGAGGCGAACCACGCCTGACGATAAAACAGCCCGGCGAGAAGTGCTATCAACAGGGTGCGCAAGGGGACAGTATACGTCAGCGACCAGAAAAATCCTCGTGAGAGCAAAAGCGGCCATTCCAACAGGTTGATCAGGATCAAGGATATCATCAACAACCCACCCAGGCGCAGGGGCAATGTCAACAAAATCAGCGGAACCAGATACAATACCCATTGCGGGCTCCATCCGGGCGACCATAAAAACAGCAGGCAGAAGGCAAATCCCACCAGTGACGCCGACACAATCCTCCCACTGCCTTTGATCCGGTATAAACCATAGCCGCCCAGCCCTAGAAACAACGGCAGGGTCAGCCACGGAGATATTTGCGCCGGGTTACCGCGTGGCAGCCGCGCCAGCGCTGGGTTAAGCCTTTCGACCAACGCCCCAAAACTGCCGGTGTGATAATTCCCATCGATCAGCGCCCAAACCGTCTCCCAGGAACCTTTGCTGGCTTGCGAAACCAGCGACGCCGCCGTGAACTGCGGTGATAACGCCCACAGCACGCCATACGTGCCCCCCACCAGCAGCACCGAAACCATCGCCGTCCCGAGTGTCCTGCGCCACCCTAGGCAGCGCCAGGCAGCCACCCATCCAATCAGCGGGAAAAACTTGATCAGGGCGCCGATGCCGAACGCCACACCCGCCGCGATGGATTTTCGTCGTAGCAACAGGGACATCCCCAGCAGAAGCGCAAATACCACCAGTGTATCAAAATACCACCAAGAATATCCCACCACCAGCAGAACAACCAGATAAGCCCAGGAACGTAGACCCGCCTGCTGGCGGGGATGTGTTGTGTCGACCAGCCAGCCAAACACGGTCAGGCTTCCCGCACCCACCAACGTGAAGAGAAACACCAGCAGATAATCATAGACATGCTGCTGCCCATTTGCCAGACCATAAATCAACGAGGAAAGAAAGGGGAAAACTGGGGGAAACTCAACCCAATGATCGACGTACGGCAAGCCAGGCAACGCTGCCAAGTTGAAAAAGTGCACCAAATCGCCGTATCCACGCAAGCCTTCCAACGGAAGTGCCATAAACAATGCCAGCCGCGCCACCACAAAGATACCGGCCAGCGGGGTAATGGCTTTGAGCACTTTCATCCGATCACCGACCATACAATATCCAATGCGTCTCGGAATCAATTAATTTCCAGCCGGCAGCCGGCAACACTTTCGCCAACGGACGACCCGGCTCAATCAAAACATAATGGATTTGCCATTGATCCAGGATATCTTGCCAGCCTTCTCCGGCTTGAACGGTGGTGATCCATTCGCCGATGATCTCGTCGCCAAACAGATCGGTGCGCCCGTCGATGAACACACGCCGTTCAGGCATGTTCCAGATCAGGTAGCCGCCCCAGCGGTATTCATTCATCAGGTTGCCACTGTTTCCCTGCGCTTTGAGTGTTGCCACCGCTTTCACCGGATAAGTCGCGGCAACGGCAGTATCCATCAAAGCCGGATGGGTCACCACGTATAGCTTTACCAGAGCCAGAAAGCCGAGCAGTCCCACCAGTGACAAATTGATCACTTTTCGAACAGCTTGCGGCAATTCTCGATTGGAGCGGAGAATAATGCTGGGCAGCTTCGCCCGCTCCGACCACTCGTACCCACGCAGTGGGCACACGTACCCACGCAGTGGGCACTCGATCAGCATTTGCCACAAATGCCGCCCAATAACCGGCAATGCCACCAGAGCAAACGGCGCAAAATTGCGCCGCGCCAGCAATGCCATCCCGCCGAACCAGATCACGGTGAAAAGATCACTGCCAGCGAGGCGTCTGCCCGAAAGCCCCACCGCTGCCAACAGCAGAAACAACAAAACCAGAAAAGGCTGCTGGCTGAGATCGTGAAAATCGGGAGACGCCCATTCGGAGATGAAGCGGGTGAGCGCCTCGACCCCCACCGTCCGAAACGGGATCAGCCAGGTATCGATGCCATTAGGATTGATCACCAACACCAGCCCTGAAACACCCCCCCACATTGCCAGTCGCCCGATCCGTTTCCAACTTAATCGCTCTCCGCCTTCCATCCAGGCAATATGGTTAAACATCTCACCCCCTACGGTCAGAGCCAGCAACATTAAGCCCAGCACGTAACCGCCGTGAAGATTCGACCACAAGATGAAAAGCGGCGGCATCAACCACAAGCCGTCAAGCCCGCCTCGCCGGTACAAATGCAGAAGATACGCCGTCAGAGCGAAAAGCACGAACGAAGCCAGTTGCGGTCGCGGCGACCATACCGGCGACGCCACCAGGCTGCCCAAAACCAGCAAAAATGCTTTGAACAATGCCGCACCGTCTATTTGCAGATAGACCAGCGCCATACTTGCCGTTGCCAGCAGCGCCATTGCCCCCGCCAGAGCCATCCACCCCCCGCTACGATAGATGAGTGCCATGCCAACCTGTGCCAGCCAGCTATGGTTGATCCACTTCTCACCAAAACGGGTGAAGGAGAATATATCCTGGCGCAATGAGACGCCGCTCTCCAGGGTCGCCTCGCCGGCGCCCAAATGCCACCACATGTCGCTGTCCAGGGGGGTGCGAGCGGCAGCGGCAAAGAGCAACACCAGGATGACCACAAACACCAGTCGTTCGGTCGTGCTTGCACCCACTGCGTGTACCCATGTAGTGGGCACGTGGGCACTGGCACCCACTTCGTGGGTGCTTGTGGACGCATTCTTCGCGGCTTCAGCCATATGTACCCATTTCAGACCCCGTAATTTTATCAAGGCGCTTCGCCGCCAAATCCGAGCTCGACAGGGCGCACCGCTGCCGAAATGCGGTAATACACCCGATAATCGCCGATGATTTTCTCCTCCCAGCTCAGTTCCCGTCTGGTGAAATGAGCACGGATCAGGGCATCCAAAGCCGGGTTGCGGGTAGTGATATAAGCCACCCGCCGGCTTTCTGCAACCGCTTGGGTGTACGGCGAGTAGCGGTCATCGCGGGCGGTGTAGCGCAGGTCGGGATGATACGGCAACCCCGGCACATAGATGAGCTGCTCCCGCGAGTGAAACGCCAGCGGGTAAGCCACCCAGTAATTGGTATAGCCGCGCCATTCCTGCTCGCGGCGCAAGAAATCAATCAAGTCATCCATGAAACGATGATTGACCGCCGTCTGAAGGTAAAACTGGGTGGTCAATCCCGGTGGGTTTCGGCGTGCACACTCCAGCGTACCCCAGGCATTGAACAGCAGCACCACGGCGATCGCTCCCATTTGCCAGGTGCGGCGCCAGGGCAGGCACTGCACCCCATCCGCTGCTACCAACGCCAACGGCACGGTCAACGGCAGAAAATAGCGCCCGGAAGGATCGACCCCAAAGGGCGTGAGAACAAATCCTGCCAGCAACAGCAAAGCCACACCCGCCAGCAGCCTCAAGAACCAGCTCTGTGGTGATGGTTTGATCACCCTGTGCCCGAACCACACCATTGCTGCCAGCCAGAACGCCAACGCCAGCGGCATCAGCGGCAGCGCCAACCAGCGAATTTCCCACGGTGGGCGCATTCCAAAGATGACCGGCAGCCCAAAAACAAAAAAGTACAACAAATGCTGAAACCGCAGCATAATCCACGAGCCTTCTTCAACCGCCACCGCGCTACCCAGCAATTCGGAGAACAGGCTTTGCCAACCGTCTTGAACGGCGTAGATCCACCACGGCGCCGAGCCCAACAGCATACCGGCTGCGCCGCAGGCAACCAGCGCCGCCGAGAACTTCCAGCCTGCCGGACGGCGTTTGAACAACAACCAGCCAGCCAATGCCCACACCGGCAGGGCGTAAACCAAGGTCAACCCGTTCGCCCACAAACCCAAACCGGTCAGCAACCCCAATATGCCCCAGCCCAACACGACTGAACGCAAAGGGGTTTGGCGCGGATCAGTGGCGCGGCTCTTGGAATGCGCTTGCCAAAACCACCACCCACTCAAAAGCATCAGATTTCCCAGCAGCAGCGCCTCACCATAGCCGCCCAAGCTGACGGTGGTGTACAGTGTGACGTTGACGGTCGGTATCACCAGAAGAAACGCCGCCAGCACACCGGTGCGGAGCGAACCCAATCCCACTTTGCCAAGCCAGATTGTTGTTATCATAGTAACGACATAAAGGAGTGTCTGAACCAGACGCACCACCCACACCTGCTGGTCGAATAC
Organism: Anaerolineaceae bacterium; assembly: GCA_037445245.1. Classification (GTDB taxonomy): domain Bacteria; phylum Chloroflexota; class Anaerolineae; order Anaerolineales; family Anaerolineaceae; genus JBBIKU01. The sequence continues at coordinate 9,329 of JBBIKU010000008.1, forward strand.
CCAAAACCCCAGTGCCACCAGGTAGGCATCCAGGCTGCCCATGTACGCCTGCCCATAAAAAAAGACTGGGCGCGCCCCCGCCAGGATGTGACGCGCCATTAATGCTACAATGGCTTCATCAGAGTTGAAAGGAAACACATCCCACGCCAGCAATGCTGCTTTCCAACCCGCCGCGGTTAGCAACAGGACCAATACGATTGAACGTGTGTCCACTCCGTGGGTACGTGAGCCAGAAAAATGTCGCATGGTGAGAAGGTGAAACAAAAGCAATCGCAGATTCCCGTCTATTGTAGCTTAACCACCGTGAAGTGCAACCAAACCTAGCCCACAGCTTCGTAAGGTGTCTGTGAGGGGTGAATAGATCCATAGGATAATCAACAGCGACGTCCCATGAAATCGAAGTGGAATATTGCCTTCTTGATCACTACTGTCCTCATCTCCATCGCCTACCTGAGGGGGGTGAACGGTGTGCCCTTTCACCCCGATGAGAGTACCCAGATATTCATGAGCGCTGATTTTGAAGCCTGGTTGAGCGACCCCTTTTCGCTCGCCTGGCACCCCCAACCTGCCGATCCCCACCGACAGCGCTACCGCCTTTTGGACGCTCCGCTGGCGCGCAATCTGATTGCCATCGGGCGCATCCTCACTCACAATCAGCCCGCCCTGTCTGCTGATTGGGACTGGTCAGCCAACTGGCAGGCGAACCAGCGCGCCGGCGCCCTCCCTGATGACGCGCTGCTTCTCACTGCCCGCTACACCATCGCCGCGCTGTTTCCGTTAAGCCTGTTGCTGATGTTCGCCTGCGGTCTGCGGCTGGGCGGACAACCAACTGCCTGGATTGCCAGTTTATTATTCGCCAGCAACGCCCTTGTATTGCTGCACACCCGGCGCGCTATGGCGGAAGGTGCCTTGGTATTCACAGTAACCCTGACCCTGTTTGCCCTGCTCCATCATCAAAAAAAGCCCTGGTTGCCCGCCATTGCCGTCGCGCTGGCATTCAGCGCCAAGCAATCGGCTGGCGTTCTCATTATCGCCGGGATTGCCGTCATCCTTCTACCGGCGCAGCCGATGGCGCTTAAATCGCGTCTGAAAAACCTGCTGGGGTATTTTGTGCTTTTCACCGCGCTGGTTTTTCTGTTCCACCCCGTCTTATGGAGCCAGCCGCTGAATGCCGCCGTCGCTGCCTGGGACGCCCGCCAGCTACTGCTGGCACAACAGATGGAGATGATCGCTGTGCTCAACCCCGAACTGGCACTGACCGGATTCCCCGAGCGGCTGGCAGCCTTCCTGGTTCATCTTTTTATGACTCCCCCCGCCATCGCCGACGTTGCCAATTACCTCGAGCACACTCTCGCAGCGCAGCAATCCTACCTGGCAAACCCCCTCCACACGCTTGGTCGCAGCCTGGCTGGCGGTGCCATATTGCTGGCGCTCACCTTGCTGGGAGTGACGACCGGTGTTCAAAAAATCTGCCGGCGCGCCCCTCAACGTCGGCAGATGATCCTTTTATTGTTTGCCACTGTGCTTCAAACCCTGGCGTTGGTTATCGTGGTCAGCTTGCCTTTTCAGCGTTACGTCGTCCCGGCGCTGCCTTTCGTGTGTCTGTGGGCGGCAATCGGACTAGCCAGCACGCGCGACGTCTTCCGCCCAGAGTCCCGCCCCTAAACCGCTTTATGGAAGATGCGATGCGCTTTATAGATTTCTGCCCCAAGGCTGGCCATGTCACGGCGAACCTGGACGGCGGTATCTGCCATTTGCGTTTGCTCGACGTGATCAAAGTGAAACTGGCGCATTGTTTTTTCCATTTCGGTGTAGAGCAAAGCGTTTCCACCGCGTCCCTGAAACTCGGGTAAAATACCCACCCCGTTCAACGAAAGCCAATTCGTCCTCCGCATCTCCAGCATCAGATCGACCAGTGCCCACGGCGTTAGTCTACCGCCGTGTCGCTGCAGTGACGACGAAACGTCCGGGAAACCCAATAAAAAGCCAACCACCTGCTCGTCTTTGTAGGTAATGATCTTGATCAGGCGATGGTCGGCAAAGGCGAGGATGTCATCGCGAACGAATTCGATCTCACGTTGGCTGAGTGGATAGTACTCCCAATTGTTGACAAAGGTGTCGTTATATGCCTTGCCGATTTTGAGCGCCCATTTCAGCAATTCGCGTTTGCTCCTAAAGGTCTTGACCTGGAAGGTGCCGCGCTCCTGAACCCGGCGCGCGATCTCGTGCACCTTCTCAGGCATGCGAAACGTGTGCGGGTTAATGTAACACGAAACGAAATCCACTTCTTTCTCGAAACCGTAATTCTCAAGCAGTTCCGGGTAATACTGCCAGTTGTAATTCATCATCGTCATCATCTGGCGGTGCTCAAAACCTTTTACCTGAATGCCGTAGCCGTCAAAAGCACTCAAGCCTTTTGGTCCAACCACTTCGGTCAGATTGCGCTTTTTGACCCATTCAAAAGCCCGGTCGAACAGGGCATTGCAGACTTCCTGATCCTCAACACTGTCAAAGAAGTAGAACTGGGCTTTTCGGGTTCCGTGATAGTGGTTGAAGGGCCGATTCTCAAGAATCGCCAGGCGACCGACCATTTCCCCGTTGCGCCGGGCGATGAACAAATCGCCATCCGAGTGTTCGTAAAAAGGATGCTTTTTGCGGTTCAGCCTGGCTTTGATGTCGACGATGATCGGCGGCACCCACTGCGTGCAACCCTGGTATAGCTTGAACGGAAAACGGACAAATTCATCGACCTGTCTTTTCGAATTGGTATCGACCAGTTCAACCTGCAGCATATGCCACCTCGCTCTTGGATGATTGGAAATCGCGCAATGCTGAATATCTTGAGAGTATACAATACTTCCGCGCCCGTGTATATCCATTAAACACCGGTCTCACAAAGTGGCGCCGATTTGCCCTTCGCCACCAATCTGGATATAATGTGGATAATTGTTGTCGTATTTTTCTCCCGGCGTTGCCGGTCGATGGAAACAATATGCCCAATCAGCTTGCAAAAGAATCGTCCCCTTACCTGCTGCAACATGCCGATAACCCGGTCGATTGGTACCCGTGGGGCAGCGTTGCCTTGGAAAAAGCCCGTCGTGAAGACAAACCGATCTTTCTTAGCATCGGCTACGCCGCCTGTCATTGGTGCCATGTCATGGAGCGCGAATCCTTCGTCGATGCCGAGGTCGCCGACTTTCTCAACCGCCATTTTGTGAGTATCAAAGTGGATCGAGAAGAACGCCCCGATCTCGACAGCATCTACATGGAAGCTGTCGTTTCCCTCACCGGGCAGGGTGGTTGGCCCATGAGCGTCTTTCTGACGCCTGAAGGCAAGCCCTTTTACGGCGGCACGTATTTCCCACCGGTAGCGCGCCACGGCATGCCCGCTTTTCTGGACGTCCTCCAAAACATTGCTCACCTTTGGGAGACGAAGAGCGACCAGATCTTCGCTGCAGCTGAACAGATCTCCCAACAGCTTGTCAAATCCAATCAATTGCGTACTTCCTCTGGAAATACACCCGCAGGCGAAACCCTCAAGACCGCCAGCGAACACCTGGTCGACACCTACGATTGGAAATATGGCGGCTGGGGAGCAGCACCCAAGTTTCCCGCTCCCATGGCGATCGACTTCCTCTTGCAGCAGACAACTCGCGGCGATAAAAGAGCCTTGCCGCCCGCCGTTCATGCCCTGGAGCAGATGCAACGCGGCGGTATCTACGATCTGATAGGCGGCGGTTTTCACCGCTACAGCACCGATTCAAAATGGCTGGTGCCGCATTTTGAAAAGATGCTTTACGACAACGCCCAGCTTGCCTTGGTATACCTGCACGCTTATCTGCTGACCGCAAACACCACCTTCCGCGCCACCTGCGAACAGACGCTGGAATTTTTGCGGCGGGAGATGACCGATGCTGTCGGCGGTTTTTACAGTAGCCTGGATGCCGACTCGCAGGGCATTGAGGGTATCTACTACACCTGGACTCCGACGGAGATTAAGGCTGCCCTGCAAAACCCGGAAGATGTCGTCCTCATCCATCAGATTTATCAAATTTCCAGTGATGGCAACTTCGAAGGCAGAAATATCCTGCGCCGCCCCTCAGACGCATCCACTCTGGCAGAAGCACTGCAAATGCCCATGGCAGATTACCAAGCGCGCCTGAACCGGATTCACCAAGAACTATTGCGGGCAAGAACAGACAGGGTTAAACCATCGCAGGATGACAAGGTGCTCGTTTCCTGGAATGCGCTCGCTTTACGCGCCTTTGCCGAAGCCGCCCGCTATCTGAATCGCAACGACTATTTGGCTGTTGCCCGCAAGAATACTGATTTTTTGCTGCGAGCATTGCACCCGCATAAGCGGTTGTTGCGTTCCTGGCACCGCGGCGCCGCCCGCCACAACGCCTACCTCGAAGACTACGCCGCTCTGGTGGTTGCCCTGTTAAGCCTGTACCAATCTGACCCTGATCTTCGCTGGTATCAACACGCGGAACACCTCACCCAGGAAATGTTAGACGCCTTCAGCGACATTGAAAATGGTGGCTTCTTCGATACCCGCTCGGATCATGAAGCACTGATCACCCGACCCAAAACCATCCAAGACAACGCCACCCCCTCCGGAAACGCCTTGGCAGCCCAGGCATTGCTGCTTATGGCAGCCTACAACGGCAATTCGAGCTGGGAAGAACGGGCGCACGCCATGCTGGTCGAACTGCAACCGGTTATGGAGCGTTACCCGCTGGCGTTCGCTTATTGGTTGCAGGCGTTGGATTTTGCCGTCGGGCCAGTCAAACAGATCGCCCTCTTATGGTCGCCCAATGAAACCCAACCGCAAGCCATGCTGGATTTGATTTGGAAAACTTACCGTCCCCGCACCGTCCTTGCAGCCACTGCCTATCCCCCTTCACAAACCGCGCCGGCGCTGCTGCACCATCGCCCTTTACTGCAAGGCAAAACAACCGCCTATGTTTGCGAGGGCTTTGTTTGCCACACACCCGTCAACGATTCAGCCCTGTTGTCGCAACAATTGGACGAAGCATAACCCGCTGGCGGTAAACAACACCGCTCAAGTTCCTTTGATAAAATCGATCAGCACCCGATTGATCGCATCGGGTTGATCGACACTCAGGGCATGCCCGCCTCCCTCAATGATCGTCTGACGCGCATACGGGATTCCTGCCGCCAGCTCGCTCTGTAACCCCGCCGCAACCGTGTTATCCAATTCGCCGGTCAACACCAGTGTCGGCACACCAATCTCACCCAGCCGTTTGCGGACATCGAAGAGTGCCAACGAACGCATTGCCGCCCGGTGAATATCAGCTTCCGTCCGGCTAATGCTTTCAATTAGGGCTTTGCGCATTTGCTGTTGATCATTGCCAGGGAAAATCCGCCCAGCCACCATTTGCGCTTGCCAGACTACCCCCAGCAGATAGGCTGCTATCCCGCGCCCCACCAGATAGACGATATCTGAAAAACGCGTCGGGCGCAGGCAGGCAAAACCATTAATCAGCATCAGTCGGCTCACCCATTGCGGCCGACCCAGCGTCAGTTGAAGCGCCAGCGCACCGCCCATGGACAACCCAACCACAACCAGGTTGCTGTCAATCACCGCCTGCGCAAATTGCGCCAGCTCGCCCGCCACGCCCCGAAACGTCCAGCGTGGTTGATGGTATACAGATTTTCCAAAACCGGGGACATCAACAGCAAGTGGGTGCATGCCGGCTTGCGCCAGCGCCGACAACTGGTAGCTCCACGAGTTCGGATCGACACCCAAACCGTGCAAGAGCAGCACCGCCGGTTCACCTCCTGATATACAATGCCCTGCCAGCATTTCGTAGTTATCTCAGCGTTCGAGTACATCACCGCAGGCGACTCGCCTCAACTCCGGTTTTAGATCGGTGATAAATGGCTTTGACGGTAACAGCTGTTCTCAGTATATAATACCCTGTGGAGGATTGTATGGAACAATTTATCATCGAAGGCGGAATACCGCTGGCGGGTGAGATCACGCCCTCCGGCAACAAAAATGCAACCCTGCCGCTTCTCGCTGCCTGTCTGCTCACAGATGAAGCGGTGATCTTACACAACGTGCCGGATATTCTGGACGTGAGAACCATGCGTTCATTGCTCGAAAGTCTGGGGGTCGAAATTACCCCCCTGGACAGCCACACCTGGCGGGTGCATGCCCGCCAGGTTCGTCCTGCCGATCTCGACCCGGATATCTGCCGCAAGATCCGCGCCTCCGTTCTACTGGCAGGACCGATGGTCGCCCGGGCTGGCGAGCTCCAATTACCACCGCCGGGTGGTGATATCATCGGTCGTCGTCGGGTGGATACCCACCTGCTGGCACTCGAAAAGCTGGGTGTAAAGATACACTACGATCGTTCATTCTTCCTCAAAGCCCCCAAATTGATCGGCACCGACATTCTACTGGATGAAGCCAGCGTCACTGCCACCGAAAACGCCATCATGGCTTGTGCCACGGCAAAGGGTGAGTCGGTGATCCGCAACGCCGCTTCTGAGCCCCATGTCCAGGAGCTGTGCCATCTTCTCAACCAACTAGGGGCGCGCATCTACAACATTGGCTCGAACACCCTACATATCGAAGGTGTTGAGCGGTTGCACGGCGGGGAATACACTATCGGACCCGATTATCTCGAGGTGGTGAGTTTCATCGGCGCGGCGGCGGTCACCCGCGGCTCGATTCGCATATGTCAGGCGGCGCCAAAACATCTCGACATGGTGCGGCTGGTTCTACAACGCTTGGGTGTCGAATGGGAGGTCGAGGGCGAAGACATCTTCGTCCCCGCCGAGCAAAAGTTGATTATAGAACCCGACCTGGGTGGGGCAATTCCCGAAATCAGCGTGATGCCCTGGCCTGCTTTTCCGACCGACTTGATGAGCATCGCAATCATCATTGCCACCCAATCACGCGGTTCGGTACTCTTCCACGACTGGATGTATCCCAGCCGGATGTTCTTCACCGACAAGCTGGTCGGGATGGGCGCCCAGATCGTCCTTTGCGATCCGCATCGTTGTATCGTGCAGGGACCAACCCATCTCTACGGCGAAAAAATGGAGAGTCCCGACATCCGCGCCGGGATGGCACTCGTCTTGGCTGCTCTCTCAGCCGAAGGCAAGTCGGTGATCCGCAATATTAACCAGATTGACCGCGGTTATGAGCAGGTCGATAAAAAGTTGGCTGCCCTGGGTGCTTCAATCCGCCGCGAAAAAGGTTAAAACAAACGGGCAGGCAACCAGCACCCGCCCATTCATAGCCTGAAAATTCTTCTTGTTTATTCCTGCTGTTTTGCGCTCTCTTCAACAACGCTCAGAAATTCTCCAACGATTTCGCGCAGGTTGCTTTCCGGCAAGGCACCCGTCAACCGATGCGCGATCTTTCCCTCCGAGACAAATAACATCGTCGGAATCCCCTGCACACCAAAACGCATCGCCCACTCCGGGTTTTCATCGGTATTGACTTTGGCGATGATCAGTTTGCCGGCGTACTCTTTGGCAAGCTTTTCAAGCGTGGGAGCCACCATTTTACAGGGACCACACCAAGGCGCCCAGAAATCAACCACCACCGGCAAAGGCGACTGCATGACGGTTTTCTCGAATGCGGCATCGGTCACATGAATCGGTTCTTCAAACATAATATCTCCTGCTTAGTTTAACCGGAAGTATATTTCTACTTCTCTATTTTACACCAATTCATCCGAGTCGCAGCCATTCCGCGAGCATCCGCCAAAGCCTCTGAATCACTCAGCTAAACGGTACTGGCGTCGTTGAGGATGACAACTCGGAAAACTCAAAATAATCTGATATCTGACAATGAATGGACACTGAGCCCCCAACAAAATCTGCACCGCAAACAGTCTTTATGAAACTTTCTCTCCCTCCTCCCGGTGATAGTCCACAAATCGATAGCCGATGCCACGTTCAGTCAGGATGTATTTGGGGTCTGATGGGTCTTTTTCCAGCTTCTGCCGTAAATAATTGACGTACAAGCGCACGTAATGAGGCTCGTCACGATACTCATAGCCCCACACTTTTGACAGAATTTGATCATAGGTCATCACCCAGCCGGCATTTTGCACCAGGTGATACAGCAACCGGTATTCGGTCGGTCTTAATTTGACCAGTTCGCCGTCCACCCACACCTCGCGCCTGCCAAAATCGATCTGCAAGCGTTCGTCAATCTCGATCCGCTCATGCAAACTGACTCCTGTCGCGTCCGCCCGACGCAACACCGCTCGCACCCGGCTTACCAGTTCGCGCGGGCTGAATGGCTTGGTTACGTAATCATCGGCGCCCAGTTCAAGACCACGCACGCGATCATCTTCTTCGCCCTTGGCAGTCAGCATGATCACCGGCACCTGACTGACCTCGCGCATCATGCGCAGCACTTCAAAACCGTCAATGTCCGGAAGCATGACATCCAACACAACCACGTCCGGTATCTGATCGCGCAGCTTGTTGATCGCTTCCATGCCGCGATATGCCTCGATCACCTGAAAGCCATCGTGCTCCAAATTGAGCCGGATGAAACGCGCCATACGCTCTTCGTCATCCACCACCAGAATACGACGATTTTTGAACATATCTTCGCTCATAGACTCACTCCCGAATGAAACTGATGATCTCCTCATCCGTCACGGCGGGCAGGATCTCCAGAAAGGTCAACCGTGAGACGGGCCAGACCACGGTCGTAACACTCGGATCAACATAGGGTAAGTCTTTGCCATCTTTGCGCCGGGGATTCTTGAGAATGATGATTGAATCGCCAGGTGCCGGCATCTCATCCATTTCACCCAAGACCGGGTCTTCATTGTTGAGATGTAAAAGTACAGTTGGCATGTTTTACTCTCCACTTCTCATACGGGCAAACATTATTGTATCAAAATCTTGAACCGCAATTTACCGAGTGCAATTTCGTCTCCATTTCTTAACACCCCAAAGGTGTAAGGCGAGATCTTGATGCCGTTCACCCGGGTTCCGTTCGCCGACCCCAGATCAACGATCACCACCCCCCTTATGGTCGTTTTCAATGCCGCATGCAGCCGGGAAACACCCAAATTATAGCCATCGTGGATAGAAAAATCGATGTCAGGAAGGATGCCCTGACCTTCGGAAATTCTGCCAAGTGTGATTTCTTTTCGCCCTTCGAAAGTGATCCTTTGGTCGCTTTCAGGGAGAAAGAGAGTGATTTTTCCGGGATAGGGTTCCGCTTCTGCTGCCGGCTCGCTGCCACTCGCCGCCCGTTGATTTTCGGCGTGAAGCTGTGAGAACACGGCGTACTTGACCACCGGGGATTCCTCGCCAGCATCAATTCGAGACCCGCAGTTCTCACAAAACAGCGAACCGGGTAATTGCGAACTTTGGCAGCTCGGGCACTCGATCACGAATTCCCCCCTTCAACCGTGGCAGGCAAAAGCAGTGCTCGCGTGCCGTACTTGATGCGTTTGTCGCCTTCCCGGCTGATCGCTTGCCCCTTTTGAACATGGTTCACTTCCGATAACACCGCCTGCGCCAGTTTATTCTCGCCCTGAGCGATCAGGTGAGTCGCCAGAAACTGCAGATGCCGGGTTGCCAGTTCAACGTTTCCGCCTTTTAATTCCAAGCGAGCTTTCTCGTACAAACGATATAAACGCAAGCGGGAAAGAGCGTCAATGATCTCTGCCGGCGACTCGGCGACAACCGGTTCATCCAAAACCGGTCTCACGAAGGAGATGTGAACCTGCTTCTCCAGGTCGTCTCCGCTGGTGAGTCCGGCAACCAAAAAATCTCCAAGTCTAATTTCATTCACCCCCGCTGGGATGGGTTCGACCAGGAATTCGAATAAAAGCTTTTGGCCGGCTTGATAGACCAGATTTCCCAAATTGACCGGGTTTTCTAAAGGCAACGGGCTGATTTCAGGTGCCAAGCGGAAAAGAAATTTTAAGTTTATATGAGAGCCCAAATTGATTTGGATGCGAACCCGGCGGACAAATACCGACCCGATCGTTTTAATGCGCTGCGCCAGGAAATCCTTTTGGTCGCGGTGAAAAGAAACAAAGGAGGTGCTGCCGCCGGTTAATCCAGAAAGACGATCCAAAAACTCGTCATTCCATTCCGAGCCAATGCCGAGGGCGCTGATCACAACGCCCTCTTCAGCCGCTTTGCGCGCCAAGGCGAGCGCTAGGCTCTCATCCCCGTAGGTGTGCCCGTCCGTAATCAGAATCAGATGATCGATCACGCCACTCGTGGAGGCTTTCTGGAGTTCGAACAAACCTCGTTCAAGACCGTGGTAAATTTCGGTTGCGCCCTCATTGGATAATAGACTGATTCGATCCGCCTTGTCGCCCAACTGGGATACCGGTGTTGCAGGCACGATCACTTCAGCCCGGTCGCCGAATGCCACCACGCTGAGTAAATCTGTCGGCGATAATTTTTTGATAAACGCCGAAACATTGGCTTTGACCATGTCCATCCGCTCCCCCTTCATCGAGGTCGAGCGGTCGATCACCAGGCAAATGTTCAAAGCGCACTCTTTCTCGCGTGGCAGGGTCAGATTGGGTCTGATTTCCAGCAACGCATAAAAAAGCTGCGGTTCTGACAATCGGCTGATACCCGCTGCGCTAAAAAGCAGCCGGGATTCAAACGGCGTTTTCACCTTCGGCAGCGAGTACCCACCAAGTGGGCACGAGGCGTCATAGGCAGCTCGTTTTTTTCGGCTGGATAAGGTTTCATAAGCCTTCTGCACCGCAATAAATTGTTCCTGTGCATCCGGATGCGGATTGATATCCGGGTGCAACTTCCGGGCTGCCTCAAAAAAAGCGCGACGAATTTCCCTGCTGGTGGCATTCGATGCCACACCCAAAATCTGATAATAAGAAAGGTTTTTCATCATCCCCTGCCCCATTTACTCCCGAAACTGCACCAGAATAACCGTGATATTATCCGGTCCACCGCCATCATTGGCGGCATTAATTAACGCCCGGCATTTTTCGCTCAAATCCTTCTCAGTGGATAATATCTCGGCAATGCGCTTATCCGAGACAACGCCCCACAAGCCATCCGTGCACAGCAAAAGGTACCCCCGGTGAGAAAAAGTAAGGTTCTTGATTTCGGGTTTAAGCTGATCGCTTTGTCCCAACGCCCGGTAGAGAACATTGCGTTGGGGATGGACTTTGGCTTCCTCCTCGCTGATCTGCCCCAGTTGAACCATTCGTCTGACCAGAGAATGATCTTGGGTTAAAACTTGAGCTTCGCCGTGGGGAGAAAAAAAATACGCCCGGCTGTCGCCAACGTGCGCCAGAGTGACCTGACTTCCGATCATCAAAGCCGCCGTTAGCGTGGTGCCGCCGCCAGGAGCGCGATTGAGCACTGCTTTTTGCGCTTCTTGCACCGCCTTTTCCACCATTTCCAAAAGGCTTTCCCCTTGCCGTTGCGATTGCAGCCCCAGCAGGGACGGCGTCAAACACCCCAGCAGATATTCTGCCATCGATCGCAGCGCAACACCACTGGCGACTTCGCCGTATTGATGACCGCCCATGCCATCAGCAACCATGAACAACCCAAAAGGTACCTCGTCATCACCCGCCACCAAAATCGAACTCAAACTGAACAGCCCATCTTCGTTGTGTTCACGCTGCTGTCCAATCGAGAAGGCACTGGCACAGATGCGGATTCTCCCGTTGATTGCACATCAGCCTGGCTTTTCTCAGCGCTGGGCTGAGAGGACTCGGCTATGATAAACCACTTCCTAAGCTTCCCAAACACTGCGCACCTCCATCGCTGATATGGGGAAACAATGGCAAGATGAATTAGCCCGCCAGAGCATAGAGGCGATGGTCAGTAGACCCGAAGTAAAGAACGTCTTTGTAGATATAAATTGAACCGGTAATGGCGCCTTCGGTCTGAAATGCCCAGCGCAACCTGCCGCTGCGATATTCCAAACAGTACAGCTTCCCGTCCGCCGAACCAACATAAATCGAATCCTTATGGATAACGGGAGACCCGCTGACCTGGTGATCGGTCATAAACCGCCAAACTTCTTTGGCGCTGCCGCTATCCACGCAATAAATGTGGCAATCTGCCGAACCGATGAAGAGCAGATGGCCTGCCTTGCAAGGCGAAGAGACGCTCCCTTTCCCCATGCGGAAACGCCAGATCACCCAACCGCTGTGCGCATCCAGAGCGTAAAATGTGGAATCGAGCGACGCGAAATAAACCACCTCATCATCCACCAGTGGCGATGAAAAAATCGATCGCTTGGCTCTAAAACGCCAGCGGGTCCGCCCGCTGAGATCGCAGCAGATGAATTCACCGCTGTCACAACCGAAATAAATCGATTCGCCATCAACGAATGGCGTTGACCGCACCGGCGAGTCGGCATCCAGCAACCAAACCCTGCGAGTCGTTGCCGAGTTCACCATATGCAAGCAACCATCGTCCGAACCGATCAAAACATGCCCCTCAATCATTCGCGGTGAGCAACGAATTGCACCATCGCTATGATATGTCCACACCAAATTGCCGGTTCGAGCAGAAACAGCATACAGTGTTTTATCCTCCGAACCAAAAACCACCGCACCCTCATGCACCAGAGGCTGGCTGACGATACCCCCGGCGGTAGGATATTTCCAGCGGAACGTCCCATCACTGACTTGAATGGCATACAGGTTTGAATCATAGGCGCCCACATACACCGTGCCCCCATCGCAGATCGGTGTTCCGCGTATTTCATCCTCACACTGGAAGGTCCACAGCGGTTTGATCTCTTGCGCCATCCTCAAAGAAACTGTACGTGAAACAATTCGGTTCAAAACCCCCGTCTTGCGCGCTGCCATCATCAAAGCTTCCTTCATGGCATCGATAGATTGGAAGCGGTCCTGGGGATTATACTGCAAAGCGGTATTGATCACCGCTTCCAGCTCAGCCGAGATGGCAGGGTTGATCTCACGGATCTTCCGTTCGGTAAAGGTGAAAGGCGGTTCCAGGCGCGGATCGCGGCGGGTCAACAGATGGTGCATGGTGGCACCGAGTGAATAAATATCCGCCAGGGGGGTTGCCTCGCCGCGATATTGTTCGGGAGGCGAATAGCCTTCCGTACCCACCATGGTGCCGCGTTGCCCCTCTTTAAAAAGCTTGGCGATCCCAAAATCAACCAGCACGACATGTCCCTGCTGATTGATCATAATGTTCGAGGGTTTAATGTCACGAAACACAATCGGTTCCGGTTTATGCGCATGCAGGTAACTCAATACATTGCAGATTTCAACCATCCACTGGATGATCTGCTCCTCGGGGAAGAAATCCTTCGATTCAAAGAGTAAGGCTTCCAGATCCTTACCGTGTACGTATTCCAACACCAGGTATGAACGCTGGTCGTGGGTGAAATAATCCAGAATCTTGGGGATCGAAGGATGGGCAAGTGACACCAGGATGTTGGCTTCGCGCTCGAAATTCTGGACGATGGTACGCCTCACCAGCGGATCAGGTGCCTGATTGACCATCTCTTTGACCGCCACCAGTTTATCTGTATTCAGAAAATGCAAATCGCGCGCCCGATAAACCGATCCCATTCCCCCCAGACCGATCACGTCTTGGATCTGATAGCGGTTTTGAAGCACCGTATCCGGCTGGAGTTGTTGAGACCAGCCATTCTCGGATTGAGAACCGTCGCTCATCCGTTGGGTTTCCAGTTCTACCTCCAATCATGCCGGTGGGGGTAATTCACTTTGCTCACCTTTCCCACAGTTAAATCCAATGTTGGATCACACTCAACCGGTCAGTTACTTTTTTCATTTTAGCATAAGCAATTTTAAAATAAACCCCAGCTTGCAGATTAGCAAAGCCCGCATTTGCCAACCCATGAAGTGCGCCGCCGCATGGACCACACGGAGGGAAGGGACAGAGCCGCTTGCGCCTTGACCGTATTCTTGGCGCGAGAAACATCGGAAAAAAATTTACGGCTCTTCGTGTTGAATGACCGAGAGATAGCTTGAGGCAGCCCAGCCACTACGGGTGACGTCGTAAGGAGAAACCAGATACCACCAGGTGAAGCCATCCGCCTCTTTTGGACCGTCTTTCACCTCAAAACCTTCTGCATCCATTCCCAAAAACCGCGGCGGGTAATCGATGCCGGGCCCGGAGCGCATACGAAGCCCCACCCCACCTGTGTTGACAATCTGCACGTACGCCCCGACCGAAATGCCATCTTTTTCAACCAGAGCTTCTTCGGTCGGCGTGGGCGTCAGGAAGAGGTGCGATATCGTGGCAGTCAGGGTTGGTCCCGAGATGATCACCAGTTGCGCAGTGGGTGACACCTGCGTCGCCTGTCGCGGCTGAACCACCCACATTAAACTGCCGAAAAAGACGCATAACCCTCCCACAACCATCAAGGTTGCGACAATCACCCAATTAGACCAACGTTCGCCAATCCAGGTGCGCAAATTCATTGTGCCTCAACCCTTCAACATTCGAACTTTGAGTTTCTAGGAAAATAAAACCCGTCCGAAACAATCGACAAAAATTATATCGCATTCTATTCTCCCTCCCCGTTCGTTGTGCAAGACAAAACTGCATTCTCAATTGGCTCTATGTTATAATCTTAATTCATGAACACGGGTTCTGCATCACAACCCATACTTGGTAAACGATATCAATTGCAGCAGACCCTGGGCAGCGGGGGAATGTCCGTCGTGTACCGCGGGCGCGATCTGATGTTGGAACGCCCGGTCGCCATCAAAGTTCTTCGACCTGATTTTTCAAAGGACGTAGGCTTTCGCGAACGCTTCCGCCATGAAGCGCGAGCTGCCGCCAACCTTTCGCACCCCAATATCGTCACCGTCCACGATTTCGGGTTGGATAATGAAAGCCTCTACATTGTAATGGAATACGTGCCCGGCACTGATCTCAAAACAATGATCCGCCAGCGCCGGCATTTCACCCTCGACGAAGCCATCCCCTTGATCGTCCAGGCATGTGCCGGCGTCGGCTACGCGCATCGCGCCGGCCTGATCCACTGCGATATCAAGCCACAGAACATGCTTGTCTCGCCCGATCAACGCCTCAAAGTCACCGACTTTGGCATTGCCCGCGCCCTTTCCACCATTCGCCCCGACGAACGCTATGACGTGATCTGGGGATCGCCGCAATATTTCTCCCCCGAGCAGGCTGCCGGCTCCCCGCCTTCGCCAGCCTCGGACGTGTACTCGCTGGGCGTGATCCTGTACGAAATGCTCACCGGGCAACTACCCTTCATATCCGATGATCCTTCCGAACTCGCCCGCATGCATCGCGAAGCCAGACCCACTCCGCCCGGCAGAATCAACCCTGAAATACCACCAGAACTACAACAGATCCTGCTCAAGGTATTGGCAAAGGAACCTGCCGCACGCTACCGCTCGGCAGACCAGCTCGGACGCATCCTAACCAACTTCAGCCAACGGGCAGGCACGTATGCCGCCAATATCCCAAACGCGGTGGAAGGCGTCCTCTCAAACACCCCCGCCGATATTACCCCCAGCGGCTCCCAGCCAATCTATCTCGACAAGGACAACAGAAACAGCATACTGGATATTGACTGGCTCACCATCCTGCTTGGGCTTGGCGCTGTTCTCGCCGTTGGCGGGTTGATCCCTTTCTGGCTATATATCTGGTTCATGATCACCAACAACCCCGCCATTCGCTGAGAAAATCGATGCAGCCCCTTCTATCCGCCTCAATCCTCGCCGCCGATTTCTCCGCTTTAGGAAACCAGATTCGCTTAGCCGAAGCTGCCGGGGTCGACTGGATCCACATTGACGTGATGGACGGGCACTTCGTGCCCAACATCACCATGGGAGCGCTGGTGGTCGAAGCCTGCCGCCGCAACAGCGACCTGCCGTTGGACGTGCATCTCATGATCGAACACCCTGAACGGCACATCGAAGCATTCGCAAAAGCCGGCGCCGATTGGATTACCGTGCACATTGAAAACAACGCCAACATTCACCGCACTTTACAGCACATTCAGGAGCTGGGATGCAAAGCCGGCATCGTCCTCAATCCGGGCACACCGGAAAGCAGCATCAGCGCCATCCTGCCGCTGGTTGCGATGGTGCTGGTCATGACGGTGAACCCGGGGTTTGGCGGTCAGACATTTATCCCCGAAACGCTTTCCAAGGTCGAAGAGATCCGCCGCATGCTGAACCACACCAACCCGCAGGCACACCTTGAGGTGGACGGCGGAGTTTCAGCCGATACGATCGCTGAACTGCATCGGGCGGGAGCCGATGTGTTCGTAGCAGGCACTGCTATCTTCGGTCACCCCAACGGCATTCAAGCCGGCGTCGACGACCTACGTCGGGCTATTAAATAAAAAATCACGGCTGCGCCGCGATTTTCTAACCACATTTACAGATCAGCTCTTTACCATCGTTCGAATACACTTGGCGCACAACACTTTGCGGATTTTGCGACCCTTAACGTAAACAGAAACCCGCTGCAAATTGGGTTTGTAAGCACGATTGGTTGCCCGCATGGAAAAACTCCGATTGTGACCAAAAACGGTTGACTTGCCGCATGATTCACACTTTGCCATTATTCACAATCCTTTCATCATTGAGCAGGTCTGCTCACGCTTATATGATACATTATCAAACTATAATTCTATCACGAAACGCAACCTTTATCAAGAAATCAGGTTAATAAACTATAAGGGCATGGGCGTATGAGTGACAAAACCAATCTTCTTGGCAACATTTACATCTCCCACCGTGCAATCGCATCGATTGCCCATCAAGCGGGGCTGGAAACCTACGGCGTCGTAGGACTGGCGGCAAAAAATCTGGCTGAAGGACTGGCACATGCGCTGGTGAAAGATCCAACCTTGGGCGTGGATGTCCGCTTTGACGGAACGGCGATCCGTATAGAGCTTTACATCATCGTCGAATACGGAACCCGCATCAAATCGGTCGCAGCCAGTTTGTCCGACAGCGTTCGTTTTCAGGTCGAAAAAGCGATTGGTATTCCCGTCAGTGAGGTCAATGTACACGTGCGCGGGCTGCGCGTGAGCGATCTGGACTGACCTTTATTCTTATCCCGTGGGGCACAGGCAACACTTCCCTGATCCAGGAGTCTTATGAGCGATGAAGCACAGAACCCATCCGGTCTGCCTAGCCAGATGACAGAAACGGACTCAAAAACCCTCGATGGGCAGGAATTAAAAGAATTGGTACAGGCAGCTTTGACCTGGTTGCGAACCAACCAACAGACCGTCAACGCCTTGAACGTATTCCCGGTGCCGGATGGCGACACCGGCACCAACATGCTGCTCACCATGCAAGCTGCCTGCAACGAAATCGCCGAATCAGGCGAACAGAACATTGGCAAAGTAGCCCACGCCATTGCCCAGGGTGCATTGATGGGCGCCCGTGGCAATTCTGGCGTGATCCTCTCCCAGTTGTGGCGCGGTTTTGCCCGTCACTTGGATGATCACGAAACAATGGACGCTGCTCTACTGGCGCACGCCATGCACGAAGCCCGCAACACTGCCTACAAAGGTGTGGTGCGACCGGTGGAGGGCACCATTCTCACCGTGGCAACCGACATCGACAAATCAGTTGAACAATCGGTAAAAAAAACGGACGACCTGAAATCAATTCTGGAAGACATGGTAGAAGCCGCCAACATTTCTGTCCAGAACACCCCCCAACTGCTCTCCATCCTCAAACAGGCAGGGGTGGTCGATGCAGGCGGCAAAGGTTTGTATTTCCTGCTGGAAGGAATGTTGCGTTATCTCAACAAACAATCCCTCGATTCGCCGGAGATCACCATCCAGCCATTATCTCTGATCAACATGGAAGAAACCATGGAAAATATTGAGCCCGGGCAAGATTTTGAGATCGTGTTAGATTTTCAACCCTTCCAGCCGCTAGATCTGCCCAAATTCTACAACGAGTTGGAACAGATGGGTACCTCGATCCAGTTGGGTGAAGGGGAAGGCATCTATCGCATGCACATCCACGTTCCTGCCGACAAATTTTTCGATCCCATCGCTTATATTCGCCAGATGGGGACGATCACCCAAGGCACGATTGAGAACCTGGTTGCCCAGATGGCAAACGCCAAGGATTCGCGGGCGGGCGGGCAAAGCAAGGTCTCCATCGAACCAGGTCAGATCGCGACCATTGTGGTTTCACCGGGTTCGGGAATATCCCGCATTTTCACCAGTTTGGGCGCCACCGCCATCGTCGAAGGCGGTCAAACTATGAATCCCAGCACCGAAGAGATCTTAAAAGCCTTCGAAAACCTGCCCACCAACAACGTCATCATTCTCCCCAACAACAAGAATATCATCCTGGCAGCCGAAGCTGCCGCCAGCATGACCGTAAAAGAGGTAAAGGTTATCCGCAGCACCAGCGTTCCGCAGGGGTTGAGTGCCATGTTTCGCTTCGACCCGAATGGCAACCTGGAAGAAATCGCGACGGAAATGACCGAAGCTCTCGCCGAGGTCGAAACCGGCGAGATCACCATTGCCACCCGCTCGGTCGAAATCAACGGGGTCAACGTCAAAGAAGGTGAAGTCATCGCCCTGCACAACGGCATGCTGATTTATTCCTCGGACAACCTCGAAGATACCTGCCTCACTTTTCTAAAAAAAGTGGATGTGAACAGCAAGGAGCGTATCACCCTTTTTTACGGCAACAACATTGCCAAACCAGAAGTCAACCGGCTGGTCGATAAAATCCGTTCCCACTATCCCTCACACGAAATTGAGCTGCACGAAGGCGGTCAACCGCACTACCAATTCATCATCGCAGTTGAGTGACCTATGAATTCGTTGTGCATCCTCACCGATAGCTCAGCACAATTCATCGACCCTCAACACGAACACCTTCCCCACCTCAACATCATTCCGCACAAGATTTACCTGAACGGTCACATGGCGGACAGCGACACGAAGGTAACGCATCTGCCTCGATTTGCAACCGATTCCATCCATCCCCAAGCCAAAGCGCCCTCGGTGGAAGATTTTCGTCAGCGTTTCATTGAATTATCCAAAAATTACAACGAAATCCTGTGTTTGTTGATCTCGTCACAGTTGAGTGATTGCGTCCAGAACGCAGTGCAGGCTGCCGCAACCATTCCTGGCGGTGTTAGCATTCAGATCATTGATTCGCAAACCACCTCGCTCGGGCTGGGCTTTCTGACCGCCAGTGCACTGGCAGCGCTATCCGACAGCAAATCCACGCACGCCATCGAACGGCAGATTCGCAACCACATCCACCATCTCTTCAGCGTCATTTGCACCCCCGGATTGTCTTATCTTTATTACAACGGGTTCGTGGATCGGGGACAGGCAATCGTTTGCGAAATGCTCGATCTGTACCCGATCTTTGGCATAGAGAACGGTCGCTTGGCGCCAATGGTCAAGGTGCGCAACAGGCGGCAAGTTTTGAACTTTTTTTTGGAATACCTGTCAGAGTTCGATAACCTGAATCACATTGCCCTGCTGGATCATAACACCACAGAAAGCCCCGATCACAAATACTGGAAAGAGTCGCTCGGCGAGTGTACCCCCAAAACGCCGCATTCCATCCACGCCATCCCCTTGCCTATGGCAACTCTGTTCGGACCCAATACGCTGGCATTGTTCGTCATGGAAAATCAAAGCGCATAAATCACCCCCATTGTTCGAAGAGGGGCATTTCACAACCAGCCGTGCGATGGAACACTTTGGGGTAAAATAACGGTATGCCATCGCCGATTGAAAAATTTCAAAAAATTTTTAAGTTAGAAATCGAAAGAGAATATGACAACCGGGCTGTGATGGGAGGGTTGGAGAAAATCATCCCCTCCTGGGAAATGGACGCCCATGCCTCCAATCTCGATCCAGACATAATCGCATCTGTCTCAGATAAACTGAAAGGTTACCCTGATCAGGACGTACAAAGCCGGGCTGCAACCATTGTCGAACTGCTTGCCCTTCTGGAAAAAATTAAGGGCGGCGAGATGGAAGCGCCCACCGTCGACAAAAACAATCTCGTCACCTCAGGCGCTGCATCACCAGCCGCGCCGCAGCCTGCCCCATCCGCCCAACCCCAACCCCGCCGAACCGAAAAGCCACAAGAGAAAGGTAGCCGGCGTGTTCAAAGCACGCCGGAGACGCTCGGGCTCAACGCTTCGCTCACCGTAATCCCCGGTATCGGAACACGCCACGCCCAGACCTTACGCAGCCTGGGATTGTACACCCTGGGCGACCTGCTGTATTATTTCCCCCGCCGTTATGATGATTACAGTCAGATGAAACCGATCAACCGCCTCGAGTATGGCGAAGCACTGACGGTCATCGCTGGGGTCGAAAGCATCCACAATCGCACCGCCCGCGGAGGGCAGTTGAAAATCACCGAGGCACTTGTCAGCGACGGTACCGGTAGCTTGCGGCTGACCTGGTTCAATCAGCCCTGGCTTGCCGCCCGCCTCAAACCCGGCAGCCAGATCGTGATTTCTGGCAAAGTGGACATGTACCTGGGGCGGCTGGTAATGAACAGCCCCGAGGTCGAAGAGCTGGAACAGCAGCACCTGCACACCAACCGCATCGTTCCGGTTTATCCCTTGAGCGCGCGCATCACCCAACGCTGGTTGCGACACCTGCTGCACGAGACGGTCATTTTCTGGGCGCCGCGTGTTCCAGATTATTTGCCAGAAACGGTACGC